>NZ_CP040695.2:3795126-4111387 GCF_005954645.2 Nocardioides sp. S-1144
CCCCGAGCTCGACCTGTTCGTCCGGTCCGTCGTCGCGGAGATGACCGTCAAGGCCGGCCAGAAGTGCACGGCGATCCGGCGGGTCCTGGTGCCCCGGGCGCTGGCCGCCACGGTGACCGAGGCGATCGCGGCCCGGCTGGCCACGGTGGTGGTGGGCGACCCCCGCTCCGACGCCGTCCGGATGGGGGCGCTGGTCAGCCTCGAGCAGCGCGAGGAGGTGCGCAAGGCCATCCAGTCGCTGCGGGCCTCCTCGGAGATCGTCTTCGGCGACCCCGACCACGTCGACGTCGTCGACGCGGACGCGGAGCGGGGCGCGTTCCTCTCCCCCGCGCTGCTGCGGGCCGCCGACGGCGCGGTCGAGCCGCACGACGTCGAGCCGTTCGGCCCGGTGAGCACGGTGGTGGCCTACGACGGCGTCGCGGACGCCGTCCGGCTGGCCGCGCGCGGCCGGGGCAGCCTGGTCGCCTCCGTCGTCACCCGCGACCCCGCGGTCGCCCGCTCCGTCGTCCTGGGCCTGGCCCCGTGGCACGGCCGCGTGCTGGTGCTCGACCGCGACGACGCCGCCGAGGCGGCCGCGGCGGGCGGGCACGGCTCGCCGCTGCCGGCCCTCGTGCACGGCGGCCCGGGCCGGGCCGGCGGCGGCGAGGAGCTCGGCGGCATCCGCGGCGTGCTGCACCACATGCAGCGCACCGCCGTCCAGGCCTCCCCCGAGATGCTCACCGCGATCACGGGCCGCTGGACCACCGGCTCCCGGCGCGCGGTCGGCGACGTCCACCCGTTCCGCAAGAGCCTCGCCGACCTCCGCGTGGGCGACGCGATCGCCTCCGCGCCGCGCCGGGTCACCCTCGCCGACATCGACCACTTCGCCGAGTTCACCGGCGACACGTTCTACGCCCACACCGACCCCGAGGCCGCGGCCGCGAACCCGCTGTTCGGTGGCATCGTGGCCCACGGCTACCTCGTGGTGTCGCTGGCCGCCGGGCTGTTCGTCGACCCCGACCCGGGACCGGTGCTGGCCAACTTCGGCGTCGACAGCCTCCGCTTCCTGACCCCGGTGAAGGCCGACGACACCATCGCGGTCACCCTCACCGTCAAGCAGATCACGCCGCGCACCAACGCCGACTACGGCGAGGTGCGCTGGGACGCCGTGGTGGCCAACGCGGGCGGCGAACCGGTCGCGACCTACGACGTCCTGACGCTGGTCGCCAAGGAGTGGCCCCCGACGCCGGCCTGACCGGTCGGGGTCACCGCCCCTGCGGCGTGCCGTCGACGTAGGCGACGACGCGGTTGAACAGCGACGTCATCTGGGTGACGTCGGCGGCGGCGGTGCTCCGCGGCCCGGCGAGCTCGGTGGTCAGCGCGCCGGCCCCGGGGACGCCGGCCTCGGCGGCCACCCGGGCGCAGACCCGGCTGGCCTCGCGCACGGCGGTCGGGTCGACGGTCCACACCGACTCGAAGACCCGGTCGCCGTCACGGACGTCGCCCTGGCCGGGCAGCTCCCACGCGGTCAGCGCGACGGGCAGGTCCTCCCCGTCGCAGACCACGGCCCACTCCCGGACCATCGGGTGGTGCGGCGCCAGCGGCACCGCCACGATCGGCGACCCACCGGGGTCGCCGTCGGGGAAGTCGGCGAAGACGTGCGTCGAGGTGTTGGTGCGGGCCAGGTCCGACCACCGTGTCTGCGCCGCGCGGTAGTGCTTCTCCTTCTGGAAGGCACCGAAGACGTGGGCCCGCTGCGAGTGCGAGCAGAACTCGTCCTCGATCGCCCAGGAGAGACCGAGCAGCGTCGACTTGCGCAGCCGTTGGGGCATCAGCCCCGGGTGCGTCTGGCGCAGCCGCGCGTAGACCGAGCCGTTGCCGGGCGGACCGGCCGCCGGCTCCGGGACGTCGTGCGTCGCGGCCCGGGCCAGGCGGATGGCGACGTCGAGCCGGATCCCCTCCTCGCGCCGCCGGACCACGTCGCGGACGGTGGCCACGTGCTGGGCGTCGTAGCGCCGGTGCCCGCTCGCGCGGCGGTGCGGCACCGGGAAACCGTGCCGGCTCTCCCACACCCGCAGCGTCGCGGCACTCACGCCGGTGCGCTCGGCCAGGTCGCCGATGCTCAGCGACGCGTCGTCAGACACGGGCGCCCGGGCGGAGTTCGACACCCCGTCCACCTCCTCGACCCGAGATCTCCACAGCTTGTGGAGGAGAGTGTGGAGGACGGGCGTGCGTCGTGTCCACGTCAGCCCACGAGCGCGGGCGTCGGGTCCGAGCCGAGACCACGGGAGAGGCCCCACAGGACGGCCTGCGTGCGCCGCTCGACGCCCATCTTGCGGTAGGCGCTGCGGATGTAGGTCTTGACCGAGTTGATGCTGAGCGAGAGGGCGTCGCCGATCTCGCGGTTGCTGAGCCCGGAGACGATGTGGCCCACGATCTCCCGCTCGCGGGCCGTCAGCCCGCCGTCGTCCTCGGTGGTCCGGCGCTCCGGGGTCGACGCCGCGGGGGCCACCACCTCGACCTGCGGGGCGGGGATGGTGATGGGCTCGAAGCGGCCAGCGGCGAGGCGCTCGACCGAGCGGACGATCTGGGCCGCCGACAGGGTCTTGGGCAGGTGCGGGTTAGGGGTGGCCGACGAGACCGCCTCCGGGCCCGCCCAGCTGAACACCGCCGCCTGGGCCCGGCTCATCGCCTGGAGGTCGCGCAGCAGGGCGCGCGACATGCTGGTCTGCCCGACGGGCTCGTAGAGCACGACGTCGATCGCCTCGGGCGCGGCGAGGGCCTCGCGGTTGTCGACCAGGGCCACCCGGTCGGCGTACGGCTCGAGGATGGTCCGCAGCCCGGCCGTGGCGAGGTCCGACTCGTCGACGAGCGTGATGCGCAGGGGCGATGCGTTCATGGGAGCCTCCAAAGACCTAAACGGGATGTCTAAGAATCTAGGGCAAACTGCAACGTCCTGTCTAGATCCTTCACCCACCCGGGTGAGACTTCAACACGGTGTCGAGGTTCACTGCTCGACGGTGCGCGACTGGTCGAAGATCGACGGCGGCAGGTCGAAGAGCGGCTCGCGCCCGAGCTCGGCGCGCGCGAGCGTCGTCAGGTGCGCCTCGTCGGGGCCGTCGAAGATCCGCATCGCCCGGTGCCAGCCGTACATCATCGCCAGCGGCGTCGAGTCGGTCACGCCGGCACCGCCGTGCAGCTGGATGGCCCGGTCGACGACCGACGTCACCGCGCGGGGCACCGCGACCTTGGCCGCCGCGATGAGGTGTCGGGCGGCCTTGTTGCCCTCGCTGTCGACGACGAAGGCCGCGTGGTGGCACAGGGCCCGGGCCTGCTCCAGCTCGATGCGCGACTCCGCGATCCGCTCGCGGACCGCCGACTGGTCGGAGAGCGGGCCACCGAAGGCGCGGCGCTCCTGGGCGCGGGAGACCATCATCGCGAGCGCGCGCTCGCCGGCACCCAGGGCGCGCATGACGTGGTGGATCCGGCCCGGGCCGAGCCGCGCCTGCGCGGCGGCGAACCCGCCACCCTCCTCGCCGAGGACGTTGGTCACCGGCACGCGGACGTCGCTCAGCTGGACCTCGCAGTGCCCGTGCTGGTCCTGCCGGCCGAAGACCGGCAGCGAGCGCTGGACGTCGACGCCGGGGGTGTCGACGGGCACGATCACCATCGACTGCTGGCGGTGGGTCTCGGCGTCCGGGTCGGTCTTGCCCATCACGATCAGCACGCGGCAGCGCGGGTCGGCGGCACCGGAGATCCACCACTTGCGCCCGTTGATGACGTACTCGTCGCCGTCGCGCACGATCCGCGTCTCGACGTTGGTGGCGTCGGAGGAGGCCACCCGCGGCTCGGTCATCGCGAACGCCGACCGGATCTCGCCGGCCAGCAGCGGCGCGAGCCACTCGGCCTGCTGGGCCTCGGTGCCGATGAGGTGCAGCAGCTCCATGTTGCCCGTGTCGGGCGCCTGGCAGTTGATCGCCTCCGGCGCGAGCTCGTTGCTCCACCCCGACAGCTCGGCGATCGGCGCGTACTCCAGCTGCGTCAGGCCGCTCTCCGAGGGCAGGAACAGGTTCCACAGGCCACGCTCGCGGGCCTTGGCCTTGAGGTCCTCGATGACCGGCGGAGCCGTGTGGTCGCCCTCCCCGGCCTGGTGCCGGTACGACTCGTAGGCCGCCTCGGCCGGGAAGACCTCCTCGCGCATGAACGCCAGCATCGCCTCGTGGTGGCGCACGGCGGCGTCGCTCGGGGCGGGGTAGGCGGGGTACATGCCGGACGGACCGAAGGTCATGGGTGCTCCTGGGGACGGGGGTGGACCGGACGTCGGCCAGTCTGGCACTGCCCCCCGAGAAATCCGAACGATCGTTCAGCGAACTGGGTGCGGCTCGCGCCCCGGGGCGGGCCCCAGGTCGACCCAGTAGCGGTGCTTGTCCTGGCGGGTGTCCTCCCGGACGCCGCCCGCCCGCTCGATCGTGCGCCGCGAGGCCTCGTTGTCGACGTCGCAGGTGAGCAGCGCGCGGTCGAGACCCAGTCCGCGCGCGTGCGCCAGCGCCAGCCCGAGGACCCGGCCGGCGTGCCCCCGGCCGCGGCGCGAGGGACGCACCGAGTAGCCGATGTGACCACCCAGCTCGAGCAGGAAGTCGTTGAGCCGGTGCCGCACGGCGACGAACCCCACCATCGGGTCCTCGGCCTCCCAGGGCTGCGGCTCGGCGTCGAGGACCCAGAAGTAGGTGCAGTGCACCCGGCCGTCGGGCAGGGCGGCAGCCGGGTCGGCGTGGCACCGGGCCTCGGCGACGAACGCCGCGCACCCGTCGCCGTCGAGCGCCGGCGGGCGGCCGGGGTGCACGCCCGAGCCGTGCGGGTACCCGGCCCCCGGCACGGCCGCGGCGAACTCGGCCAGCGTCGCCGCCCACGTGGTGCGCAGCCGGACGTCGGGCAGGGCGAGCGCGGTCATGCCCGATCCCACCAGGGCGCGAGGAGCGCCCTCAACCGGTTATCGGGCTCAGATCCGGCCGGCCGCCGTCTTCACGCCGCGCTTGCTCTCGTCGGTGAGGCGGACCTCCTCGAGGGCCCGCGCCTCGAGCTGCTCGCGGGTCTCGGTCGGGTGGACCTCCTCGGACTCCCCCGGCCGGGAGACCAGGTCGACCGCGCCGCGCTCGAGCCGCGCCAGGGCGGTGCGGGCGAAGATCTGCTGCTCGGTCGAGGTCCGCTCGGAGCGGCCGCGGCCCAGGAAGGAGACGAACCAGTGCATCACCGCGGAGAGCCGGTTCTTGAAGCCGGTGATGTAGACGAGGTGGACCGCCAGCCACATCAGCCAGGCGATGAAGCCCGTCAGTCGCACCTTGCCGATCGCCGCGACGGCGTTGAACCGGCTGATCGTGGCCATCGAGCCCTTGTCGAAGTACTTGAACGGGCCCTGCGACGGCTTGCCCTTGAGGCGGCCGTCGATCTCCTTGGCGGCGTACTTGGCGCCCTGGATCGCGACCTGCGCGACGCCCGGCAGGTTGTCGAGGGCGATCATGTCGCCGACGACGAAGACCTCGGGGTAGCCGGTGAGCGTGAGGTCGGGGTTCACCGCGATCCGGCCGGCCCGGTCGAGCGGCGTCCCGGTCTGCTCGGAGAGGACCTTGGCCAGCGGGGAGGCCTGGACGCCGGCGGCCCACACCTTGGTGACCGCGGCGATCGTCTCCTCGCGGCCGTCCTTGAACTTGACCGTGAGGCCGCGCTCGGAGACGTCGGTCACCATGGCGCCGAGCATCACCTCCACGCCCATCTTCTCGAGCTTCTCCTTGGTCCAGAGGCCGAGCTTGTGCCCGAACGGCGGCAGCACCTGGGGCGCGGCGTCGACGAGGAGCACGCGGGCGGTGCGGGTGTTGATCGAGCGGAAGTCGCGCTTGAGCGTGCGGTGCGCGAGCTCGGCGATCTGGCCGGCCATCTCGACGCCGGTGGGGCCCGCGCCCACGACGACGAAGGTGAGCAGGTGGTCGACGTCCTCGCCGCGGCTCGCGCCGAGCTCGGCCATCTCGAAGGCGCCGAAGATCCGCCCGCGCAGCTCGAGGGCGTCGTCGACGCTCTTCATGCCGGGGGCGAACTCGGCGAAGCGGTCGTTGCCGAAGTAGGACTGCCCGGCGCCGGCGGCGACGATCAGCGAGTCGTAGCCGAGCGTGATCGTGCGTCCGAGCACGTGGGAGGTGACGGTGCGGTCGTCGAGGTCGATGCCGGTGACCTCGCCGAGCAGCACCCGCGCGTTCTTCTGCCGCGCGAGGATCTCGCGGGTCGGCGGGGCGATCTCGCCCTCGGACAGGATGCCGGTGGCCACCTGGTACAGCAGCGGCTGGAAGAGGTGGTGGGTGGTCTTGGCCACCATCGTGATGTCGACGTCGGAGCGCTTGAGGGCCTTCGTGCCGAACAGGCCGCCGAACCCGGATCCGACGACCACCACACGGTGGACGCCACCGTGGTCGGTCGGCTGGGACTTGCTCGCACTGCTCGACATGGAGGGCTCCGTGATCGTGGTGGGGTGTCGTAGGAACAACCATTGTCCCGAACGACCCCTTCCCGCCACCATCTTGCGGGCGAGTCTGGTCGGTCACAGCGGCAGGATGGAAGTAATTTCAACCTCCTACGTTTGGCCCGTTCGCGGGCGGGTAGGCGAGCCGAGATCCGGTCCCTCCCCGTGTCGCGCACCCACCCGTCTGCCCATCGCCCCTGACCCGGAGTCACCGACGTGCCACTGAACCGGCCTGCACTCTCGCTGGGTGCCGGTCCTCGCAGCGTGCAGGACGCGCGGCGATGGGTCGTCGCCACGTTCGTCGACATCGGCCGCAGCGACCTCGTCGAGTGCGCCGAGATGGCGGTCTCCGAGCTGGTCACCAACGCGCTGCTGCACGGCGCCCCGCCGATCCGGGTCCGGGTCCGGGGCACCCGCGAGCACCCGCGGATCGAGGTGGGCGACGGCTCCACCGAGGCACCGGCGCTGCCGGCCCCGCCCACCGGCGACGACCTCGACGACCTGCTGACCTTCGGCCGCGGGCTCAGCATCGTCGCCCGGGCCAGCGACGCCTGGGGCGCCGACATCGAGGACGAGGGCAAGACCGTCTGGTGCGCGCCCGCCGCCGAGTTCGCCGAGGACGACGGCGCCGAGGGCATCATCACCGGCCTCGTCGGCGGCAACGGCCAGCAGGGCGGGGACCAGCCCGCCGACCCGATGCGCTTCCGCCTGCTCAACGTGCCGGTCAGGGACTACGCCTCCTTCTACAACCACTTCCGCGAGCTGCGCCGCGAGGTGCGCCTGCTCGCGATGGCCCACGAGGCCGACTACCCGCTGGCCAAGGACCTCGCCGACGTCTTCGCCCAGCTCGGTCGGCCGCTCACCCTCGGCGCGATGCGCGACGAGGTCGGGCGGGCGCAGGAGGAGGGCCTGACCCACACCGACCTCGAGGTCGTGATGGGGCGCACCGAGGCCCGCGGCGTCCGGCGCTTCGTCGAGCTGCTCGACCTCACCGACGCCTTCGCCCGCGAGGAGAAGATGCTCTCGCTGGCACGCACACCCGAGCAGCACACCTTCCAGACCTGGTTCCTCGGTGAGTTCGTCCGCCAGGCCGACGGTGGCGAGCCGACCGCGTTCCCGACGTCCACCGGGTCCGAGCAGCGACGCTCCAGCGTCTCGTGAGCCCGCCGGGCCGGCTGCTGCCGGTCGTCGCCCTCGGTGGGGCGCTCGGGGCCACGCTCCGGTACGCGCTCGGCGAGTGGTTCCCGCACCACGACGGCTTCCCCTGGACGACGTTCGCGATCAACGTCACCGGCGCGTTCCTGCTCGCCCTGCTGCCCGCCCTGGGCCCGGTGCGCCGCTCGGTCGCCTGGACCGCGGCCCTGGGACCCGGCCTGCTCGGCGGCTACACCACCCTGTCGGCCTACGCGGAGGAGACGCGGGCGCTGCTGGCCGACGGCCGGGCCGGGCTCGCGGTGGCGTACGTCGTGGCCACCCTGGTGGCCTGCTGCGCCGTCGTGGTGCTGGCCACGCGGTGGTCGGACCCCGGCGCGCGCGCCGAGGCCGCGACCGAGGGCGGTGACGCGTGAGCGCCCTGCTGGTCGCCCTGGGCGCGGCGGTGGGGGCACCGCTCCGCTTCTGGGTCGTGACCCGGCTCGACGACGACGTCCCCTGGGGCACCCTGGCGGTGAACGTCGCCGGCTCCCTCGTGCTGGGCCTCCTGGTCGCCGCGTCGGTCGACGGTGGGACCTACGCCCTGCTGGGGGTCGGCTTCTGCGGCGGGCTCACGACGTACTCGGCGTTCGCGGTGCAGACGGTGCGCCTCGGGCGGCGGGGCGCCGCCTACGCCGCGGGGACGATCGTCGCGTCGGTCGGCGCGGCGGCCCTGGGCTGGTGGGTCGGCCAGTGGGTCGGCCGGTGAGTCGGCCAGCAGGTCGGCTGACGCGGACGGGTCAGGCGTAGCCCAGGTCGTGCAACCGGGCGTCGTCGATGCCGAAGTGGTGCGCGATCTCGTGGACGACGGTGATCCGGACCTCCTCGGTCAGCTGGTCCTCGTCGTCGCAGTAGTCGAGCAGCGGGTTGCGGAACACGAAGATCCGGTCGGGCAGCTCCAGGCCGCCCATCATCACGTCGTTGCGCTCGGTCAGCGCGATCCCGTCGTAGAGGCCGAGCAGGTCGGCCGGCTCGTCGGCCGGCGGCTCGTCCTCGACCAGGACCACCACGTTGCGGACCAGCGAGGCCAGCTCGTCGGGGATCGCGTCGAGGGCCCGGTCGACGAGGGCCTCGAAGGCGTCGCGGTCCATCTCCATCGGCACGCGCCCATCCTGCCCGAGGGGAAAAAGCAGAACGCCCCAGGTCATGGACCTGGGGCGTTCTCCTGCGACCCCGACGGGACTCGAACCCGCGGCCTCCGCCGTGACAGGGCGGCGCGCTAACCAACTGCGCTACGGGGCCATCTCGAACTACTGGTGCTGCTGTCGCTCCCACGAGTGGAGCGGTGGAACTGTAACTCAGACTCGCCGCCGCCTCCCAATCGAGGGGTCGGATCGCGACCGTGGGCCCCCTCCGACGAGCTCGGCGGCGAGGACCCTCAGCTTGACCTCGCTGGTCGAGGCGGTGCGGACGAGGTACTCGAAGGCGCGGTCGCGGTCGAGGTCGTAGCGCTCCATGACGATGCCGACGGCGTTGCCGATGAGCTCGCGGGTCTCCAGCGCCAGGTGCAGGTCGTCGACCTGGCGGCGGTGGCCGCAGGCGTAGGCGGCGTGGGTGGCGAACAGCTCGGCGGTGTCGCGCGTCTCGGCGCTGATGGTGTCGCTGGTGACCGAGTACATGTTGAGGACCCCGACGGTGCCGTCGTGGGTGAAGAGCCGCACCGCGAGGACCGAGCGGACGCCGTGGGGGATCGCCCGCTGCACGAACTCGTGCCAGTCGCCGTGGTGGCGCAGGTGCTCGGCGACCACGACGGTCCCGGGCCCCCGGGCGGCGCTGACGCACGGCCCCTCGTCGAGGTCGTACTGGATCTGGTCGAGCGCGAGGACGGTCTCGTCGGTGGAGGCGTCGGTCGACATCGGTCCCTTGCGCGGGCGCAGGGTGATCCCGACGTGGTCGATCTCCTCGAGGGCGTCACGCGCGACGGCGACGATGGCCTGGAGCATCTCGACGGCGCTGGTGCTGTCGTTGAGGGACTCCGCGACGGCGGCGAGGTCGGCGGGGGTGTCGGGGCTGGGGACCATGGGGATCTCCGCTGTCAGGGATGGCAGACGGAGAACGGGTCCGTGTCGGCTGCGATCGTCGACCGGCCCGCTGTTCGAGCCAGGGCGAACCTATCGTGCGGGAGCCCACGGAGCCACCAGGCGGCCGGGGTCGTGGCGGGACCCGGGGCGCACGCCACGGGTCACCCGGAAGGGCGACGCCGGCTCGTTCGCGGGTGGCGGGCCGAGGCCGGCGGCTAGCGTCTCCGGTGTGGGGGACGTGGGGATGGCGACGTTGTCGGCGCGCGAGCGCGAGGTTCTGGAGTTCGAGCAGTCCTGGTGGCAGCTCCTCGGCGCCAAGGAGGCAGCACTGCGCGAGCTGTTCTCGCTGAGCCCGACCGCCTACCAGCAGGTGGTCGGCGAGCTGATCGAGAGACCCGAGGCGCTGGCCGCCTACCCGTTGCTGGTGCGGCGGCTGAGGCGTCAGCGCGACGAGCGGCGGCGTCAGCACGCTCCCGCGCGCTGAGCACGTGCGGCGGGGCGTGCGCCGCGCGACCGGGGTACCCCCAACGGGATTCGAACCCGTGCTACCGCCGTGAAAGGGCGGGGTCCTGGGCCGCTAGACGATGGGGGCCGGAACGGCGTCCATCCTAGACGGCCCCCCGGTGCCGGCGCGGACAGGTGTCTCGCCCCGTTCAGGCCGCGCAGGTAGGTTGCCCTCACGCGGCTCCCCCGAGCCGATCCCGCCCGCACGACGACAGGACCACGGACGCATGATCCAGCTGACCAAAGGCACCAACGCTCCGCTCGACGCGACGCAGCTGACGGTGACGGTCGACGTCGCCGCGACCGCCGACCTGTCCGCGCTGCTGCTGGCTCCCGGCGGGAAAGTCCGTGGCGAGAGCGACTTCGTCTTCTACAACGCCCCCGTCGGACCCGGCGTGGAGTGCAGGTCGCCGTCGGGTGGCGCGGGGTGGCAGGTCGTGATCGACCTCGCCGCGGTGCCGGCCGACGTCGAGATCGTCCGCCTCGTCACCTCCCTCGACGACGGCGGGAAGACCTTCGGGCAGGTCGGTCAGCCGGTCGCCCGGGTGGCCGACGGCACGGGGACGCCGCTGGTGGAGTTCGCGATGACCGACCTGTCGTCGGAGACCATCGTCATGCCGCTGGAGATCTACCGCCGCCAGGGCGCCTGGAAGGTCCGCGCCGTCGGCCAGGGCTACGCCGGCGGGCTGGCCGCGCTGCTCAGCGACCACGGCATCGACGCCAGCGACGAGCCGGCCCCGCCCGCCGCCCCGGCTGCTCCGGCCGCCCCGACCCCTCCGCCGCCGCGCCCCGGCCGCCCCGGCCGCCGCCGCACCCACTCCCCCGCCGCCGGCCCCGGTCTACGGCCAGCCGGCCACGCCGCCGTCGACCCCGACCCGCCGCCCCCGCCGCCGTCCTCCTCGACGCCCCCGCCGCCGCCCGCCCCGGCGGCCGCGTCCGCCGCGTCCGGTGGCGGCGTCAACCTGACCAAGGGCCGCCCGGTGAACCTCACCAAGGGCCAGACGGTCAACCTCGTCAAGGACGGCAACCAGAAGCTGACGATGGTCCGGATGGGCCTGGGCTGGGACGCGATCAAGAAGGGCGGCTTCTTCGGGAGCCGCGAGGTCGACGTCGACCTCGACGCCTCGGCGGTGCTGTTCGCCGGCGGCCAGGTGGCCGACCTGGCGTTCTACAACAACCTCACCACCAAGGACGGCTCCATCCAGCACATGGGTGACAACCGCACCGGCGAGGGCGAGGGCGACGACGAGGTCGTGGCCGTCGACCTGACCCGCGTGCCGGTGCACGTCGACACGGTCTTCTTCATCGTGACCAGCTACCAGGGCCAGACCTTCGAGCAGATCCAGAACGCCTTCTGCCGCCTCATCGACCACACCGACGGCGAGCTCGCGCGGTACACGCTGACCGGCGGCATGGCCTACACCGGCATGGTGATGGCCAAGCTGCACCGGGTCGGCTCGGACTGGAAGTTCACCGCCATCGGCGACGGCATCCAGGCCAAGACGCCGCTCGACGCCCTGCCGCTGCTGAACGCCTACCTCACCAAGTAGCCCGGTGGCCGACCCCACCGCCCTGCGCAGCGGGGAGAATCGGCCCTGGCCGGACGCCCGCGTCACGGCCTACGTCGCGGGCGCCCGGGTGTCCGCGCTGCTGCTGGGCACCGACGGCCGGGCGCTCGACGCGGCGGCCTGGGTCGACGCCACGGCGCCGTCGCGCAGCGGCGTCGAGCACCTCGGCGGCGCCGTCGAGGGCGTGACCGTGCACCTGCCGGACGTCGACGCGGCGGTCGCCCGGGTCGTGGTCGTGGCCACCGGGTTCGGCCCCGCCCCGACCGCCCAGCTGCTCACCACCGACGGCGCCGTGGCCTTCACCGTGACGCCCGAGCGGCTCAGCGTCGAGACCGCCCTGGTGATGGCCGAGGTCTACCGGCGCGAGGGGGCGTGGAAGGTCCGGGCCCTCGCCCAGGGGTACGCCGGCGGACCGGCCGCCCTCGCGGCGGCCCACGGCGCCCCGGCGCCGGCCTCCGCGCCCGCACCGCCGGCTCCCCCGCCCCCGCCCGTACCGCCCGGACAGTCGGCAGAGCCGGCCCAGCCGGCGCCGATGGTCGTCGACGACCCGGTGCGGCGGATCGGCATGATCCTCGACGACGCGTCGCGCACGACCGCCTCGTTCGAGTCCTCGGAGGCGTTCGCCGAGCAGCGGCTCGAGCGCGACCTCGAGCAGGTCGTCGGTGACCCGTCGATGCGGATCGGCCCCCGGGGCGACGCCGCCCGGGCCGAGGCGCAGCGGCGACGCGACCAGCTCGTCGCCGAGGCCCGGGCCCGTCACCACGCCGACCTGGCCCAGCTCACCGGTGAGCTCGCCGACCTGGCCCGGGTGCTGCCGGCCGCGCTGGCGCCGTGGTCGGCCCCGGCGTGGGGCGACGACGACCCGGCGAACCGTCCGGAGCCCGCCTGGGCCTTCCGCCTCGGCGAGCTGGCCCTGGAGTCCGCGCCCGACTTCCGCCTGCCGATGCTCCGTGTCCTGCCGCTCGCCCCGCCGGTCTGGATCGAGCTCGAGGACGGCGGCGAGGTCGTCGCCGGCCGGATGATGGCCGCCCTGACGACGCGGATCCTGGTGGCCCTGCCGCGGGCGCCGCGGGTCGCCGTCGTCGACGTCGGCGCCCGCGCGGGACTCGGCCACCTGCCGACCGACCAGCCGCCGGCCACCGACCCGACCAGCGCCGCGCGGCTGCTCCAGGAGCACGTCGAGCACGTCAACCTGGTGCTCCTGGCCCGCCGATCCCGCGGCCTCGACGACCTGGCTCCCGAGCACCGACCGGGGCGGCTGCTGCTGCTGCCCGACTTCCCGAGCGGTCTCGACGACGCCTCGGTGGCGGCGGTCCACCAGCTCGTGCTCAACGGCGCCCAGGCCGGCCTGAACGTCGTGCTGTCCGGCCGGCGTCCCCAGAGCCTCGGCATCCCCGTCCTCGACCTGCTGCACGACTCGTGCCTGCGCGTGCCGACCGCTCCTGGCGGCGACCTGGTCGACGCCTTCGGCGGGGTCACGTGGGTCTTCCACCCCGACCTCGGACCCGACGACCCCTTCGTCGACGACCGGGTCCAGGCGACCGTGCGGCGCCGGATCGCCGAGCGCGACGTCCGCTGACCGGGACGCGTCACCGCGTCCGGGCCGGGTTCACACCGGCCGCGCCGCTCCGGTATGGTTCACGTCGCAAGTCCGCTTGTGGGGGCAGGTAGCTCAGTTGGTACGAGCGATCGCCTGAAAAGTGATAGGTCGGCGGTTCGACCCCGCCCCTGCCCACAAGCACCGCAGGTCCCCGGACCCGCACCGAGACGCCCCCGCCGGACTCCGGCGGGGGCGTCCTCGTGTCACGGGCGCGGCACGACCCCGTCGGACTCGAGCCGGTCGAACAGGTCGAGGAAGCTCTGCAGGGTGGAGCGGTGGCCGACGAAGCCCGCCGCACGGCTGCGGGCCATGTCGGTGAGGCACTCGAGGTCGCGGCCGAGGTCGCCGTCGGTGTGCCACCAGGACGCGACGCGGTCCAGGTCGGGTTCGCGCAGGCCGTGGGCCCCGGCCAGGCGGGCCCACACCGGTCCGGACCCGGCCATCTGCTCCTCCAGCGGGCGCGGCCCACCGGAGAACCCCTCCGGCTCGACCCCCAGCCGCTCGGCCAGGCGCGGCCACAGCCAGCGCCAACGGAAGAGGTCGCCGTTGGCGATGTTGAAGGCGGTGTCGGCGGCCGCCGGCGTCGTGGCCGCCCACCACAGGTGCTCGGCCAGCAGGCCGGCGTCGGTCATGTCGGTCAGACCGTCCCACTGGGTCCTCGAGCCGGGGAAGACGAAGGGCCGCCCGGTCGCCCGGCAGATCGCCGCCTGGGCCGCGAGGGTCTGGCCCATGTTCATCGCGTTGCCCACCGCCGAGCCGATGATCGTGTGCGCCCGATGCACGCTCCAGGTGAAGCCGTCGCGGGCGGCGGCGGCGAACAGCTCGTCCTCCTGCGCGTAGTAGAAGTTCGGGTACGGCAGGCGGTCCTCGTCCTCGTGGAACGGCGAGTCGGGCACGTCGCCCTGGCCGTAGGCCTCGAACGGGCCGAGGTAGTGCTTGAGGCCGGTCACCAGCGCGACGTGCCGCACCGATCCCGCGGGCCGCACGGCGTCCAGGACGTCGCGGACCATCGCGGCGTTGACCCGGATGTTCTCCTCCTCGGTGTCCTGGCGCGCCCAGGCGGTGATGAACACCGACGTGGGGCGGTGCCCGTCCAGCGCCCGGCGCAGCCCCTCGGCGTCAGTCAGGTCGGCGGTCACCCCGACGACCCCGGGGACCTCGCTGGAGGAGCGGCGCGACAGCCCGAGCACGGTCCGGCCCTCGCCCACCAGCAGTCGGCAGAGCGCGGATCCGGCGATCCCGGTGGCGCCGACGACCAGGGCCGTGGGCGGGGAGGTGGTGTCCATCCCCCCAACCTACGGACCGGCCCGCACCCACCGGGGTGGCCCCCGACCCGCTCCTCGTCCGCGCCGGCGGCGCCCCCGTAGGCTCCTCCCGACACACGGACAGGGGTGGGCAGATGGTGGCGAGTCGGTCGGCGCGCGAGCGCAAGGCGAAGGTCGAGGCCGGTCCGCTGGCGACGGTCCGCATCGAGCTCGGGGCCGACGAGCAGTTCGTCTACAAGATCGGCTGCACGACGTGCGTGGCCAAGGGCGGGCGCGCCTGGTCGGCGTACCGGCCCGGCGACGACAACGGCTACATGGCCGCGATGGACCGCTGGATCTTCCACCTCACCGAGAGGCACCGCGACGCCGACGCCCCGTGCCTGGCCTACCGGGCCGCCGCCGAGCAGCGCCTGCACGAGCGGCGCGGGGACGCCGACCCCGCCGGCTGAGACCCGCTCACCCCTCCTCGGCGTCGGTCCCGGCCGCGCCCGGCGGGACCAGGCGCAGCTGGAGGAGGGCGCCGAAGCGGACGTCGGGGTCGGCGAGGTCCATCTCGCCGACCTCCGCCACCCGGCGCAGCCGGTAGCGGAAGGTGTTGGGGTGCACGAAGAGCGCCTCGGCCGCGGCGACCACGTCGCCGAACGCCTCCAGCCAGGCCTGGAGGGTCTCCACGAGGTTGGTGCGGTGCTGCGCGTCGTAGGCCGCCAGCCGGGCCAGCGCCCCCTCGGGCCGCTCGCCGCGGGCCGCCATCAGGTCGCGCATCTCGAGCACCAGCGCCTCGAAGTGGACGTCGGCCAGCCGGGCGACCCGCCGGGCGCCGTCGCGGTCGCGCTGGCCGTGCTCGTCGCGCAGCACCCGCAGCGCCCGGTCGACGCACTGGCGAGAGCGCGCCAGCGCGGCGACGTCGCCGGCGGCCGGGCCGACCCCGACCACCCCGCCGCGGCGGTCGCCGACCCGGTCGAGGAACTCGCGACCGATCCGGACCGCACGCTCCTCCGCGCCGCCCGCACCGGGGGCCGGCACCAGCCCGTAGGCCACCCCGCCGATCAGGGCCGCGGCCGCCTTGGGGTGCACGGCGCCGAGGTGGACGGCGAAGGCGTCGCTGAGCCGCTCGCGCTCGTGGGCCACCACGGCGTCGTCGGTGTCGCCGTCGCCCACGTCGGAGCCGGCGACGGCCACGCCGAGCACCATCAGCTGCTGCCCCCCGAGGCCGAGCCGGTCGAGCGCCTCCCGGGCCCGGACGCCGCCCTCTAGCGCGGTGCTCAGCAGGTCGGCCCGGAGCCGGCGCTGGACGTCGGCGCCGGCGCGGACGCGGAGCAGGTGCAGGGCGACGAGCTTGGCGGCGTCGCACAGCGCCTCGGTGCGCTCCTCGCTCAGCGGGCCGGGCACGGCGGCCCAGATGGAGCCGAGCACCTCGTCGCCGGCGCGGACCGCCACCGCCACCCGGGGCCGGGTGAAGGTGTCGCCGTCCATCGGGATCGGGGTGACGAAGACGGGCCGGTCGCTGCGGTGCAGGTCGCGGAAGACGCCCTGCTCGGCGAGTGCCCGGGCGTAGCGCTCGGGGACCTGGCGGCCGAGGATCGTCTCGACCCGGGAGGGGTCGGCCTCGTCCTGGCGGCCCGAGAAGGCCAGCACCCGCGAGCTGCGGTCCTCGATGGTGACCGGGGCGTCGAGCAGCGAGGCGATGGCGTTGGCGACCGCGAACAGGTCGCCGGACGGCAGCCCGCCCAGCGACTCGGCGCCGCCGACCGCGAGGTCTCCCTCGGCCAGCAGCGAGCGCAGCATCGAGGCCAGGTGCGCCCACGGCGCGCCCGGGCTGAGCGCGAGCAGCGCGACGCCGGTGGCCGCGACGGCGTCCGCGACCGCGTCGGTGGGCTGCACCGGGCCCCGCACGACCAGGCCCGCCGCCCGCTGCTCGCCCAGGACGCCGAGCAGGTCGACGACCCGGGCGGGGGTGTCCACGCCGACGCCGAGCACCAGCGCTCCCCCGGGCAGCACCGGGGCGTCCATCGGGTCGTGGATGACGACGCCGCCGATCTCGGGCGTGCCGTCCACGTCGCCGGCCACCAGGTCGAGCAGCGTGGCCCCGAGGTCGTCGAGGACGCGGCCGAGGCTGGCGCGCGGGCGGAGGCCGGTCACCGGGTTCACGACCCGACCCTAGGGGCCCGGCCGACCCGGGGGTTCGTCGTGGCGCACCGGATCCGAGCCCGATGCTGTACCCCCGGACGAACCAGGACGTCTCAGACGGCGATCCACTCCGTCGCGGTCGTGACCGCGGCGAGCTCCTCGGCCAGCGGCTCGACGCCGAGACCCGGACCGGTCGGGACCGGGAGGTGGCCGTCGTCGAGCACGAACGGTGCGGTGATGTCGCGGGCGTAGTAGCGGCCCGAGGCGGAGGTGTCCCCCGGCATCGTGAACCCGGGCAGGGCGGCGAGGGCCACGTTGGCGGCGCGCCCCAGACCGGTCTCGAGCATCCCCCCGCACCAGACCGGTACGCCGTGGGCGACGCACAGGTCGTGGATCCGGCGTGCCTCGAGGTACCCGCCGACCCGCCCGGGCTTGATGTTGACCACCTGGCAGGCGCCGAGACGGATCGCGGCCGCTGCCGTCCGGGCCGAGGTGATCGACTCGTCCAGGCAGACCGGGGTGGTGATCAGCCGGGCGAGGTCCGCGTGCCCGTGGAGGTCGTCCTCGGGCAGCGGCTGCTCCACCAGGAGCAGGTCGAAGGGGTCGAGCCGCGCGAGGTGCCGGGCATCGGCCAGGGTGTAGGCGGTGTTGGCGTCGACCTGCAGCAGGACGTCGTCGCCGAACCGCTCGCGGACCGCGCGCACCGGCTCGACGTCCCAGCCGGGCTCGATCTTGAGCTTGATCCGGACGTAGCCCTCCTCGAGGTAGCCGCCCACGGCGTCGAGCAGCGCGCCGACGTCGTCCATGATGCCGACCGAGACGCCGCACGGGACCCGGTCGTGCACGGCCCCGAGCTCGCGCGAGAGCGGTCGGCCCTCGGCCCGCAGCTCGGCGTCCAGGACGCCCATCTCCAGCGCCGCCTTGGCCATCCGGTGGCCGTGGAACGGCGCCAGGACCGAGGCCACCGACGTCGCGGGGACCGGCCCGGCCGCGGCGAGGGCCGGCACGAGAAAGCGGCGCAGCGCGTCGGCCGCCCCGTCGACGTACTCCTCGGAGTAGAGCGGCGCGGCCATGGCCACGCACTCCCCCCACCCCTCGGCGGCGTCGGTGACGACCCGCAGCAGGAGCAGGTCGCGGCTGGTCTGGGTGGCGAAGGAGGTGCGGAACGGCGACACCAGCGGCATCGACACCCAGCGGAGCTCGACGCCCTGCAGGCGCCCGGGCGCGCTCACGACAAGACCTCCCCGGCGTCGGTGTGCCGGACGACGTAGCCGCCGTCGTGGTCGAGGCCGACGATCCGGGCCCCGTCGGCGGCCAGGCTGGTGAGCACCTCGCGGACGGCGACCCGCCAGCGCTGGGCGGCGGCCGGGTCGGTGCGACGCAACCGCTCGACGTCGGGCGGCACCAGCACCAGCGACGTCTCGCCGTCGAGCCTCCCGCGGACCGGGAGCCCGCCCGCGTCGATGCCGAGGGCGACCACGGCACCGGCCCCCACGACCGGCCGCGAGACCTCCCCCGCGCAGGCCGCGAGGACGGCGGGGGCCTCCAGCGGCCAGCGGACCAGCAGCCGGTCGGTGTCGTCGCCGCCGTTGATCTGGTCGGGCATCGCGCCGTAGAAGTTCGGCAGGTACTCGACCGGCACGGTGGCGAGCTTGACGAGGTTGAAGTGCGCGTTGCGCCGCACCAGCGGGTCGAAGGTCCACGCGATCTGCGAGACGCCCCGCAGCAGCGCCCACGAGCGCTGGTGCAGCTTGAGCGCGAACCCCACGCTGCGGCCGGTCGCGGACGGCGCCACGCCGGCGATGTGGCTGTGCAGGGCGTCGTCGGCCGGGGCGTGGAAGAACCCGACGCAGGCGCCGACGAGCCGGTCGCCGTCGAAGGCGCCCCCGACGTAGTTGCCGGCCTTGCTGAAGGCCCGCAGGAGCTCGAGGGTGATCGGCGGGTTCCCGCTGCGCCCCCAGATCACGGCGAACAGGTCGACGACCGCCCCGAGCTCCCGCAGGTCGGTGACCGTGCGCACGGTGACCCCGGCCGCCAGGGCGGCGGCGTCGGCGGCCCCGACCGCGAGGTCGAGGTCGTGGGCGCGGGTCACGGTCACGTCGGTCACGACACCCATGCTGGCGGCGTTCTCGGCGCCGGTCATGGTCGTCCCGCACCAGTCGGGACGGCGGCGTTGGTCGTCGCGGACGGGTGGTCGAGCAGGTCGGCCACGAGCCGGGCGAGCAGGGCCGTGCGGCCCGCGACCGGCTCGACGAGCACGTGCTCGTCGTCGGCGTGCGCCCCGCCGCCGACCGCCCCGAGGCCGTCGAGGGTCGGCGTCCCGACACCGGCGGTGAGGTTGCCGTCGGACGCACCGCCGACCGCCACCGCCACGAGGTCCGGCAGCCCGAGGTCGCGGGCGTGCGCCCGGGCCCGCCCGAGCAGCGCCGTCGACGCGGACTCCTCCAGCGGCGGCCGGTTGGGTCCCCCGCGCACCTGCACCCGGGCGCCGTCGAGCACCGGGCGGAGGGCGCGCATCGCGGCGTCGACCCGGTCCTGCTCGGCCACGGTGCGCACCCGGACGTCGACCGCGAACGACGCCGCCGCCGGCACCGTGTTGCTGGTCGTGCCGGTGGTGCCGGCGGTCGGCGTCACCGTGGTGCCCAGGCGCGGGTCGCCGAGCGCGGCGACGGCGAGCACCTGGTGGGCGAGCTCGACGGTGGCGTTCACGCCCCGCTCGGGCTCCAGGCCGGCGTGCGCGGCACGACCGCCGATGCGGACCTCGTAGAGGGAGACGCCCTTGCGGGCCGTCTTGAGCGCCCCGCCGCCGGCGGACGCCTCGAGCACCAGCGCCGCCGACGCGAGCCGCGCCTCGTCCTCGACCAGCCCGCGCGAGCTGGGGGAACCGAGCTCCTCGTCGCCGGTCACCAGCAGCGTGACGCCGTCGGTTGCCGCGCCGAGCGAGGCGAGGGCGTGGAAGGCCATCACCAGCCCGGTCAGCATGTCGAAGCAGCCGGGCCCGCGCACGACGCCGTCGGCCACCGAGAAGGGCCGGGTCGCGAGGGTCCCGAGGGGCCACACCGTGTCGTGGTGCCCGACGAGGAGCACCCGCCGGGGACCGTCGCCCAGGCGCCACCGCAGGTGGGTCCGCCCGTCGAGGACGAGGCGCTCGGGGGCGACACCGAGGCGCTCGGTCCCGACCCGGGCGACGACGTCGGCCGACCGGGCGACCGCGGCCAGGTCGGAGGACGGCGACTCGCACTCCACCAGCACGCGCAGGTCGTCCAGCAGGGTGGCCGTCGCGACGCCGGCGATCGTGGTCACTCAGTCCACCCGCGGGGTGGCGCGGACACCGAGGTGCACGTAGCGCTCCCCGGTCGGCAGCGCGTAGAACGTCACCGGGGCCCACGTCTCGACCTCGGGCGGTCGCACCGCGAAGAGGCCGGGCCCGACCGGCACCAGCGGGTGCTCCTCGACCGGGTCGGGCAGCATCTCGGCGATCGGTCCGCTGAGGGTCGTCCGCAGGGTCGGGCCGTCGGCACCGTCGAGGACCTCCATCAGCACCGAGTGCCGGCGGTAGGTGCCGACGTACGGGGTGATGTCGGCGTCCTCGGCCGCGACGTCGGTCGGCGGCGCGAACGGCGCGGGCATCTCGACGCCGGCCAGCTCGGCGAAGAGCTCGCGGTACAGGTCCTCGTAGAGGTCGCGGGCGTGGCCGCCGTTGGTGAGCAGCGTGACGGCGAGGCCCTGCTCGGGCAGCAGCCGGAGGAACGCCGCCTGCCCGATGGTGTTGCCGTCGTGGCCGACGAGCCGCTGGTCGCCCCAGCCGAAGCGGATCCAGCCCAGGCCCCAGGAGTCGCCCAGCACGATCTTGTCGGGCAGGTCGGCCTGGTGCGCGGCCATCGCGGCGGCGCTCTCCTCGCTGAGCACCCGGGTCCCGTCGGCGGCCAGGCCGCCGGTCAGGTGCAGCCGGGCGAAGGCCAGGACGTCGGCCGCGGCGGCGGTGACCAGGCCGGCCGGGCCGAGCGAGCGGGGCAGCGCCCAGACCGGCGCGACGTGCTGCTCGCCCTCGTGCTCGACGTGGCCGGCGGCGGCGCCGTGGAGCAGCGCCTCCTCGGGCAGCGTGACGGTCCGCTCGAGGCCGAGCGGGGTGAGGAGCCGGTCGCGCAGCGCCTGGTCCCAGGTGCTGCCGGTGACCTGCTCGATCACCCGGCCCATCAGGGAGTAGCCGGAGTTGCAGTAGGACCAGGTCGCGCCGAGGGGGTGGTTCTGCCCGGCGTCGGCCAGCTCGCCGACGTAGCGCTCCAGGCAGTCGTCACCCCGGCCGGTGTCGGTGAAGACGTCGCCGTCGATGCCGCTGGTGTGGTTGAGCAGGTGGCGCAGCGTGACGGTCTTGGTGACCTCGGGGTCGGAGAGGCGCAGGTCGGGCAGCACCTCGACGAGCGGTGCGTCGAGCTCGAGCAGCCCCTCGTCGACCAGCTGCATCGCGACGGTCGCGGTCCACACCTTGGTGATGGAGCCGATCTGGAACAGCGAGTCGGTCGTCGCCGGCGCGCCGGTCCTGAGGTTCAGCACGCCATACGAGGTGGTGACGACCTCGTCGGCGACCTCGGGCGAGAGGCGCAGGACGCCGAGCTGTGCGCCCGGGACGCGGTGCCGACGGGCCAGGGCGGCCAGTCGCCGCTGCCAGTGCGCGACGTCGAGGCGGGGCCGGCCGGCGGCGCGGGTGTGCTGCTCGAGCCAGTCGACCGTGCGGTGCTGGTGGTCGAGGCGGTGCGACGGGCGGCCGGTGAGGACGAAGGCGTGCGACTGCCCGGGGTAGACGACCAGCTCGGTCGGCACGCCGATCTCCCGCAGGGAGGTGTGCCACTGCTGGGCCTGGCCGAGGTCGCAGGTGCGGTCGTCGCCACCGTGCAGCACCAGGGTCGGCGTCCGGACGTCGGCCACCCGCGTCAGCGGCGACATCGCGGCGTAGCGCTCGGGCTGGGCCCACGGCGTGCCGCCGAGCTCGTAGCGGCTCATGCAGGCGCCGTCGTCGCAGGTGCCGTACATGCTCACCAGGTCGCTCACGACCCCGCCGGCGACGGCTGCCTTGAAGCGGTCGTCGTGGGCGGTGAGGTAGCAGGACATGAAGCCGCCGTAGCTGTAGCCGGTCACGGCCAGCCGGTGCGGGTCGGCGAGGCCCTCGGCGACGAGCGCGTCGACCGGCTCGAGGAAGTCGGCGGCGTCGGCGACGCCCCACGCCCCGTTCACCCCGTCGTAGAACGCCTCGCCGTAGCCGTCGCTGCCGCGCGGGTTGACCAGCAGCACCGTCCAGCCACGGGCGGCGAGCTCCTGGTGGTACAGGTGCATCTCGTCGGCGGCGCCGTTCCACGCGTTGTGGGGTCCGCCGTGCACGTCGACGACGAGCGGGCCGGGGCCGGTCAGGGCGGGGTCGCGGACGACCCAGGCCTGCACCTCGGTGCCGTCGCCGATCGTGAAGGTGCGCGAGACGCGCTCGAACAGCTCGACGTCGGCGAGCGCGGCACCGTGGTCGGTGAGCACCCGCTCGGCGCCGGTGGCGAGGTCGACGACGACCATCTCGCCGTACGACGTGGCGGTGGCCAGCGCGACCGCGGCGGTGCCGCCGGCGACCGAGAGCCCCGAGACGACGCGGTCCTCGCCGTCGAGCAGCGGTGCCGCCGCGCCGTCGTGCGTGCGCCACAGGTGGGTGCAGCCGCGGTCGCGCACGCAGAACAGGACGCCGTCCGGCGTGTCGACCGGCCGGGCCCCGGGGTAGGCCGTCGCACCGGGCATCACGTTGCGGTCCAGCGCGCCGGTCAGGTCGACCGGGGCGCCGCCGTCGAGCGGGACCCGGAACAGGTGGGCGTGCCCGACCAGGTCGCCGGGCCAGCCGACGACGAGGAGGCTGCCGTCCTCGGCGAGGGACACCGCGACGGCGACGCCGTCCTCGAGCGCGACGACGCGGGGGCGGCCCGCGGCGTCGTCGACGTCGAGCAGGTGCACCGCGGTGCGGAAGGTGAGGTCGCTGTCCTCCCCCACCCGGCGGGTGAAGGCCAGGGTGCGGCCGTCGGCGGCCCAGGCCGGCTCGCCGGCGTGCTCGGGACCGTCGCTCACCTGGCGGCAGTCGCCGGAGGCGACGTCGAGCACGTGCAGCTGGGTGCGGGTCGCGCCGATGGTGCCGGCACCGTCGCTCTGGTAGCCGAGCCCGGTGGACACGACCGGGCCGGTGCCTCCGGGGGCGGGGTCGACGGGGGCGGTGAACGCGATCCGGCTGCCGTCGGGGCTCCACGCCGGGACGCCGGCCCCGAGCGGCAGCGCCGTGAGCTGCTCCGGCTCGCCGCCGTCGGCCGGCAGCGTCCAGACCTGGGTCGTGCCGTCGTGCTCGCGCAGGAAGGCGATCCTCGACCCGTCCGGGGCCCAGCGCGGGGCGGTGTCGCCGACCCCGCTGGTCAGGGGCCGCGGGACGCCGCCGTCGGTGCCGACGACCCAGAGCCGGTCGACGGCCCGGTCGGCCTCGGCGTCCAGCGTCCGGAGCACGTAGGCCAGCCGGGCGCCGTCCGGGGACAGGGCCGGCTGCGAGGGGACCGCGAGGGCGGTCAGGTCGTCGATGCGCATCCTGCGGGTCACGAGGTGCTCCTGGGTTTCGCGAGGGCGGCGGGGGTGCCCGGGGTGCCCGGTGCGCCCGCCCTGACGGGGGTGGTGCCACGAGCGCCCGGCACGGCGGCCAGGAGCTCGCGGGTGTAGTCGTGGCGGGGGTCGACGAGGACCTCCGAGACGGGGCCCTGCTCGACGATGCGTCCCTGGTACATCACCGCGACGTGGCTGGCGACGTAGCGCACCACGGCGAGGTTGTGGGAGATGAAGAGCATCGAGAGACCCAGCTCGCGCTGCAGCTCGCGCACCAGGTTGAGCACGGCGCCCTGGATCGACACGTCGAGGGCCGAGGTGATCTCGTCGGCGATCACCACCTCCGGCCGTCCGGCCAGGGCCCGGGCCAGCGCGACCCGCTGGCGCTGCCCGCCGGAGAGCCGGCCGGGCAGGGTGCGGGCGGCGTCCGGGTCGAGGTGCACGAGGGCCAGCAGCCGCGCAACCTCCGCGCGCCGCTCGGCGCGCGCGAGGCCGCGGGGCAGCGCCTCGGTGATGCTCTCGCCGATGGTCATCCGGGGGTCGAGGGAGGAGAACGGGTCCTGGAAGACCATCTGCAGCGGCCGCTCGCGCCCCGTGCGCGGCAGCGGCCGGCCGTCGAGCAGGATCGACCCGGAGTGCACCGGGGCGAGGCCGACCGCCGCCCGGGCCAGCGTCGACTTGCCGGAGCCCGACTCGCCGACCAGGCCGACCACCTGGCCCTCGGGCACGACCAGGCTGACGCCGTCGACGGCGGTGAACGGGCGCCGCGCCGTGCCGTAGCGCACGGTGACGTCGTCGAAGACCAGGTCGCTCACGGCCCCTCCACCTCCACCAGGACGCCGGTGGCCTCGTCCAGCCCGAGCGGCTCCCCGGCGTGCCAGCAGGCGACCTGGCTGCCGTCGGCGGCCGGCTCCAGGGGCGGGTCCTCGGCGCGGCAGCGGGCGTCGGCGAGCGGGCAGCGCGCGGCGAACGCGCACCCGGGCGGGACGTCGGCCGGGTCGACCGGGCGCCCCGGCACGACGGCCAGCGGCTGGTCGAGGTCGGTGTCCATGTCCGGGACGGCGGCGACGAGCGCCCGCGTGTAGGGGTGCCGGGCACCGCCGTCGAGCCGGTCGGCCGGGAGGTCCTCGACGATCCGGCCGGCGTACATCACCAGCACCCGGTCGCACACCTCGCCGACCACCGTCACGTCGTGGCTGATGAGCACCAGGGCGACGTCGTCCTCGTCGCGGATGGACTGGAGCAGGTCGAGGACCTGCTGCTGCACGGTGACGTCGAGCGCGGTCGTCGGCTCGTCGGCGATGATCAGCGACGGCGTGCCCATGACGCCCATGCCGATCATCGCGCGCTGGCGCATGCCGCCGGAGAACTCGTGCGGGTACTGCGTCGCGCGCCGTCCGGGTTCCGGCACCCGGACGGCGTCCAGCCGCTCGACGGCCCGGGCGAGCGCCTGCTTGCGCGTCATCCCCTGGTGGTGGACGGCGACCTCGGCCAGCTGCCCGCCGATCCGCCGGGTCGGGTTGAACGAGGTCATCGGGTCCTGGAACACCATGGCCATCGAGGTGCCGAGCAGGTGCCGGTGGGCGCTCGCGCCGTCGCGCAGGTCGGCGCCCCGGAACTCCATCCGGCTCGCCTCGACCCGGCCCGGCTCCTCGATGAGCCGGGCGACCGCGAGCGCGGTGAGGGACTTGCCGGACCCCGACTCCCCGACGACGCCGAGCGCCTCGCCGTGGCGCACCGAGAAGGTCACGCCCCGCACGGGCCGGATCGGGCCGGTGGGCCCGGGGAACGAGACCCGGAGGTCGCGCACGTCGAGCACGAGGTCCGAGGGCGCCATCGCGAGGTGCTCGCCCCTGGCCGCCTCCGAGCGCGACCCCGAGCCGGGCCGCGAGGGCGTCACGGCCGGCATCCGGATCCCGCCGACGGTGGTGACGCCGAGGCCCTTGGCGACGGCCTCGCCGAAGAGGTTGAAGGCCAGGCCGGCGAGCAGGACCGCCAGGCCGGGGGCGAGGGCCGCAGCGGGGTTGACGTAGATCATCCCGACGCCCTCGAACAGCAGCCGGCCCCAGTCGTAGGCGGGCGCCTGGACGCCGAGGCCGAGGAAGGACAGCCCGGCGAAGGCCAGCAGCGCACCGCCGGCCGAGATCGTGGCGTTGACGACCAGCGGCTCGGCGATGTTGGGGAGCACGTGGCGCAGCAGCACCCGGAACCGCCCGACGCCGGCGACCCGGGCGGCCGAGACGTAGTCCAACGAGGCGACGCCCGCGACGAGGGTGTGGACCAGGCGCGCGAACGACGGCGCCCCGGCCAGGCCGATCGCGAGCACGGCGCCGGTCGCGCCGACCCCGAAGACGACCGCGAAGAACAGCGCGAGGAGCAGCCCCGGGAAGGCGACGGCGATGTTGACCCCGGCGGTGACGAGCCGGCCGAGCCGGCGTCCGAGCATCAGGGGTGCCGCGCCGAGGAGCAGCCCGGCGACGACGCCGACCACCGTCGCGACCAGGGCCAGCTCGAGGGAGAGCCGGCTCGCGACGAGGGCGCGGAAGAAGATGTCGCGGCCGAGGGAGTCGGTGCCGGCCCAGTGCTCGCCGGAGGGTGCGGCGAGGATGTGGTCGGTGTCGACGGCCTCGGCGCGGTCGGACCAGAGGATCGGGGCCACGACCGCCAGGAGCAGCACGGCGGTGACGAGCAGCCCGGTGGTCAGCCCGAGCGGCGTCCGGAGCACGGCGAGCCAGCGGCGAGCCACGTCAGTCCTCCACGATCATCGAGCGCGGGTCGAGCAGGGCCAGCACGACGTCGACCGCGGTGTTCGCCAGGAGCACGCCGACGCCGTAGACGAGCACGATGGCCTGCACGACCGGGTAGTCCTTGCTCAGGATCGAGGAGACGATGGTCCGGCCCAGGCCCGGCCAGGCGAAGACGTTCTCGACCAGCACGGTGCCCGCGACGAGCGACCCCAGCAGCAGGCCGCAGATGGTCAGCGCGGCGGTGAGGGCGTTGGGCAGGGCGTGGCCGAGGTAGATGGTGCGCGCGGGGAGCCGCTTGGCGCGCGCCGTGCGCACGAAGTCGGCCTCGAGCACCGCGACCATCTCCACCCGGATGATCCGGGCCAGGATGACGGCCGGGCCGAGCGCCAGGGCGACGACCGGCAGCACGTAGGCGTCCGGACTCGCGTTGCCGGCCACGGGGAGCCACCCCAGGTTGACCCCGAAGACGTAGACGAGACCGACGCCGATCAGGAAGTCCGGCACGGTGCCGACGACGACGCTGGTCGTGGTGAAGGCCAGCTCGGTGCGCCGACCGCGGCCACGCCGGGTGACCACGCCCATCACCACGCCGAGCGGCACCGCGAGGGCGACCGCGACAAGGAACCCGAGCAGCGCCAGGGTGAGGGTCGCGGGCAGCCGCTGCGACACGACGTCGGCGACCGGGAGCTGGGAGGTCAGCGACGTCCCGAGGTCACCGGTGAACAGGCCCCGCAGGTAGTCCCAGTACTGCACCAGCAGGGGGTCGTTGAGACCGAGCGACTCGCGCCGGGCCTCGACCAGCGCGGCGGGCGCCGTCGGGCCGAGCGCGCCGCGCACCGGGTCGCCGGGGATGAGGTGGATCATCAGGAACGACGCCGTCACCAGCACCGCGAGGGAGGCGACCAGCCGCCCGAGCCGCCGCAGGCCGAAGCGCACCCAGCGGTGGGTCGTCAGGGCCGAGACCCTGCCCACGGTCGGGGGCTTCGCGCCGGACACCTCGCGGGCCGTCGTCGTGCCGGCGACCGAGCTCGCCGTGGTCGTCATCGTCGCGGCTACTTCGCCGTCATCCGGATGCTGGTGGGCACCAGGTTGCCCGGCGTCTCGAACTCCGCGCCGTTGCCGTAGGTCCGGACGACGTTGTTGGCGAACGGCACGATGTCGGCGTTCGCGATCAGCTGCGACTCCGCCTCGAGCCAGGTGGCGCACCCCTCGGTGCCCTGCACGGCCGAGGCCTCCTGGACCGCCGCCTCGTAGTCGGCGTTGTCGATCCCGGCGAAGTTGGTGCCGTCGGGGGCCGCGGCACCGGAGAGGAACGGCACGAGCTGGTCCGGCGCGTTGACGTTGAGCGCCACCCAGGCGACGTCCCAGTCACCGCCGGAGAAGATGGTGTCGGTCAGGGTGGTCTCGTTCTGGCTGGTGGCCGTGGCCTGGACGCCGACCTCGTCCCACCGCTGCACGGCGAGCTCGGCGGCCGCCGCGCCCCCGGTGCCGGAGTTGCCCTGGTAGATGAGGACCAGGTCGAGCGGGGTGCCGTCCTTGCTGCGGGTGCCGTCGTCGCCGAGCGTCCAGCCGGCCTCGTCGAGCAGGGCTGCGGCGGCGTCCGGGTCGTGCGCCGGGAGCGAGTCGGTGGCCGAGTCGCCGGGACACGTGGTGGGGGCGACCGCGGCCAGGGTGGTGGGCGGGGCGCCGGTGCCGGAGGTCAGCACCTTCTGCAGCTCGGGGAGGTCGAGGGCCTGGGTCAGCGCCATCCGGACCCGCGGGTCGTCGGTCGGGCGGCCCTCGGCCTGGTTGTACCACTGCTCCCCGGTGAGGGCGGGCGTCTCGGCGACGAACAGACCCGCGCCCTGGAGGCGCTGGGCGTCCGGACCCGCGACCTGGGCCGCGTTGATCTCGCCCGAGAGCAGCAGGTTGGCCGCCGTCGTCTCGTTCTCGACGACCTTGACGACGATCGTGTCGGGCATGCCCTCGACGTCGGTCGCGGCGCCGTCCGGGCCCCACGTGTAGCCCTCGCGGATCTGGTAGGTGTAGCTGTCGCCGGGCGCGGCCTCGGTCAGCTCGTAGGGACCGGTGCCGCTGGTGGCCTGCGCGAGCGACGCCCGGTCCTCCAGCCCGTCCGGGCAGACCATCGGCAGGCTGGCGAGGCCGTTGAGCACGAACGGCGCCGGCGCGGCGAGCGTCAGGCTCACGGTGCCGGCGGCGTCGTCGCCGGTGGCCTCGGTCCCGACCGGCAGGAAGGTGCCGAGCAGCGGGCTCTGGTTGGCCGGGTCGGCCACGTAGTTGACGTTGTCGGCGACGACGCTCGGCGTCAGCTCCGTGCCGTCGGCGCAGGTGATGCCCTCGGCCAGGGTGAGCTCGACCGCCGTCCCCTCGGCCGACCACTCGGTCGCCAGGCCCGACCGGATCTCGCCCGACTCCTCGTCGACGCTGAGGAGCGGGTCGTAGGCGAGCTGGGTGACCGCGAACAGCGCGCTGCCGGCCCCCATCTGCGGGTCGAGGTTGCCGGGGTCGGCCGAGGTGGACATCGTGAAGGTGCCACCGTCGACGACCTCGCCGCCGCCCGACGACGGGCCCGAGCTGCTCCCACCGCCGCAGCCGGCGAGGAGGGCGGACGTGACACACAGGCCGAGGGCGGCGGTGGTCAGCTTCATGGACGGTCCTCTGGTCGCGGGCGGGTGCGGAGCTGGCGGGGGTGCGGGGCTGGCGGGGGGGCGGGGCTGGATGGTGCGGGCGGGAGGTGCCGGGGCTCAGGCGCCGGCGCGGCGGACGGCCCGGCCGACGTGGAGGTACAGGGCGCGGCCGTCGCCGTCGTCGCCGACGAACACGTGCGGCATGAACATGCCGCGGTCGGCCTCGACCGGGATCAGGCTGTCGTCGCCGAAGGCGACGAGCTCCTTGCGCTCGGGCTTCTCGCCGAGCTCCTCGGCCACCCCGCTCGGCACGAGGTCCATCCAGATCCGGCGGTCGGCGTCCTGGGTGATGTCGATGTCGAAGACCTCCGCGGAGTAGCGGCCGACGTACCGGGCGGCGTCGATCGGCTCGGGTGCGGTCGGGGGCGCCGGCATCTCCGGCAGCCGCACGTCGGCGAGCTCGGCCAGCAGGTGGCAGTAGAGGTCGCGGTAGAGCGAGAAGGCGTCGCCGCCGTTGGTGAGCAGCGCGATCGCGACCCCGCGCTCGGGGACCATGCGCAGGAAGGCGGCCTGGCCGATGGTGTTGCCGTCGTGGCCGACGAGCATCGCGTCGGGTGTCGCGAAGAGCTCCCAGCCGAGGCCCCAGTGGGTGCCCATCAGCCCGAGGTGCGGCAGCGCGACCTGCGGCTGCTGCATCGCGGTGACCGTCGCGGCCTCCAGGAGCCGGGTGCCGTCGGGGGCCACGCCGCCGTCGAGGTGCAGGCGGGCGAAGCCGAGCAGGTCGCGCGGCGTCATCGCGAGCATCGAGCCGGCGGGGATGTTCGACCGGGTCAGCGCCCAGACCGGGGCCGGCTCGCACGGGACGCCGGGCTCGGGCTGGAGGTGGCCGACGGCCGCCCGGTGCAGGATCGCCTGGTAGGCGTCGGTCGCGGCGTGGGTCAGGCCCAGCGGGGTGATGAGGTGGTCGCGCAGGCACTGGTCGTAGGACTTGCCGCGCAGCACCTCCACCAGGCGGCCGAGCACGCAGTACCCCGCGTTGTTGTAGGAGAACAGCTCGTCGGGCCGGAACAGCTGGGGCACCTCGTGCAGCACCGCGAGGTACTTCTCCACGCAGTCGTCGCCGACGCCGGTGTCGACGAAGATGTCGCCCTCGAAACCCGCGGTGTGCTTGAGCAGCTGGCGGGTGGTGATCTTCTCCGCGGCCGCCTCGTCGGCGATCCGGAACTCCGGCAGGTAGGTGCGGATCGGCACCTCGAGGTCGAGCAGCCCCTCGTCGACCAGCTGGAGGACGAGCGAGGCCGTCCACACCTTGGTGACGGAGCCGATCTGGAAGACCGAGTCGACGGTCGTCTCGACGCCGGTCGCCCGGCTCAGGACGCCGGCGGCGTGCTCGGCGACCCGACCCTCGGCCAGCACCGCGACGGCGGCACCGGGCACGTCGTACTTCTCGATCAGCAGCGGCAGCTGCTCGGCGATCCAGGTCTCCACGTCCACGAGTGCGCTCATGCCGTCACGCTAGGGAGGCAGCACCCCCGGCGTGTTCGTCGAGCAGCACAAGGACGGCGGCGCCCGTCGGTCGCCGGGCACGAAACGACGCTCACGAAACCGCGTGCGCAGGCCTTTGGCAGGCTGGGGCGGTGACCACGATCAAGATCAACGCCATCACCGTCCCCGCCGGCTCCGGCGACGAGCTCGCCCACCGCTTCGCCGCCCGCGCCGGCGCCGTCGACGGGGCCGACGGCTTCGAGGGCTTCGAGCTGCTCCGGCCCACCGACGGGCGCGAGCAGTGGCTGGTGATCACCCGCTGGCGCGGCGAGGAGTCGTTCCAGGCCTGGGTAAGCTCCCCGGGCTTCACCGAGGGGCACCGCTCGGCCACCGAGCGGGCCGGCGGTGACGCCCCGCGCCCAGTCTCCACCCACAGCGAGGTGTGGGGCTACGAGGTCGCCGGCGGCTCCGACGGCTGACGCCCACCCCGCTGGTCGAGCCGCGGGGACGACGTCACCGCGAGTCGAGACCACCCGCGCCAGGTCTCGACTCGGCTCGCTGACGCTCACCGGCTCGACCACCGGGACCCACCGGGACCCACCGCTGGTCGAGCCGCGGGGACGAAGTCACCGCGAGTCGAGACCACCCGCCGTCAGGTCTCGACTCGGCTCGCTGACGCTCACCGGCTCGACCACCGGGACCCACTGGGGGCCCACCGGGACGCACCGGGACCCACCCCGCTGGTCGAGCCGCGGGGACGAAGTCACCGCGAGTCGAGACCACCCGCGCCAGGTCTCGACTCGGCTCGCTGACGCTCACCGGCTCGACCACCGGGACCCACCGGGACCCACCGGGACCCACCGGGACCCACCGGGACCCACCGGGACCCGCCGGGGCCCACCGCTGGTCGAGCCGCGGGGACGAAGTCACCGCGAGTCGAGACCACCCGCGCCAGGTCTCGACTCGGCTCGCTGACGCTCACCGGCTCGACCACCGGGACCCACCGGGACCCACCGGGACCCACCGGGACCCACCGGGACCCGCCCGCGCCCACCGCTGGTCGAGCCGCGGGGACGAAGTCACCGCGAGTCGAGACCACCCGCGCCAGGTCTCGACTCGGCTCGCTGACGCTCACCGGCTCGACCATCGGGACCCACCGGGACCCACCGGGACCCACCGGACCCACCGGGGCCCGCCGGGGCCCACCGCTGGTCGAGCCGCGGGGACGAAGTCACCGCGAGTCGAGACCACCCGCGCCAGGTCTCGACTCGGCTCGACCACCGGAGACCACCCGCGCCACCGGGGCCGGAAGGAGTCAGCCGCCGACCGGGCGCGCGAGCGCGTTCACGGCGAGCGAGAACACCGAGGGCAGCGCCGACGCCGCCGGCACGACCGCGCGCCGCACCGGGCGCAGCGCGGTCGCGGCGACCAGCCCGCCGGTCAGCCAGCGGTAGCGCCGGGTCAGCGACGTCCAGGCCTGCTCGTAGGACTGCGGGTCGTCGGCCCCGATCGCGGTGACCACCGCGGCGGCCTGGCCGAGGGCGAGCGAGACCCCCTCGCCGGTGAGCGCGTCGACGTAGCCCGCGGCGTCCCCGACGAGCAGCACCCGGCCGGCGACCCGGCGACGCGCCTCCTGGCGTAGCGGCCCGGCCCCGCGGACGTCGTTCGCGGGCGTCGTGGCGGCCAGCCGCTCGCGCAGCGCCGGGAAGGCGGCGAGGTGCTCGTCGTAGGTGCGGCGCGACGACGACAGCACGGCGACGCCGACGAGGTCGCCGGCCACCGGCGTCACGTAGACCTCGGCGTCCGCGGCCCAGTGCACCTCGACGTGCGAGGTCCAGGGGGCCAGGGCGTGGTGCTGGCGCAGGCCGTAGCGGGCCCGGCGGCGGGCGGTGACGTCGAGCCCGAGCGAGCGGCGCAGCGGGGAGTGCAGCCCGTCGGCCGCCACGAGGTAGCGCGCCCGCAGCGCCTCGCCGCCGGCGAGCCGGACCCGGACGCCGTCGGCGTCCTGCGCGACCGAGCGCACCCGGTCGGCGACGACCTCCACCCCGGCCCGGTCGACGGCGTCGCGCAGGCCGGCGTGCAGGACGGTGCGCCGCACGCCCCGCCCCGGCCCGGCCGCGAAGTCCGCGGCCGCCCACCGGCCGCCGGCGCGGTAGGCGATGCCGTGCAGCGGGTGCCCGGACGGGTCGACCCCGAGCCCGGCCAGCGCCGCGAGGGCACCGGGCATCAGGCCCTCCCCGCACGCCTTGTCGATCACGGCCGGGCGCGGCTCGACGACCCGCACCGACAGCCCGGCCCGGACGGCGTGCAGCGCGGTCGCGAGCCCGGCCGGCCCGCCGCCGGCCACGACCAGATCGACGTCCGGGGCGCCGGTCATGCCGCGAGCCCGGCGAGGGCCTGGTTCTCGACGCGGATCCGCACCCGGAGCAGGGCCGCGTTCAGCAGCGTGAAGACGATCGCGGTGAACCACGCGCCCCCGACCAGCGGCAGCGCGACGCCCTCGACGACGACGGCGACGTAGTTGGGGTGCGAGAGCCAGCGGTACGGCCCGGCCGCGACCGGGGCCAGGCCGGGGACGACGATGACGCGGGTGTTCCAGCGCGGGCCGAGCGTCGCGATGCACCACCAGCGCAGCGCCTGGCTCGCGACCACGAGGGCGAGCATCGACCACGCCAGCACCGACGGCGGCTCGGGCCGCAGCAGCCACACCTCGGCGAGGGCGCCGACCAGCAGGCCGGTGTGCAGCACGACCATCGCCGGGAAGTGACCCAGCCCCGTCTCGACGCCGCCGCGCTCGAAGGACCACGCGGCGTTCCGCTTCGAGACGACGAGCTCGGCGAGCCGCTCCACCCCGACCAGGAGCACCAGGACGGTGAACCAGACCTCGCTGCTCAACGCTCCGTCTCCCCGGGGGCGCGCAGCAGCACCAGCTCGGAGCAGAACCCCGGCCCCATGGCGAGCATCAGCCCGTACGACCCGGGGGCCGGCGGGCGGTCGCTGAGGGTGTCGGCCAGCACGTGCAGCACCGACGCCGAGGAGAGGTTCCCGATCCGGGCCAGCGAGTCCCAGGTGACGCCGAGGGCGTGCCGCTCGACGCCGAGGGCCTCCTGCATCGCCTCGAGCACCTTCGGGCCGCCGGGGTGCGCGACGTACCAGCCGACGTCGGCGCGGGTCAGCCCGTGGTCGGCGAGGAACGCCTCGACGTCCTCGCCGACGTACTGGCGCACGAGGTCGGGCACGGAGCTGTCGAGGACGATCTTGAGGCCGCCGGCGCCGACGTCCCAGCCCATCGTGCGCTCCGAGTCGGGGTAGAGCCGGCTGCGGCTGTCGAGCACCTCGGGCTGGACGCCGGCCGCGGCGTCGACGAGGTCGCGCGCCCGGCGCGAGCCGGCCGCGACGACGGCGGCGGCGCCGTCGCCGAAGAGGCCGCTGGCGACCAGGTTGGGCACCGACAGGTCGTCGCGCTGCAGGGTCAGCGAGCAGAGCTCGACCGACATCAGCACCGCGACGGCGTCCGGGTGCCCCAGGAGGTAGTCGTGCAGCCGGGCCACGCCCGCCGCCCCGGCGACGCAGCCGAGCCCGACCAGCGGCACCCGCACCACGTCGGGCCGCAGCCCGATCTCGGCGGCGACCCGGGCCTCGAGCGACGGGACGGCCAGGCCGGTGACGGTGGCCGAGACGATGTAGTCGACGTCCTGGGGCGTGAGGCCGACCGCCTTGAGCGCGTCGACGACGGCGCGTGACCCGAGCGCCACGGCGGCCTCGATGAAGGCGTCGTTGGAGGCGCCGAAGTCGTCGAGACCGGCGTAGGCCTCGAGCGGCAGCGCGGTGTGGCGGGTCTCGACGCAGGCGTTGCGGTGGAACCGCTCGACCACCTTGCGGTCGACCTTCCCGGTCGTCATCCGATCCACGAAGGAGTCGGTGATCTCCTCTTGGCGGTAGCGGTGGTCGGGCAGGACACCACGGACGCTCAGCACGCGCATGTCGGTTCTCCTCAGGGGACGGGGACGGGTCGGGGGGCGGGCAGGACGCCGCGGGCCAGGCCGTGGGCCAGGCCGCGCAGGAGGGCGGGGGTGAGTCGTCCGCTCGCGAGGGCGAGCTCGACGAGGTCGTCGAAGACCCGCTGGTCGCGGCCGGCGGCGCGGAGCCCGGCCTCGAGCACCGGCCCGCCGCGGGTGAGCCGCGAGGCGAGCGCGGTGTGGCGCAGGTGCCGCGACAGCAGCGGGCGGGTGGCGCTGCGGTAGCGGCGCCCGGCGGTGGTGGGACGGCCGAGCGCGATCGCCTCGGCGGCGGCCCGCCCGGCGGCCAGCCCGGTGGCGACGGCGTAGTAGATGCCCTCGCCGCTGAGCGGGTTCACCAGCCCCGCGGCATCGCCGACGAGCAGCACCCGCCCGTCGGGCACCTGCCAGCGCGCGGTCGACAGCGGCAGGTGGTGGCCGGTCCAGCCGGTGCCGCCCGCGGTGCTGCCGGGCAGCAGGGCCTCGAGCTGCTCGAGCAGGAGGTGGCGCGTCGGCGGCGGGCGGTCGGTGAGCAGCTCGCCGTACCCGACGTTGGCCAGGCCGTCGCCGCGGTCGAAGGACCAGGCGTAGGCCGGCTGCCGCTCGGTCCCGAACACGATCACCTGGGCGCCCCGTCGTCCCGGCGGCGTCGGGGCGTAGCCGCGCAGCGCGAGCGCGGTCGGGCCCTCCGGCCGCCCGAGGGCGCGACGCAGCACGGAGCGGGCGCCGTCGGCGCCGACCACCACGGCGGCGTGCCCGACGTCCTCGAGCGAGCGCACCCGCTGCCGCACGAGCCGGGCGCCGGCGGACTGGGCCGCCGCGACCAGCCGGGCGTCGAGGACCGCGCGCGGGACGACCCAGGCCGGCCGGGCCATGGTGCGCTCGACGAGCTGCCCGCGGCTGGACAGCCGCAGCCGGTCGACCGGCGTCCGGTCGTCGAGCAGGCCGGTGACGCCGACCTCGGCGAGCAGGTCGAGCACGTGCGGGGCGATCCCGTCGCCGCACGCCTTGTCGCGCGGGAAGTCGGCGCGGTCCAGGAGCGTCACCCGCAGCCGCGGCTCGACGCTGAGCGCGCCGAGGGCGGTCGCGGCGCCGGCGGGTCCGGCCCCGACGATCGTCAGGTCGCTCATCGGGCCACCAGCAGGACGACGTCGACGAGCGCGATCGCCATCGCCGCCTGGAACGGCAGCCGGCCGCGGCCGAGGACCGAGGCGACCGCCAGCCCGCCGACCAGCACCAGCACCAGCCAGGCCCAGAGCGGCGGCTCCCCGCCCGGGCCGACGACGGCGAGCACGGACCCCAGGGTGAGCAGGCCAGCGGCGAGCACCCGCGACCCGGTGGCCCCGAGCCGGTGCGGCAGCCCCCGGACGCCGGTGCGGACGTCGTCGGCGAGGTCCGGGAGGGCGTTGAGCAGGTGCGCGCCGACCCCGAGCAGCGCGCCGGTGGCCAGCAGCCACCAGTCGGGCCAGCGACCCTCCGCGAGCGAGACGACGGCGGGCAGGCTGCCGAAGGCGAGGGCGTACGGCAGCCACGACCAGGCGGTCGCCTTGAGCCCGAGGTTGTAGGCGTGGCCCATGGCGACCACGAGACCGAGGTGCACCAGCGCGCTGCGCCCGCCCACGGCGACCGACAGCCCGACGCAGGCCACCGCGGCGCCGGCCAGGCAGCCCAGGACGAGGCGTGGCGACAGCGCGCCGGTCGCGAGCGGCTTGTCGCTGCGTCCGACGTCCTGGTCGCGGCGGGTGTCGACGAGGTCGTTGCCCCAGCCGATGGTGAGCTGGCCCGCGAGCACGGCCGCGGTCACGAGCGCGACCGAGGAGGCGGGGAGGTCGGCGGCGACGCCGAGCAGCGCGGCCACGACCGTCACCGCCAGCGCGGGGCCGCCGTGGGCGGCGGCGGCGAGGCTCGGCAGCACGGGCGCGCGCGTCATCGTGCCTCCAGCCGATCCGGTGCTCGCCACGTGTGACCTCCCAGGCCACTTCCTACCGTCTCACCCCTCCGGCGGGGCACACCCGTACGTGAGGGTGCGAGGCTGGTCTGGTGACCACCTCCCCCACCACCACCGACGACCTCGTCGTGCTCCTCGACGAGTCCGGGAAGGCGATCGGAACCGCGCCGCGGGCCACCGTGCACACCACGAGCACCCCGCTCCACCTCGCGTTCTCCTGCCACCTCCGCGACGACGCCGGCCGGGTGCTCGTCACCCGCCGGGCGCTGGGCAAGCGCACCTGGCCCGGGGTCTGGACGAACTCGTTCTGCGGGCACCCGCGACCCGGCGAGTCCTTCGAGGACGCCGTGCGCCGCCACGCGCAGCACGAGCTCGGCATCGAGGTGAGCGACATCGAGCCGCTGCTGCCCGACTTCCGCTACCACGCGATCGACGCCGCCGGCGTCGTCGAGAACGAGATCTGCCCGGTCTTCAGCGCCCGCACCGCCTCCCCCGCACCGGTCTCGAACCCCGACGAGGTGATGGAGCACCGCTGGGTCGACGTCGCCGACGTGCTCTCCGTCGTCGAGCGGGCGCCGTGGGCGCTCAGCCCGTGGCTGGTCGAGCAGGAGCCGGCGCTGCGGCTGCTGGGCTGACTCAGCCGGCCAGGGCCGCCACGGAGGCCACCGCACCGAGCACGGCAGCCGCACAGCGCCAGCGATCGACGACGAGCAGCCGGGCCACCAGTGCCTCGTCGCGGTCCGTCAGCCGGCCGTGGGTCGGCGCCGCGAGCGTCGCGGTGACGGCGAGGGCGGAGGCGGCGCCGCCCAGCCCGAGCCAGGCGACGGCGTCCGGCCCGGACGCCAGCAGGAACGCACCGGTGGCCAGCAGCGCGACGTACACGACGGCCACGAGGGGCACGATCGCCCGGCTGTGCCGGTCGTGCGCCACCTGCCAGTCCTCGGCACCTCGCGACGCCAGCGCCGGGTAGACCAGCGTGGTCACAGTGACCTGGAAACCGGCGTGCAGCACCGAGGCGAGGGCGAACGCGGCGGCCGGGGTGTCCACGACGACGACCGTAGGGGCTCGGCCCCCACCCCTCCGGGTCAGCCGTCGAGGCGGCGCAGCGACTCCACGAACGACGCGTCCGGTCCCGAGCCCCGGCGCAGGCCAGCGACGACGTCGGTCGGCAGGTCCTCGAGGCCGCGGATCTCCTGGCGCAGCCGCTCCATGGTGGTGTCGAGCCCGGCGGCGTTGTCGGCCGCCTCGCGCAGCCCGGCGAGCAGGTCGGCGGGCACCTCGCTGTCGTACTTGTAGTAGATCTTGTGCTCCAGGCTGGCCCAGAAGTCCATCGCGATGGTGCGGAACTGCACCTCCACCGGCACCGGCACCGGGCCCTCGGACAGGAAGACCGGCACCCGCACGATCGCGTGCAGGCTGCGGTAGCCGTTGGCCTTGGGCCGCGAGATGTAGTCGCGGACCTCGACCACCTCGATGTCGACCTGCCGGGCGAGGAGCTCGAAGACGCGCACGACGTCCGAGACGAACGAGCAGACCACCCTCACACCGGCGACGTCGCACACCGTCGCCCGGATCTCCTCCCACGAGGCCGACCCGTCGACGGCGATGCCCTTGCGCACCATCTTCTCGCGCAGGCTCTCCGGGCTCTTGAGCCGCGACCGGACGTGCTCGATGGGGTTCTCGTCGTGCAGGTGCGCGAACTCGTCGCGCAGGATCGAGAGCTTGGTGACCACCTCGTCCATCCCGAACTTGTGCTCGAGCAGGAAGCGGCGCAGGTCCGGCACGAAGGCGAAGTCCGGCGCTGGTTCGGCTGTCACGGCCCCCACCCTAGGTGCCCGCGCTGAGGCCGGGATGAGAGCCGACCGCGACGACGCGGAGCTCGTCGCCCTCGGCCACGTGGGGGTTGAGCCAGCTACGCGGAGTCGAGGAGGCCGTCCACAACTGAATCGAACACACTGGCGAATGTCTGCCGATCAGACTAGAATGGAGCCATGCCCTCAGCCACCGCCACCCGGACCGCCGACCCGGCGCTGGCGGCGGTGCGCACCCACCAGGCCGCGACCCGCCGGGCCGAGGTCGCGACCCTGGTCGCGGTCCTCGACTGGGCCCTCGAGCACACCACCGACGACGACCCCCACACCGTCACCTTCGGCGAACGCCCGCTCCCGCTGGGTGGCGTCGGCTGCCCGGTCATCGAGGAGTTCGCCGCCTACGACCTCGCCGCCGCGATGGGCATGAGCACCGACGCCGGGCTGGGCTACCTCGGCCGGGCCCTCGAACTCCGCTACCGGCTTCCCCGGCTCTGGGCAGCGGTCCTCGACGGCCGGCTCCCCGTCTGGAAGGCCGGTCGGATCGTCGAGTCGACGATGCGCCTGCCCGTCGACGGCGCGGCGTACGTCGACGCCCGACTCGCCCAGGCCGTCTCCTCGATCACCTTCACCCAGCTCGACCGCCTCGTCACCGAGGCCCTCGCCCGCCACGCACCCCAGGACGTCGCTCCGCCCGCCGACGAACGGCACGCCTGGCTCGACCTCACCCACGCCACCCTCCAGGGTCACGTCCGTCTCGACGCCCTCCTGTCGGTTCCCGACGCGATGAATCTTGAGGACGCCCTCCAGACGGGAACTTCGAGGCTCACCGACGCCGGGTGCGAGGAGCCCCTCGACGTCCGCCGCTCGATCGCCCTCGGCGACCTCGCCCGCGGCGAGCAGCCCCTCGACCTCGTCACGCGACCCACCCGTGACCTCGTCGTGCACGTCCACCACGACAGTCCGGACCTTGGGCGCTGCGCGACCACCCGGAGTCCGGTCACCGTGGAGACCATCCGCACCTGGTGCGGTGCCGCCGCGAAGGTCACCATCAAGCCCGTCATCGACCTCGAGCAGCACGTCCACGTCGAGGCCTACGAAGCACCCGACCGGCTCCGCGAACAGGTCGAGCTGCGCGACCTCACCTGCGTCTTTCCACACTGCCGCCGACCCGCCAGCCGCTGCGACCTCGACCACATCACCCCGTACTCAACCGGCGGCACCACCAGCAGCGACAACCTCGCCCCCCTGTGCCGACGACACCACCGCGCCAAGACCCACAGCCCGTGGACGTACACGATGACCACACCGGGCACCTACCGCTGGACCGCGCCGTCGGGCCTCGCCTACCGACGCGACCACCACGGCACCACCCCACTCGACCCACCACCAGCCGAGCCGGCCGAACCCTGACCACCCCGCCCCGCACCCCGCCCACGGCGGGGCCACCGGCGCGCCCGGACAGGTCCGGGAGGCTCAGGCCGTGACGGCGATCAGTGCCAGGGTCACAGCGTGAACGCTTCGCGGAACCTCTCGAGGGCGAGGTCGCTGCCGGCGGTGCCCTCGGTCGAGGCAAAGGCCTCCATCGCGACGACGCCGTCGTAGCCGGCCTCGGCGAGGGCGCGGGCGACGACGGGCCACCGGACCTCGCCGGTGCCCGGCTCGCAGCGGCCGGGGACGTCGGCCACCTGCACCTCGCCGAGGTACGGCGCGGCCCGGCGCACCAGCTCGACGAGGTTCCCCTCGCCGATCTGGGCGTGGTAGAGGTCCAGGTTCATCCGGAGGTGGTCGCTGCCGACGGCGCGCACGAGGGCGAGGGTGTCGGCGGCTCGCGCGAACGGCGTCCCGGGGTGGTCGACCTCGGTGTTGAGGTTCTCGAGCACGAAGGTGACGCCGTGCTCCTCGCCGAGGGCGGCGACCCGCTCGAGGGTGCGGACGGCGGCCAGCCACATCTCGCCGGTCACCAGCTCGACCGGGCGGACCGGCAGCCCACCGGGGCCGAGACCGGTGCCGTGCAGGTTGAGCGACGGGCAGGCGATCGCCCGGGCGAAGGGCAGCGACGCCTCCGCGGTGCGGAGCAGCTCGTCGGCGCCGTCGGCGGTGGTGAGGTCGCCGCGGAGGTAGCCGGTCATCGAGGTGAACCGGGCGCCGCTGGCGGCGAGCGCGTCCGCGTCGTGGACGCTCCAGTCCCAGATCTCGACGGCGAAGCCCTGGTCGTGGATGCGCCGGACCCGCTCGGCGACGGGCAGGTCGGTGAAGACCATCTCGGAGCAGACGGCGAGGGTGAAGGTCATCTCAGGCTCCCGACCCGGGCTGGGAGACGGCGACCCGGCCACCGGAGGTCATCGAGTCGATGCACGCCTGGGCGATCGCGAACGCCGCCCAGGCGTCGTCGCCGCCGACCGACGGCGCCCGCCCCTCCGCGACGGCGTGCGCCAGCTCGGCGAACTCCGCCGCGTAGGCGTCGGCCAGCAGGTCGGTGTCGCTGTGCGACGTGGCGGCCCGCCGGCCGGCGCCGTCGTGCACCCGCAGCGACGAGCGGGCGCCGTCGCCCATCGTCACCATGCCCTCCGACCCGAGCACCTCGCCGCGGACGTCGTAGCCGTGGACGGCCGCGAAGCTCGCCTCGGCCGTGCCGATCGCGCCGTTGTCGTAGCGGACGACGACCGTCGCGTGGTCGAGCAGCGTCGGGTGGCCCGGCGCCGTCAGCGAGCCCGCGGTGGCCACGACGTCGACGGCGCGGGCTCCCGGGTTGAGCCAGTTCAGCGTGTCGAAGTCGTGGATCAGGGTCTGGGTGAAGATCGTCCACTCCGGGACGGCGTCCGGGTCGGCCGGCCCGCGCCCGGGGTCGCGGGTCAGGGAGCGCAGCTGCCGCACCTCCCCGAGGCGGCCGTCGGCGATGAGCGTCCGGGCCTCGACGAACTCGCGGGCGAAGCGGCGGTTGAAACCGACCTGGAACGCCACGCCGGCCGCCGCGGTGGCCCGGCGGGCCCCGTCGATCTCGGCGAGGGTCATGCCGGCGGGCTTCTCGCTGAACACGTGCTTGCCGGCGGCGGCCGCGACGCCGATCAGCTCAGCGTGCGCCGAGGAGGACGCCGCCACGACGACGGCGTCGACGTCGGGGGCCGCGAGGACGGCCTCGACGGAGGTCTCGCCGCGCGCTCCGAGCGGTGCGGCCACCGCGTCGGCGGCGCCCGGCCGGGGGTCGACGACGGCGACGAGATCGGCCTCGGGCACCCGCCGGGCGATGGTCTCGGCGTGCGCGGCACCGATCCGGCCGGCGCCGACGAGGGCGATGCGGAGGGCGGAGGAGGGCATGACGGGGTCCTTCCCAGGACGAGGCGGGGCAGGGGCAGGTGGGACGAGCAGGAGTCAGGCGTACAGCGCCGGGCGCTCACCCGGGGTGACGTCCTCGCGGACGCCGGAGCCGAGGGAGGCGACGCCGGCCGCGGCCGCGACGTTGGCGACGTAGCCGTCCCACGCCGACGGCGCGGACGACGCGACACCACCCGTGGCGGCCGCCCGGACCCACGCGCCGAGCTCGTGGCGGTAGGCCTCGGTGAAGTGGGCGACGAAGTCGTCGCGCACCGCGACGCCGTCGACCCCGGCCGAGCGCAGCCGGATCGGCGTGGTTGGCTCCAACGAGGCCGAGCCGGCCGTGCCGACGACCTCGCACCGGACGTCGTAGCCGTACGCGGCGTTGACGAAGACCTCGACGGTCGCCATCACCCCGCCGCGGGTCCACAGGGTCGCCAGCTGGGGGTCGCGGAAGCCGGTGGTGACCGGCGACTCGACCCGGATCGCCACCAGCGGGTCGTCGAGCAGCCACGGGATCGTGTCGAGCTCGTGGACCATCGAGCCGGTCACCAGGCCGGCGTCGTCGGTGCTGGTGGAGCTCGAGGCGTTGCGGTGCACGGCGTGCACGACCCGCACCCGGCCGACGCTGCCGTCGACGACGGCGTCGCGCAGCGCGACGAAGCCGGGGTCGAAGCGGCGCATGAAGCCGAGCTGCACGAGACGTCGCCCGCCGGCGACCTCGGCGTCGACGACCGTGCGGGCCTCGGCGGCGGTGAGGGCCAGCGGCTTCTCGCACAGGGTCGGCTTCCCGGCCTCGAGGCACCGGACGGCGAGCGCGGCGTGGGTGAGGTCCGGGGAGGCGATGACGACGGCGTCCACCTCGGCCGAGGCGATCAGGTCCTCCGCGGACGACGCCGCGCGACCGCCGGGGCCGACCACGGACCTCGCGCGCTCGGTGTCGGGGTCGAAGACCTCGGTGACCACGGCGCCCGGGACGGCGGTCGTCAGGGTGCGGACGTGGGAGGCGCCCATGGCGCCGGCGCCGATGACGCCGACCCGCAGCGGGGCGGCGGACGCGTTCACAGCGTCACCCACCGGCGCTCGTCGGCCGACGCGACCATCGCCTCGACGATCTCGGCGGCCACCAGGGCGTCGTGGATCGTGGCGCCCACCGGCGTGCCGGTGCGGATCGACTCCAGCAGGCGGTGGGCCTCGATGACCTTGAGGTCGTCGTAGCTCATCGCGATCCCGGTGCCGGGCTGGAACGCCCCGAGCTCGCCGTGCGCCGGCGTCATGAGCTCGGTGGCCCAGGCGCCGTCCTGGTAGTCCTGGTCGAGGCAGACGCGCAGCTCGCCCATCCGGCGGAAGTCCCAGGCGACGGCACCGGTCGTGCCGTGCACCTCGATGCCGTAGGTGCACTGCTCCCCCACCGCGACGCGGCTGGACTCGAGCACCCCGCGCGAGCCGTCGGCGAAGCGGAGCAGGGCGCTGACGTAGTCCTCGTTCTCGACGTCGCCCATCGCGCCGCTGCCGCGCTCGAAGTGCCGGGCGCCGGCGACGGCCTGGGGCCGCTGCGGGATGAACGTCGCTCGATCGACCACGAGCTCGGCCGGCTCGCCGACCACGTAGCGGCCGAGGTCGACGGCGTGGCTGACGAGGTCGCCCAGGACGCCGCTGCCGGCGTGCTCGTTCGCGAAGCGCCACGACAGCGCCCCGTCGGGGTGCGCGGCGTAGTCGGCGAGGAAGCGGATGCTGGTGTGCTCGACGGTGCCGATCCGGCCGGCCGCGACCAGCGCGCGGGCCCGCTCGACGGCGGGGGCGTTGCGGTAGTTGAAGCCGGCCGCCGACTGCACCCCGGCGGCGACGACGGCGTCGGCGATCTCGCGGGTCTCCGCGGCGTTGCGGCCGGCGGGCTTCTCGATCCACAGGTGCTTGCCGCTCGCGGCCACCGCGACGCCGACGTCGCGGTGGATGAAGTTGGGGCCGGTGACGCAGACCAGGTCGAGGTCCTCGCGCGCGACCAGCTCGCGCCAGTCGTCGGTGCGCTCCTCGAAGCCGTACGCCGCCACCGCGGCGGAGGTCCGCTCGTCGGTCGCGGTGTCGGCCACCGCGACCAGCCGGGGCCGCAGGCCCAGACCCGGGTAGTGGTGGGCGAGCCGGGTCAGGCTGCGGGCGTGGACCTGCCCCATCCAGCCCAGCCCGACGACGCCGACGCGCAGCTCGCGGTCGCTCACTGCTCCACCTGCATCTCCGCGGCGATGTCGGCACCGGCCTCGGAGCGCTCGAGCTCGTGCACGAGCGAGGCCAGCTCGGCACCGCCGGCCATCATGGAGACCAGGTCGTCGAGGGCCAGCTCGGCCTTGGGGAAGTCGCCCATGCTCTTGCCGCGGCGCAGGATCAGGAACCGGTCGCCCACCGGGTAGGCGTGGTGCGGGTTGTGGGTGATGAAGACGACGCCGAGCCCGCGGTCGCGCGCGGCGGCGATGTACTTCAGCACGACGCCCGACTGCTTGACGCCGAGCGCGGCCGTCGGCTCGTCGAGGATGAGCACCTTGGCGCCGAAGTAGACCGCGCGGGCGATGGCGACGCACTGCCGCTCGCCGCCCGAGAGCGTGCCGATCGGCTGGTCGACGTCGCGGAGGTCGATGCCCATGGCGGCGAGCTCGGCCTTGGCGATCTTCTTCATCGCCGGGATGTCGAGGCGCTTGATCGGGCCGAAGCCCCGGGTCAGCTCGCTGCCGAGGAAGAAGTTGCGCCACACCGGCATCAGCGAGACGACCGCCAGGTCCTGGTAGACGGTCGCGATGCCGAGGTCGAGCGCCTCGCGCGGGCTGGAGAGCTCCTTCTCCTCGCCGGCGACGACCATGGTGCCGTCGCTGTGGGAGTGCGCTCCGGCGAGGATCTTGATGAACGTCGACTTGCCGGCGCCGTTGTCGCCGAGGACGCAGGTGACCTCGCCGGCCCGGACGACGGTCGAGACGTCGCTGAGCGCGATGATGTTGCCGTAGCGCTTGCCGATGGCGCGCACCTCCACGAGGGCCTCGCCCTGGTGGCTGCGGGCGTGGCCGCCCGCGGGAGGCGTGCGGTCGGTCTTGTCGAGGTCGGTCATCGGCTCGTCTCCGCCCGCTTGCGGACCCACTCGTTGAGCAGCACCGCGCCGAGGAGCATGACGCCGAGGAAGGCCTTGAGCCAGTTGTTGTCCCACCCGGCGTAGACGATCCCCTGGTTGACCATGCCGTAGATCAGGGCCCCGAGCGCGGCCCCGATGGCCGAGCCGTAGCCGCCGGTCATCAGGCAGCCCCCGACGACGGCGCAGATGATGTAGATGAACTCCTGGCCGACACCGGTGTTGCTCTGCACCGTCGAGGTGCGGAACAGCAGCAGCATGCCGACCAGCCAGCCCGCGCCGGCGGTGGTCATGAAGAGACCGACCTTGGTGCGGAAGACCGGGACGCCGACCTGGCGGGCGGCGGTGACCGCGCCACCGACGGCGAAGATCCAGTTGCCGGCCCGGGTGCGCAGCAGCACCCAGGTCGCCACCGCGGTGACCCCGAGCCACCAGAACACCGAGACGTAGATCCCGCCGCCGTCGATCGTCAGCGGCGTCGAGCCGAAGATGGTCTTGGCCTGGTCGTAGTAGGGCACCTTCGACATGCCCTGGATGGCGACCTGCCCGATCAGCGCCTTGGTGCCGGCCAGGTCGATCCCCTGCAGCACGAAGAACGTGCCGAGGGTGACGATGAAGCTGGGCAGCCCGGTCTTCATCACCAGGACGCCGTTCACCGCCCCGATCAGCAGCGCCAGCGCCAGCGAGATGAGGATCGCGGCGAAGATGTTGACGCCGTACTCGCGGGTGAGGACGCCGACGACCAGCCCGGTGAAGCCGGTGATGGCGCCGGCCGACAGGTCGAACTCACCACCGATCATCAGCAGGGCGACCGCGACGGCCATGATGCCGACCGTCGAGGCCTGCTGCAGCCAGGTGCTGGCTCCCCTGCCGGTGGCGAACACGTCGGTGGTGAGCGCGAAGAAGACGAAGATGACGATCGCGGCGCTGAGGGCGCCGACCTCTGGTCGCTTCATCACGCGTGTCAGGGTCGAGGTGCGCGCGACGCGCTCGTCGACCGCGATGGCTGTGGCCATGACTACTCCCGGGTTCGGACGTGCTCGGTGTGGCGGGGATGCCGTGCTGCGACAGGCCTCGACGAGGCCGTGGTGGAACGGTCAGCGGGTGCCGTTGGCGGCGAACCCGGCGACCTCGGCGGCGTTCTCCTTCGTGACGAAGGCCGGGCCGGAGTTGATCGGCTGGCCGCCGCCCACGTCGTTGCCGTTGATCGACTTGAGGTAGAGCGTGGTGACGCCGAGGAAGCCCTGGACGTAGGGCTGCTGGTCGACGGCGAAGAGGATGGATCCGTCCTCGACGCCGGCGACGACGTCCTCGTTGAGGTCGAAGGTCGCGACCTGCGCCTCGGAGCCGGACTCCTCGACCGCACCGACCGCGTCGATGGCGTACTGGCCGCCGAGGGTGAGCACCCCGTCGATGTCGGGCTCGGCCTGGAGCTTGGAGGTGATGCTGGCCTGCACCGCGCTGTCGTCGGTGCCGTCGACCTGGAGGTTCTCCATGTCGCCGTCGAAGCTGTCCGCGGCTGCGGCGCACCGCTCCTCGAGCCCCACGTTGCCGGCCTCCTGGATCACGCAGATGGCCTTGGTCAGGCCGTCCTCGTTCAGCTGCTCGCCCACCGCCGCGCCGGCGATGGTCTCGCTCTGCCCGATGTGGGTGATCGCGCCGAACTCGGCGAACCGGTCGACGCCGGAGTTGATGGTGACCACGGGGATGCCCGCGGCGACCGCGTCCTTGATGCTGGTCTCGAGGCCGTCGGGGTTGGCCATCGAGACCACGATCCCGTCGACCTCGTCGGCGACGGCGCCGTCGATCAGCTGGGCCTGCTTGGCCGGGTCGGGGTCCGAGGAGTAGTTGACCGAGACGCCGTAGTCGGTCCCGGCCTTCTCGGCACCGGACTTCACCCGGTCCCAGAAGGCGTCGCCCGAGGAGCTGTGGGTGATCACCGCGTAGGTGAGGTCGCTGGACGCGACCTCCTCCTGCTTCTCCTCGTCGCCCGTGCCGCTGCACGCGGCCAGGGTCGTGGCGGCCAGCGCGAGCGCGGCCACCGTGGTGAGCTTCTTCATGTGGTGCTTCCTTCTCCTCGGTCCCGGCGTCACTGTGCCGTCGGGAAGTTGAGCTGGGCGAGCGACTCCTCGCTCACGTGGGGCCACCGCGTGGTGACCACCTTGGCCTGCGTGTAGAACCGGACCCCCTCGGGCCCGTGCATGTGGTGGTCGCCGAACATCGAGTCCTTCCACCCGCCGAACGAGTGGAAGGCCATCGGGACCGGGACCGGGACGTTCACCCCGATCATGCCGACCTTGACGCGTCTCTGGAAGGAGCGACCCACCTCACCCGACGACGTGAACACCGCGGTGCCGTTGCCGAAGGGGTTGGCGTTGATCAGCTCGATCGCCTCGTCGAGGGTCGCCACGCGCAGGACGGTGAGCAGCGGACCGAAGATCTCGTCGGTGTAGACCGACATCTCGGTGGTGGCGTGGTCGACCAGGGTGGGGCCGACGAAGAAGCCGCCCTCGTGGCCCTCGACCACCAGGTCGCGGCCGTCGACGACGACCTTCGCGCCGGCGTCCTCGGCCTGGCCGACGAAGTCGACGATCCGGTCGCGGGAGGCGCGGGTGATGACCGGGCCCATGTCGACGCCGGCCCGGCTGCCCGGGCCGACGGTCAGGTCGACGGTGCGCTCGCGGATCTTGTCGACGAGGGTGTCGGCGGCCGGGCCCACCGCGACGACGGCCGAGATCGCCATGCAGCGCTGCCCGGCGGAGCCGTAGCCGGCCGCGACGATGTGGTCGGCGGCGAAGTCGAGGTCGGCGTCGGGCATCACGACGGCGTGGTTCTTCGCGCCGCCGAGGGCCTGCACCCGCTTGCCGGTGCGGCTTGCGCCCTCGTGGACGTGGCGGGCGATCGGCGTGGAGCCGACGAACGAGACCGCGTCGACGTCGGGGTGCTCGAGCAGCGCGTCGACCGCGACCTTGTCGCCGTGCACGACGTTGAAGACGCCGTCGGGCAGGCCGGCCTGCTGGTAGAGGCGGGCGACGAGGTCGGAGGCGCCGGGCACGCGCTCGGACGGCTTGAGCACGAAGGTGTTGCCGCAGGCGATCGCGACCGGGTGCATCCACAGCGGCACCATGATCGGGAAGTTGAACGGCGTGATGCCGGCGACGACGCCGAGCGGCTGCCGGAACGAGTGGGAGTCGACGCCGGCCGAGACCTGGTCGTTGAAGTCGCCCTTGAGCAGCTGCGGGATGCCGCACGCGAACTCGACGACCTCGCGGCCGCGGACCACCTCGCCGCGGGCGTCGTCGAGGGTCTTGCCGTGCTCGGCGGAGATGACCGCGGCCAGCTCGTCCTCGTGCTGCACCAGCAGCTCGCGGAAGGTGAACATCACCCGCGAGCGGGCGGTCACCGACGTCTCGGACCAGGTGGTGGCGGCGGCGCGGGCGGCGGCCACGGCGGCGTCGACGTCGGCGACGCCGGCCAGGCGGACCCGGCTGCGCGCCTGCCCGGTGGCCGGGTCGAAGACGTCACCGAGGCGCTGCTGGTCCGTGCCCGCGGTGGGCCGGCCGTCGATCCAGTGGTCGTGGACGGGGAGGTCGCTCATGAGGGGTCCTTCGGCAGGGAGGCCCGGTCGCGCCCGGTGGTGGGTGCCGGGGCCGGGGTCAGGTGGTGGCGCTGGTCGGTCTTGTGCTTCTCGTAGGCCGCCCGCGCCTCCTGGGTGGAGGCGAGCTCGGAGACCTCGGCGACCGGCACGTCCCACCAGGCGGGGCTGTCGGGCGCGGGCACGAGCGGGTCGGTCTCGACGTGGATGACGGTGGTGCGGGTCGACGCCCGCGCGGCGAGGACGGCCTCGCGCAGCTCCTCGATCGTCGCCGCGCGCAGCACGTCGGCGCCGAGGCTGGCGGCGTTCGCGGCCAGGTCGACCGGCAGCAGGTCGCCGTCGAGCCCGGACGCCGTGCGCCGGCGGTAGCGGGTGCCGAAGCGCTGCGAGCCGAGCGACTCCGACAGCGCGCCGATGGAGGCGAAGCCGTGGTTCTGCACCAGGACGACGATGAGCTTGACGCCCTCGGCGACGGCGGTGACCAGCTCGCTGCTCATCATCAGCCAGGAGCCGTCGCCGACCATGACCACGACGTCGCGGTCGTCGGCCAGGCCGGCCTCGACCTCGTCGAGCGCGGCCATCTTGACGCCGAGGCCGCCGGCCACCTCGTAGCCCATGCAGGAGAACCCGTACTCGACGTGGTAGCCCTTGCGATCACGGGTGCGCCACAGCTTGTGGAGGTCGCCGGGCATGGAGCCGGCCGCGCAGACCACGACGTCGCGCGGGTCGGTGGTCTCGTTGACGACGCCGATCACCTGCGACTGCACGAGCCGGCCGTCGGTGGCGGGCGCCGGTCCGGTGTAGGCGGCCTCGACGACCCGGTCCCACTCCTGGGCGAGCGCGGTGGCCCGGGCGGTGTGCTCCGCGGGCGCCGTCCAGCCGTCGAGGCCCGCGGTGAGCGCGACGAGCGCCTCGCGGGCGTCGGCCACGACGGAGGTGGCCGAGAGCTTGTGGGCGTCGAAGGCCGAGACGTTGACGTTGACGAACCGCGCGCCCTCGGCGAAGACGGTGCGGGAGGCGGTGGTGAAGTCGCTGTAGCGGGTGCCGATCCCGATGACGACGTCGGCGTCGTTCGCGAGCGCGTCGGCGGCCGTGGTGCCCGTGGCCCCGATCGCGCCGAGGGCCTGCGGGTGGTCGTGGGGCAGCGAGCCCTTCCCGGCCTGGGTCTCGGCGACGGGGACGCCGCTCGCCTCGGCGAAGGCGCGCAGGGCGGCGTCCGCACCGCTGTAGAGCACGCCGCCGCCGGCGACCACGAGCGGACGACGCGCGCCGCGGACCACGTCGAGGGCGCGCTGGAGGGCGGCCGGCTCGGGCACCGGGCGCGCCAGGTGCCAGGTGCGCTCGGCGAAGAGCTCGTCGGGCCAGTCGTGCGCCTCGGCCTGCACGTCCTGCGGCAGCGCGATCGTGACGGCGCCGGTCAGGGCCGGGTCGACGAGCACGCGGGTGGCACCGAGCAGCGCCGAGGCGAGCTGCTCGGGGCGGTCGACGCGGTCGAAGTAGGCCGAGACCGGACGGAACGCGTCGTTGACCGACACGTCGCCGGCGGACGGGGACTCGAGCTCCTGGAGCACCGGCTGGGCGACGCGGGTGGCGAAGGTGTCGCCCGGGAGCAGCAGCACCGGGAGCCGGTTGATCGTGGCGAGCGCGGCACCGGTGAGCATGTTGGTGGCACCGGGGCCGACGGAGGCGGTGACGGCCATCGCCGCGGTGCGGTCGCGGTGCCGGGCGTAGCCGACCGCGGCGTGCACCATCGCCTGCTCGTTGCGGCCCTGGAGGTAGCGCAGCCGTCCACCGGCGACCTCGTGCTGGAGGAGGGCCTGGCCGACGCCGGCGACGTTGCCGTGGCCGAAGATGCCCCAGCAGCCGGTGAAGAACGGCGTCCGGACGCCGTCGCGCTCGACGTGCTGCGCCTCCAGGAAGCGCACGAGCGCCTGGGCGACGGTGAGTCGGGTGGTCATCGGGTCTCCTTCCCGAAGGGCAGCCGGGGGTCGATCTCCTCCTGCGCCCACGCGTCGCGGACCCAGGTGTGGGCGGGGTCGTCGCAGATCCGCCAGGCCCGCTCGGCACCGGGGCCGGCCATCACGTTGAGGTAGTACAGGTCGTAGCCGGGGGCGGCGACCGAGGGACCGTGCCAGCCGTGCGGCACCAGCACGGTGTCGCCGGTGCGCACCTCGGTGGTCACGTCGATCTCGGCGTCCGCGTGGCCGTAGACCCGCTGGAACCCGAGGCCGGGGCCGGCGCCGTCGGGCCCGGCCGCGACCTCGAAGTAGTAGATCTCCTCCAGCCGGGTCTCGCCGCCGCCGTCCTCGACGGGGCGCTCCTCGTCGTGCTTGTGCGGCGGCCACGACGACCAGTTGCCGCCGGGCGTGAGCACCTCGCAGGCGATGACCCGGTCGGCGTCGAGCACGCCGGGCACGCCGAAGTTGTGCACCTGGCGGCTGGCCCGCCCGGCGCCGCGCAGCTCGACCGGGACGTCGGCGGCGGGCAGGTGGACCGGGTCGAGGCGCCGCTCGCAGCGGGCGGCGCAGAGCGCGAAGCGGCCGCCCGCGGCGCTGGCGACGGTGACCTCGCCGTCCCGCGGCGCGTAGACGACGTCGCTCGGGCCGGCGAAGACCGAGGCCCGCCCGGCGAGCTCGAACGTGGTGCCGTCGACGGTGACGCTCGCCGAGCCGGCCAGGGCCAGGACGACGACCTCGCTGTCGCCGGTGGCGAAGGTGTGCTCGGCGCCGGCGTCGAGGGCGAGCACCCGCAGCCCGCTGTGGCCCCACCCGGCCCGCTCGGGGTCGATGTCGAGGGCCCACGGCCCGCGGGCGGACTCGCCGTCGCGGACCACCAGGCCGAGGCCGGAGGCAGGGGCGGGGAGGCTCACATCATCTCCACGGTCGCGTCGACGGCGGCCTCGACGTCGCCGCCGGGCGGGAAGAGCAGCGACCGGCCGACGACCATGCCGCGCACGACCGGGTTGGTCAGCGCCTTGCGCCAGCTCGCGAGCTGGGCGTCCTGGTCGGCGCCGACCTCGCCGCCGAGCAGCAGCACCGGCAGCGTGGTGGCGGCGAGCACCGGCTCCATGTCGTCGATCACCGGCAGCTTGAGCCAGGTGTGGGCCGACGTCGGCGCCAGCCCCGCGGCGACGGTCGCCGAGCGCACGACGGCCTCGGCGGTGAGCAGGTTGCGCACCCGGCCGCCGGGCCCGGCCGGCTCGCGGTAGGAGAGGAAGGGCTCGACCATCGCCATCAGGCCGCGCTCGGCCAGCTGGCCGACCGCCTGCGCGCAGGCCTCCATGGTCCGGACCGTCGCGGGGTCGTCGGGGTCGATGCGCATCAGCATCTTGCCGCCCTGGTAGCCGGCGGCGGCGATCCCCGCGGCGTCGTGACCGGTGAACCGGTCGTCCATCTCGAACACGCTGCCGGCCAGGCCGCCGCGGTTCATCGAGCCGATCACGACCTTGTCGTCGAGGGCACCGAGCAGCAGCAGGTCCTCCAGGACGTCGGAGGTGCCGAGGACGCCGTCGACACCGGGCCGGGCGAGGGCACGGACCATCCGGTCGAGCAGCTCGAGCCGGTTGCCCATGGCGAGCGGGTCGTCGCCGGCCCGCAGCGCGCCCCGGGCCGGGTGGTCGGCGGCGATCAGCATCAGCCGCCCGGTGGGGCCGACGAGGCCCGCCGGCCTGCGCCGGGCCGCGGCGAGCGCGGCGATCCGTCCGGGGTCGCCGACCCGCGTCTCGACGATGCGTCGGACGTCGTCGGGCGTGACGCTCGTGGGGGCAGTCATGAGAGGTACTCCGTGAGCTCGGTGAGGGTGGGCATCGCGTCGGCGCAGGAGAGCTGCCCGGCCACGTAGGAGCCGGCACCGTTCGCGAGGGTGAGGGTGTCACGGAGGCCGAGCCCCGTGAGCAGCCCGTGCACGAGGGCGCCGCCGAAGGCGTCGCCCGCGCCGAGGCCGTTGACGACGTCGACCGGGACGGGGGGGACGACGACCTGCTCGACACGGCCGTCGGGGTGGCGGCGGCTGCCGAGCACGCCGTCGGGTCCCTGCTTGACGACGGCGAGGTCGACGCCGGCGGCGTGCAGGGCGGCCGCGGCGGCCCGCGGCTCGCTCTCGCCGACCGCGACCCGGCACTCCTCGCGGTTGCCGACCGCGACCGTGGCGTGCGGCAGCGCCCGGGCGATGGCGGCGGTGGCCTCGGCCTCGGTGTCCCAGAACATCGGGCGGTAGTCGAGGTCGAGCACGGTGGCGGCGACCCGACCGCCCGCCGGCCGGGTCGACCGGGCGGCGAGGGCGGTGAGGTGCGCGTCGCGGCTGGGCTGGCGCGACAGGCCGGTGACCGTCGTCCAGAAGACCTCGGCCGCGGCGATCGCGTCGAGGTCGAGCTCGTCGGCGTGGATCTCGAGGTCGGGGGCGGTCGGGAAGCGGTAGAAGTAGAGCGGGAAGTCGTCGGGCGGGAAGATCTCGCAGAACACGACCGGGGTGGGCAGGTGGTCGACCGCGGTGACCCAGCGGTCGTCGACGCCGAAGCCGCGGAGCGCGCGGTGCACGAACCGGCCGAACGGGTCCTCGCCGGTGCGGGTGATGGTCGCGGCGCGGTGACCGAGGCGGGAGGCCGCGACGGCGACGTTGGTCGAGCTGCCGCCGAGGTACTTGCCGAACGACGTCACGTCCTCGAGCGGGACGCCGACCTGCAGCGGGTAGAGGTCGACGCCGACGCGGCCCATCGTCACCAGCTCGAACGGCGTGGGGTCGGTCGTGGGGCCGGTCGTGGGATCGGGGTCGCTCACGCGCGCGCCGTCCTCTCGAGCGCGGCCTCGACGTAGGCCAGGCAGCGGCGCACGTCGGCGACCGGGCCCTCGCCCTCGGGCTCGCCGCTGAGCATCAGGTCCTGCTCGAGCACGTACCAGCCCCGGTAGCCGGCGCCCTCGAGCGCCTCGATCATCGCGAGCACGTCGACCGAGCCCTCGCCGAGCACGGTCCACAGCCCCTCGCGGACCGCGTCGGAGAAGGTGATCTCGCCGGCCAGCACGCGGGCGGCCTGCGCGGCGTCGACGTCCTTGAGGTGCACGTGGCCGACGCGTGCGGTGTGGGCCAGGGTGATCGCGACCGGGTCGGCGCCGGCGGCGACGAGGTGGCCGGTGTCGACGCAGAGCCCGATGTGCGAGCCGTCGAGCACCCGCTGCACGTCGTCGGCGTCCTCGACCATCGTGCCCATGTGGGGGTGCACGACGGCGACGACGCCACGCGCCTCGGCGTGGTCGGCGAGGCGGTCGAGGTTGGCGAGCAGGGTCTTCCACTGCACGTCGTCGAGGACTGGGCGGGCGTCGTAGCCGTCCCGGCCGGTGGTCGCGGCCAGCACCACGGTCGAGGCGCCGGCGGCCAGGCAGGCGTCGATGAAGGCGTCGACCTCGGGCAGCGGGTCGTGGCCGACGTCGTGGAGCAGCACCGGCACGAACCCACCGACCGCCTGCAGCCCGAAGCCCCCGAGGACGGCGGCCCTGGCCTGCGGCTCGTCGGGGAGGAACCCGTCGGGCCCGAACTCCGTGGCGCCCAGTCCCAGCTCGCGCATCTCCGACAGGACGCGGTCGGCGGGCAGCTGCAGGCCCCAGCCGGGCACCTCGCAGACGCCCCAGGAGATCGGGGCTCCGGCGATGCGGGAGGCGGGGCTGAGGGACATGCGGGACCTTCTCTCGGAGATGCCAAGCGGCGCGGTTTGTCGTGACATATGCTCGACCCAGCCGAGTGTGTCGACAGTCACACCACGCTGTCAAGCGTTTGTCCTGACATTAAATTGTCCTGACCTGGAGGGGTTACGATCCGCCCATGCCCGGCCGCCCCGCGATCACCCTCGACCGCTCCAGCCCGATCCCGTTGTACTTCCAGGTGGCCGAGCAGTTCGAGGAGGCGATCCTCTCCGGCACGATCGCGCCGGGCGACCGGATCGACAACGAGGTCGACCTCGCCCGCGACCTCGGCCTGTCCCGGCCGACGATGCGCCAGGCGATCCAGACCCTCGTCGACAAGGGGATGCTCGTGCGCAAGCGCGGCGTGGGCACCCAGGTCGTGCACGGCAAGGTCCGCCGCTCGGTCGAGCTGACCAGCCTCTACGACGACCTCACCCGCGCCGGCCAGGAGCCGCGCACCGAGATCCTGCACCTGCGCCGCTCCCCCGCCGACGAGGAGACCGCCCAGGAGCTCCAGGTCGCCGAGGGCGCCGAGGTCTGGTCGCTGGAGCGGCTGCGCTTCGTCGGCGACGAGCCCCTCGCGCTGATGTGCAACTACCTCCCGATCGGCCTGGTCGACCTCGACGGCGCCGACCTGGAGCACGACGGCCTCTACGCGACGCTGCGCCGCTCGGGGATCCTCATCCGGGTCGCGCGGCAGCGCATCGGGTGCCGGCGCGCCACCACCGCGGAGGCCACCCGGCTCGGCGAGCGCCGCGGCTCCCCGCTGCTGACCATGCAGCGCACGGCCTACGACGACGCCGGCCAGGCCGTCGAGTTCGGCCGGCACGCCTACCGGCCCGAGCTCTACTCGTTCGACCTGACGCTCGTCGAGCGCTGAGCGCGGCGACGCCCCTGGCGTCGTCCGCGCCGGGCGTACCGGCTTTCCACACTGTTTGCTGTAAGTTTATCTCCTCACTCGTATATGGGACTTCCCCCGTGCCCCGCGACCCAGGAGTCACCGATGACCAGCACCCTCGAGCACCGCGACCTCGCCCCGACCCGCCCGGCCACCCGCGCGACCTCCGCCCCCGGCGTCGAGGTGCACCAGCTCGGCGCGCGGATCGGCGCCCGCATCGACGGCGTCCGCCTCGGGGGCGACCTCGACGCCGGCACCGTGGCCGAGGTCCGGGCGGCGCTGCTGCGGCACAAGGTCGTCTTCTTCCGCGGCCAGGACCACCTCGACGACGACAGCCACCAGGCCTTCGCCGAGCGGATGGGCCCGCTCACCACCGCGCACCCGACGGTCAACACCGGGAGCAAGCGGATCTTCAAGGTCACCGCCGACAAGGGCATGGCCGCGAACGCCTGGCACACCGACGTCACCTTCGTCGACCGGGTGCCGGCGATCAGCGTGCTGCGCGCGATCCACCTCCCGCCGTACGGCGGCAACACGGTCTGGGCCAACACGGTCGCGGCCTACGAGGCGCTCACGCCGTCGCTCCGGGCCCTGGTCGAGGACCTGTGGGCGGTGCACACCAACAGCTACGACTACGCCCAGCGCGACGAGGAGTCCGAGGAGCCGGACGCCAACTACAGCCGCGCCGACTTCGCCGCCCAGCTCTTCGAGACCGAGCACCCCGTCGTGCGCGTGCACCCCGAGACCGGCGAGCGCTCGCTGACGCTCGGCCACTTCGTCAAGCACTTCACCGGCCTGAACTCCGCCGAGTCGACCGCCATCTTCACGCTGCTGCAGAACCGGATCACCAAGCTCGAGAACACCCTGCGCTGGGTCTGGCAGCCCGGGGACGTCGCCATGTGGGACAACCGCGCCACCCAGCACTACGCCGTCGCCGACTTCGGCACGCAGTACCGCGAGATGCGCCGGATCACCGTCGCCGGCGACGTCCCGGTCAGCATCGGCGGCGAGCGCAGCCGGGTGCTGCGCGGCGACGCCGAGGCCTACTCGCGCCTCGACGAGCTCATCTCCTGACCGGTCCGCGGCCCGGGCGGCCCGCGCCGCTCAGGAGCCGCCGGCCACCTTCGCCAGCCGCAGCCAGGTCGGGACGACGGTGTCGGGGTTGAGCGACATCGACTCGATGCCCCGCTCGAGCAGCCACTCGGCGAGCTCGGGGTGGTCCGAGGGCCCCTGGCCGCAGATGCCGACGTACTTGCCCTGGGCGCGGCAGGCGGTGATGGCGAGGTCGAGCATGTGCAGCACGGCCGGGTCGCGCTCGTCGAAGCCCTCGGAGACCAGCGCCGAGTCGCGGTCGAGGCCGAGGGTCAGCTGCGTCATGTCGTTGGAGCCGATCGAGAAGCCGTCGAAGTGCTCGAGGAACTGCTCGGCGATCACGGCGTTCGACGGGACCTCGCACATCATCACGACCTTGAGGTCGTTCTCGCCCCGGACCAGGCCGTGCTGGGCCAGCAGGTCGATGACGCCGCGCGCCTCCCTGACGGTGCGGACGAACGGGATCATCACCCAGATGTTCGTCAGGCCCATCTCCTCGCGCACGTGCTTGATGGCCTCGCACTCCATCGTGAAGCACTCCGCGAAGTCCGGCGACAGGTACCGCGCGGCGCCGCGGTAGCCGATCATCGGGTTCTCCTCGTGCGGCTCGTAGAGCTCCCCGCCGACGAGGTTGGCGTACTCGTTGGACTTGAAGTCCGACATCCGCACGATCACCGGGTACGGCGCGAACGCGGCGCCGAGCATGCTGATCCCCTCCGCGACGCGCTGCACGAAGAACTCGCGCGGGCCGGGGTAGGCCGCGATCGTCTCGGAGATCTCCTGGCGCAGGTCCGCGTCGAGGGAGTCGGGGTCGCGGGCCAGGTCGAGCAGCGCCTTCGGGTGGATGCCGATCTGGCGGTTGATGATGAACTCGAGCCGGGCCAGGCCGACCCCCCGGTGCGGCAGCTGCGCGAACGAGAAGGCCTGCTCGGGCGTCCCGACGTTCATCATGATCTTCACCGGCAGGTCGGGCATCTCCGAGAGCTCGGTGCGTTCGACGGTGAAGTCGAGGATGCCGTCGTAGACCAGGCCGGTGTCGCCCTCGGCGCAGGACACGGTGACCTCGCGACCGTCGGCGAGCTCCTTGGTGCCGTTGCCCGACCCGACGACGGCGGGGATGCCGAGCTCGCGGGCGATGATCGCGGCGTGGCAGGTGCGCCCGCCGCGGTTGGTGACGATGGCCGAGGCGCGCTTCATGATCGGCTCCCAGTCGGGGTCGGTCATGTCGGCGACGAGCACCTCGCCCTCACAGAACTCGTGCATCTGCTCGACGGTGCGCAGCACGCGCACGGGTCCGGCGCCGATCTTCTGCCCGATCGCGCGCCCCTCGACGAGCACCGGTCCGGACTCGTCCATGGCGAACCGCTCGAGCGCGCCACCGCGGCGCGACTCGACGGTCTCGGGCCGGGCCTGGAGCACGTAGAGCCGGCCGTCGACGCCGTCCTTGCCCCACTCGATGTCCATCGGGCGGCCGTAGTGGTCCTCGATGACCAGGGCGTGCCGGGCCAGCTCCTCGACCTCGGCGTCGGTGAGGCTGAGCAGCCGGCTGTCGGCGGGCTCGACGTCGACGAACTCGGTGGTGCGCCCGACCGTCTCGTCGGCGGTGTAGACCATCTTGGTCGCCTTGCCGCCGACGCCGCGCTTGAGCACGGCGGGCCGCCCGGCGCGCAGCGCGGGCTTGTAGACGTAGAACTCGTCGGGGTTCACCGCACCCTGGACGACGCCCTCCCCCAGCCCGTAGGCGGAGGTGATGAAGACGGCGTCGCGGAAGCCGGACTCGGTGTCCATGGTGAACATGACGCCCGAGGAGCCGATGTCGGAGCGCACCATCCGCTGCACGCCGGCCGACAGCCCGACGTCGTCGTGGGCGAAGCCGTGGTGCACCCGGTAGGCGATCGCGCGGTCGTTGTAGAGGGAGGCGAAGACCTCGCGGATCGCGTGCAGCACCGCGTCGATGCCGCGCACGTTGAGGAACGTCTCCTGCTGGCCGGCGAACGAGGCGTCGGGCAGGTCCTCGGCGGTCGCCGAGGAGCGCACCGCGAACGACGCGGTGCCGTCGGGGCCACCGGAGTCGGCGACGAGCTGGTCGTAGGCCGCGCGGACCTCGGCCTCGAGGTCCTCCGGGAACGGCTGTCCGACGACGGCACCGCGGATCTCGGCGCCCACCTCCGCGAGCCGGCGGACGTCGTCGGTGTCGAGCCCGTCGAGCAGCCCGGAGATCCGCTCGGCCAGCCCCCCGCTGCCGTCGACGTCGGTGGCGATGAAGCGGTGGAAGGCGTCGGCCGTCGTCGCGAACCCGTCGGGCACCCGGACGCCGAGGTCGGTCAGGTGCGACACCATCTCGCCGAGCGAGGCGTTCTTCCCGCCGACCTGCTCCAGGTCGCCCAGGCCGAGGGTGGAGAACCACCGGACGTTGACCGGTCCGCCGGTCGGTCCACCGGTCGATCCACCGGCGTCGGTGCTGGTGCTGTCGTTCACGAGGTGCCTCCTGGTGTCCGCGTCGCCCGGGCCGCCTGTCGGCTCGGGACACCGCCGTTCTTCTTGAGGGTCTGCAGGATCAGCGCCGCCATCTCCTCGACCGACTTCGTCGAGGAGTCGATCGCCGGGACGCGGTGGGCCGCGAAGAGGTCCTTGGCGCGGCGCAGCTCCCACCGGCACTGCGAGGGCTCGGCGTACCTCGAGCCGGGACGTCGCTCGTTGCGGACCCGGCTGAGCCGGTCGACGGTGGTGAGGATGCCGAAGCACCGGTCGGCGTGGTCGCGGACCGGCTGCGGCAGGCGGGTGTCCTCGAGGTCCTCCTCGACGAGCGGGTAGTTGGCGACGAAGAGCCCGTGCTGCAGCGCGAGGTACATGCTGGTCGGCGTCTTGCCGCAGCGCGACGGCGCCAGCAGGATCACGTCGGCCCGGTCGAGGGCGCGCACGCTCTGCCCGTCGTCGTGCTCGATGGTGAACTCCACGGCGGCCATCCGGGTGTTGTAGCGCTTGATGTCGCCGACGCCGTGCAGCCGGGCGACCTCACGGACGCCGCGCTGGCCCAGGATGCCCTCGACCCGCTCCATGTGCATGTCGAAGAAGTCGACGATCGGCGCGCGGGTGCGGGCCAGCTCGGCCCGGATCGCGTCCTCGGCCGCGGTGGTGAACGCCAGCGGTGCCACCGGTCCGTCCATCGCGGCGTCGAGCATGGCCACGACCTCGCGGGCCCGCTCCAGCGTCGTGATGAACGGGATGGTGGTCCGCTCGAAGACGAGGTCGGGGAACTGCAGCAGCAGCGCGTTGCCCATCGTCTCGGCGCTGATCCCGGTCGAGTCGGACAGGAAGAACACCGGGACGACGCCCGCTCCGGCACCGGACTCGCTCACCATGGGCCCACTCTGCTGCACGCGGGGTCGAAGCGCGATCCCCTCCGCCCCACCGATCCGTCAGCGGTCCGCCGACCGGTCCGTCAGCCCGCCCGGGCCGCCCGGGTCGCGGTGCGCACCAGCCGTCGCAGGCCGGCCTCCATCGACTCCCGGTCGGCGGTCCCGCCGTAGTCGGAGTACTCCACCCACACGGCCAGGTTGTCCACGACGGTGGCGACCGACCAGACCAGGTAGTCGGTGCCGTCGCGGTCGACGTAGCGCCGGACGGCGACGACGTCCCCGGGGAGGCCGGCGACGTCGCGCCCGGCCCCCGAGCGACCGGACCCGAGCATGGCGGCGACGGTCGCCGCGCGGTCGGTCGCGGCGGTGCCGTCGAGCCCGCCGCGCACGGCGTCCACCACGACGACGACCTCACCGAGGTCCCCCGTCGACCACGAGCAGGTCCGCTGCTCGTCGCCGAGACCGCCGGACTCCAGCGGCAGCTCCGGGTGCAGGTCGGCGACGACCGGGGCGAGCTCGCCGCAGATCTCGCCCACCCGGGCGACCGGCCCGTCGGCCCCGCGGGTGGGCAGGTCCACCTCGGCCCCGAGGGAGCGGAGCACGTCGAGGGTGGCCACGTAGGTCGCGTCCTGGAGCCGCCCGTAGGGCGTCAGCGCGCCGGCCAGGCTCTCGATCTGCAGGCTCTGGTCGGCCTCGACGACCACGACGACGTTGTGCCAGCGGGTGATCAGCTCGGCGCCGTAGCCGTCGAAGGAGTTGCCACCCCCGGCGGAGAAGGTGCCCCAGGACTCCTCCCCGACCGTCGCCTCCGGGGGCAGCAGCGGGGGCGGCGTCTCGTCGGGGTCCAGCGGCTCCCCGTTCACGAGCCCGCGGGCGCCGTCGGCGAGCTCCTGCGCGGCCTCGGTCGCGGTCACGTCCACACCCGGCTCCCCGACGTCGACCCGCACCGAGAGGCCGAGGGTGCGGTAGGCCGGCTGGCGGTCACGGCGCCACCGGCAGTCCACCGGTGCCGGCCGGTCGCCCCAGCCCAGCCGGAGCAGGCGCGGCGCGCTGGCGCCGGCGGCCTCGCAGGCGCCGACCGCCTGCTCGGGCCGGACGTCGTCGTCGGCCCACGCCTCCACGCCCTCCCGGCTCGTCGGGGCCCGGTAGTCGCCGGACTCGCCCTCGGCCGGCAGCCGGTACGCGGCCCGCCCGACGACGAGGAGCCCGCCCGCGACCTGCATCCCGTTGAGGGTGCTGCCGTCGAGGCGGCCCAGCAGCTGCGGCTCGCCCGGCTCGTCGAGGTCGTAGGCCAGCACGTCGGTCGCGGCACCCACCGGCGCCGAGACCAGCAGCCGGTCCCCGTCGACCGCGGCGCCGGTCACGAACCCGCCGGGCGGCACCGGCGGTGCCAGGGTCCAGCGCTCCGCGCCGGTCGCGAGGTCGTAGGCGTGCAGGACCGAGGAGTCGGCGCTCTCGGGGTAGCGCCCCACGAGCAGGTCCCCGCTCCGTCCGAGGACCTCGAGCGACGGCTCGCGGAACAGCGACGACGGCGGCGTCTTGCCGACGTGGGCCCCCGGTTCCCCGTCCTCGCTCCACAGCCGCGTGGCGGGGCGGCCCTGGATGGTCGTCGTCAGGACGACCGGGTCGACCGCGACGACGTCGTGCACCTCGGCGTAGCGGTGGTCGCGCACCAGGTGGCTCCACAGCCGGCGGCCGCTGTCGGCGTCGTACAGGGCGATCGCGCCGGCCCCGGACTCCGCGGGGATCCAGCCGGTGCCCGTCTCGTCGACGGTGTCGTCGGGACCGAGCTCGTAGTCGAGCACCGCGACCCGGTCGCCGAGGATCGCGCTCTCGTTGCGGCACGCCGTGTCGCGCGGCACGAGGGAGTCGAGCACCCGACCGTCGTCGAGGGCGAACCGGCGCACCTCGCTGCAGAAGGTGGTGACCAGGACCGTGCGGTCGGTGACCGCGATGCCGTCCACCGAGTGGTACCGGTCCCGCTCACCGGGGGCCAGGTCGGGGTCGGTCGAGCCGAGCACCCGCTGCCACCGGACCGTGCCGGTCCGGACGTCGAGGGCCACGGCTCCCGCGCACGTGCGCCACCCGCGCTGCTGCACGAGCACGCCGACGACGCCGTCGGCGCCGACCGTGTCGGAGACCTGGCAGACCGTGCGGCCCCGCGGCGGCGTCCACCGCGACACCTCCTCGCCGGTGTCGCTCCGGACCGTCACCACGGCGGCGTCGCTGGCGAGGACGACCAGGTCGTCGGCCACGACGACCTGCCGCGGATCCCTGCCCCCGACGCTCCACGCCTCCTCGAGGGCGGGCGGCTCGGGGGTCACGGTCGGCGTGGACGTCTGCTGCGCCGCCGGCTCGTCGTCGGCACTGCACGCGACGAGGGTCGGAGCCAGCAGGAGGAGGGACACCGCGGCCAGGAGCCGGCGGGTCGGTCGGGGAGCCATGTCCCCGTCGTGCCCCCTCGGCGGGCGCCCCAACCCCCGGGCGGGGCGGGGTCAGGCGTCGGTCGCCGGGCCCTCGTCGACCGCGCCGCCCTCGCCGGCCCACTCCGACGTGGTGCTGTCGTCGAGGGCGGGGTCGGACTGGGTGTCGGCGTCGGCGTCGACGTCGGTGTCGATCTTCGCGGTGGTCGGGTCGGGGTCGGCGGGTCCGGTGCTCATGACCCCGACGCTACGGGGGGCCAGGGCGACGCACGACGTCCGCGGGGGTGAGACCGGCGCCTCAGCCCTCGGAGCCCAGCTGGTCGAGCACGGCCTCGGTACCCGTCGTCAGGGCGTCCCGGACGACGGCCGGGTCGTAGGGACCGACGCTCGTCGAGCCTCCGGCGACGCGGACGACGACGTTGCGCCACCGGGTCACCATGGCAGCGGGGACGTAGCCGAACGGGTCACCACGCACGATGTCGAAGGACCCCCAGGCGGCGTCGCCGGGGTGCGACCCGTCGGCCAGCGACGGGAGGTCGCCGTCGACCGTGCCGCGGTAGTAGTCGACCAGCTCCTCCGTCACGTCGACGGCCGGCATCGACGTGCCGTCGCCCTTCCGTCTCGGTGCGAAGACCTCGACCTCGACGCGGAGCATGACGACACCACCGCCGCGCGGGGCGTAGCGGTACCAGGTGCAGTCCGAGGGCGGCGGCACGTCGTCGGGCCGGAAGCCGAGGAGCGCGGGGGTCTGCTCGCCGGCCGCCTCGCACGCGTCGACGGCGTCCTCGGGCCGGACGTCGCCGGGGGACCAGTCGCCCAGCCTCGCCGGGGTGTCGGGTCGGTATTCGCCCTCCTCGCCGTCCTCGGGGACCAGGTAGGCGGCCGACCCGGCCAGCACCAGGTCGCCGTCGAGCCGGACGCCTGACCCCGGGACCCGGCCGAGGACCTGGGGCGTGCCCGGATCGAGGAGGTCGTAGCCGAGGAGGTCGGTGTGCTCGTCGACGCCGACGGCGACGACCAGCCGGTCGTCGTCGACGGTGGCCTCGATCGTGTGACCTTCGGTCCCGGCGCCGGGCGGCACCAGCTCCCAGACCTCCGCGCCCGTGCGGAGGTCGTGGCCGCGCAGGACGTCCGGGTCGGCGCTGTCCGGGTAGCGAGTCACCACCAGGTCACCGAGCCGGCCGACGACCTCGACGTAGCCCAGGTCGCGGGTCGACGAGCGAGCGAGGGCGCTCTTGCCGATCGCCGGCCCGGGCCTCCCCTCGGCGTCCCAGGCGCGGGTGGTGACCACGTTCCTCGACGAGGCGGAGAGCAGGACCCGTCGCGGGTCGACCAGGTCCAGCTGCTCGACCGAGGTCCGGAACTGGTTCGGGACGGTGCGCGTCCACAACGACCGGCCGGAGTCGACGTCGTACAGCCCGAGCTCGACCCGGTCTCCCGAGGCCCGCTCGACCCGGTGCGAGATCGCGACGCGGTCGCCCGCGATCGTGCTCTCCTGGTCGTAGCACCCCGCGCCCCCGGGAGCGAGGCGGTCGAGCTCGCGGCCGTCGGCCAGCGCCCTGCGCCAGACGCCGCCACACTCACCCTGCACGACCAGCGTGCGGTCGGTAATCGCCACCACGAGCCCACCGGTGAACTGCTGCTCGCCGGGTCCGTGGAGCGCGGCCTGCCACCGCAGCGTGCCGGTGCGCACGTCGAGCGCCACGGCGGTGCGGCACCCGCGGCGGCGGTCGCTCAGCACGACCCCGAGGGTGTCGTCGTCCCCCAGGGTCGCCGAGGCGCGGCAGATCGTGCCGCGCGGCGGTGACCACCGCGACACCAGGCCACCGGTCGCCCGGTCGTGGACGACGACCTCCGCCGAGGCGACCCGGACGATGAGCCCGGCGTCGAGGACGACGTCCTCGACGCCGCCGTCCGGCAGGTCGGCAGGGTCGCTCTGCCAGACCGGCTCGAGCGTGGGCGGCGTCGGCCCCGACGACGTGGCCGGGTCGGGCTCGTCGTCACCGGTGCACGCCGTCAGCGTGAGGGACAGCGCGAGCACGGCGGCTGCGGTGGCACGGGAGCGGCGGGGCATGACCCTGGTCGTGCCCAGGCCGGGCGCCCCTCAACCCGCTGCGGCGTCGTGGGACGTCAGTAGTCGTAGAACCCGCGGCCGGTCTTGCGCCCGAGGAGGCCGGCGTCGACCATCCGGGCCAGCAGCGGGGGCGGGGCGTAGAGCTGCTCCTTGAACTCCTCGTAGAGCGACTCCGCGACGGCCTTGGTGGTGTCGAGGCCGATCAGGTCGGCGAGGGCGAGCGGGCCCTGCGGGTGGGCGGCGCCCAGGACCAGGCCGCGGTCGATGTCCTCGGCGGTCGCGAACCCGGACTCCAGCATGCGGATCGCGGAGAGGATGAAGGGGATCAGCAGCGAGTTGACCACGAAGCCGGCCCGGTCCTGGCACAGGATCGCCTGCTTGCCGAGCGAGCCCTCGACGAAGGCGCGCGAGCGCTCCGTGGTCTCGGCGGAGGTGAGCAGGCTCGGTACCAGCTCGACGAGCGCCAGCACGGGGACCGGGTTGAAGAAGTGGATGCCGAGCACCTGCTCGGGACGGCTCGTGACGACGCCGAGCTTCATGATCGGGATCGAGGAGGTGTTGGAGGCCAGGATCGCGTCCGGGGAGGTGACGATCGCGTCGAGCCGCTTGAACAGCTCGACCTTGGCCGCCTCCTGCTCGACGATGGCCTCGACCACCAGGTCCCGGTCGGCGAGCGCGTCGAGCTCGGTCTCGACCCGGACCCGCTCGAGGACGGCCTCGGCGGAGTCGAGCTTGCCGCGGTCGACGGCGCGGCGCAGCGACTTCTCGAGCCGGGCCAGCCCGGCCTGCGCGGCGGCGTCGTCCGCCTCCACGACGACGACGTCCAGCCCGGCGCGGGCCGAGACCTCCACGATGCCGCTGCCCATGAGCCCGAAGCCCACCACCCCTGCCCTGCTGACGGCCCTGCTCACGCTCATCTGCTCCTCCACGCTGGTCGACTCCGCCCATCATGTCCTCCGGCCGGGTCCCGGCCCCGACCGGGGGCCGGGCGACCTGGACAAAACCGAACGATCGTTAGGTATGGTGCCAGCATGACCGACGTTGCGAGCACCGGCCCGCCGCGGCTGCCCGACCTGGCCAACCTCCGCGACGTCGGCGGGCTGCCCACCGGTGACGGCCGCCGCACCCGGTCGGGACGCCTGCTGCGCAGCGCGACGCCGTTCTACCTCGACGCCGCCCAGGCCGCGGTGCTCGCCGACGAGGTCGGGGTCCGCCTGCGGATCGACCTGCGCTCGCGCGGCGAGGTCGACGGCGCGACCAGCGAGCACCTCGCGGCGGTCGAGCACGACGTCCTGCACGCGCCCGTGCGGTCGGGGTCGTCCTTCGCGGTCGACCCGACCGGCGAGGAGGGCACCGGCCCGGTCGAGGTCATGACCGCGCACTACCTGCGCTTCCTCGAGCACTCCCCCGACGCGTTCGAGGCGATCACCCGGGCGGTGGCGACGCCCGGGCGCACCCCGGCACTCGTGCACTGCACGCTCGGCAAGGACCGCACCGGCGTCACCGTCGCCCTGCTGCTCTCCGCCGTCGGCGTCACCGACGAGGCGATCGTCGCCGACTACGCCCGCACCGAGGGCCAGAACGTCGACCTGCTCGACCGGCTGCTGGGGCTGCCCGGCTACGCCGAGCGGATCGCCGCCCTGCCCGCCGAGGCGCTCGGCGCGCAGCCGGCGACCATGACCGCGTTCCTCGCCGGCCTCCAGGCGACCCACGGCGGCGCCGCGGGCTACCTGCGCTCGGTCGGCGTCGAGGACGCCGTCCTCGACGCGCTCGACCGGCAGCTCGTGGAGGAGGAACGATGACGACGACACCGACGACACCGTCCGGCCCGGCGGACCCGCCGACCGGCACCGTGCGGGTGGAGACCCCGCGCGACGGCGTCCGGGTGGTCACCCTGGACCGGTCCGAGCGGCTCAACACCCTCGACGTGACCCTCGTGCAGCGGCTGCACCGCACGCTCGACGAGATCGCCGCCGACCCCACCTGCCGGGTCGTCGTCCTCACCGGCGCCGGGCGGGCCTTCAGCGCCGGCCTCGACCTCGGCGGGTACGGCGACCCCGAGCGCGACGAGCGGCTCGGCCGGACGCTGGCCACCCTCGAGCGGCAGCGCGAGATCGCGGCGCTGACCGAGCGGCTGCACTCGCTGCCGCAGCCGGTGATCGCGGCGGTCAACGGCCCGGCGGCCGGCGGTGGGCTGGCGCTGGTGTGCGCGAGCGACGTCCGGATCGCCGCGGAGGGCGCGGTCTTCGCGGTCTCCTTCATCCGGGCCGGGTTCTCGGCGTGCGACATCGGCGTCTCGTGGCTGCTGCCGCGGATCGTCGGGGCGGGCGCGGCCCACGAGCTGATGCTCACCGGACGCCGCTTCGACGCCGTCGAGGCGCACCGGATCGGTCTGGTCGTCGAGGTCGTCGCCCCCGAGGCGCTGCTCGACGTGGCGCTGGCCAAGGCCGAGGAGATCATGCTCAACGGGCCGATCCAGGTCGAGCTCACCAAGGAGGGCATGTGGCTGGCCCTGGAGGTGCCGTCGTTGCGGACGATGATCGAGCTGGAGAACCGGCAGCAGGTGATCACCGCGCTGACCAAGGACTCCGTCGAGGCCCGACGCGCGTTCCTCGAGAAGCGGCCGCCGTCGTTCCGGGGGCGGTGATGGACGCCGAGCCGGTGCTGGCCGGCCAGGTCGCCCTCGTCACCGGCGCCGCGACCGGCCTCGGCCGCCGCTTCGCCGAGACCCTGGCCCGCCACGGGGCGGCGGTGGCGATCGCCGGTCGCCGCGTCGACCGGCTGCAGGAGGCCGCCGACGCGATCGGTCGGGCGGGCGGCACCGCGCTGCCCGTCGTCCTCGACGTGCGCGACGCGGCCGCGATCGAGGCGACCCTCGACGGCGTGACCGAGGCCCTCGGGCTGCCCTCGATCCTCGTCAACAACGCCGGCGTGCCGGACGCCCGGCGGGCGCACCGGATGCCGCTCGAGCTCGTCGACGCCGTCCTCGAGACGAACCTGCGCGGACCCTGGCTGCTGGCGACGTCGCTGGCCGCCCGGCTGATCGCGGCCGAGCGCCCGGGCCGGATCGTGAACATCTCCTCGATGTCGGCCTTCCAGTACGGCGGCGAGGGCGCCGCCCTCTACTCCGTCACGAAGGCGGCGGTGAACCGGATGACCGAGGTGCTCGCCGTCGAGTGGGCCGCGCGGGGGATCAACGTCAACGCCATCGCGCCCGGCGCGTTCGCCTCCGAGATGATGGACGGCATGCTCGAGCGGATGGGCGACATCACCGCGGGCTACCCGCGGCGCCGGCTCGGCGACCCGGCCATGCTCGACTCGACCCTGCTCCACCTGGTCTCTCCGGCCTCGGAGTACGTGACCGGCACGGTCGTCAAGGTCGACGACGGGCAGCTGCCCCGCTGAGGCGGGTCCCGCTCAGCCGCGCAGGCCGGCGGCGATCTCGGTGAAGGCGCGATCCCGGTCGACCGTGGGCCGCCAGCCCCAGCCGTGCGCGCGGTCGCTGACGATCCGGCCGGTCCAGGCCGGTCCGTCGTCCCAGACCGGGTCGACGCCGAGGGCGGCGCAGACGGTGCCGTAGTAGTCGCGCTGGGTCGCCGGCGCGGCGGCGAGGTTCACCGGGGTGCAGCCGCCGGCCACCGGACCGACCTCGGGGTCGTCGTGCGCGGCGACGAGCCCGACGGCGACGTCGGCGAGGAACGAGGCGAGGTCGACGACGTGGACCCAGGCGAAGGTCCGGTCGGGGACGTCGCGGCGCTGGGTCTCGTCGTCGCGCAGGTCGGCGGGGCGCAGGGTGTTCCAGATCGAGGTCTCCCCGGGACCGAGGATGGCCGGCGGACGGACCAGCACGCGCGTGGTCCCGTCGACGGAGGCGAGCGCGGCGTCGGTGTCGCGCTTGGTCACCGAGTAGTCGTCGCCGTCGTCGGGGGCGAGCGCGGAGGCCTCGTCGACGTCACCGGCGCCGGCCGAGCGGTCGTAGACCGACGCGGTCGAGACGTGCACGAACCGGTCGACGCCGGCCTCGGCGGCGGCCCGGGCGATGGTCGTGGTGCCCTCGACCCCGATCCGCTGCTGGGTCTCCCGGTCGCTGCCCATCGGGTGCACCGTGGTGACCACCGCGGCCGCGCCCTCGACGACGCGGCGCGCGACGTCGGGGTCGGGGTCGGAGAACTCCCCCACGACCTCCTCGACGCCGGGCAGGTCGGGCGTCGTCGCGGCCCGGCGGACGACGGCGCGCACCTGCGCGCCCCGCTCGACCAGCGCCGCACACACGTGGGAGCCGACGAACCCGTTCGCCCCGGTGACCACGACGACGGGGGCAGCAGCACGCTCGCTCATGCCCACCACCATGGCACGCACCACCCCGGCCTCGATCCCGCACTGGTGGAATCGATCGATTCTCGATAGATTGTCGCCGTCCAACGATTGAAAGGTGTCGACATGGGATCGGTCACGACCACCCTCCTCCGTCTCGTGCTGGCCGGCGGCCTGGCCGGGTCGCTCGTCGTCCAGGCGGTGCTGGTCCCGCTGCTGGCCGCCGACCTCGACGACGTGGACGCCGCCGTCCGCTGGCCGGTGGTCGCCATCGTGTTCCTCGGCATCGTGACGATCCAGGTCGCGATGGTCTGCGTCTGGCGCCTGGTGACGATGGTGCGCCGCGACACCGTGTTCTCCGACGCGGCGTTCCGCCTGGTCGACGTGCTGATCGGCGCGATCGCCGCCGCCGCCGTGCTCGCCCTCGCCCTCGGCGTCGTCCTGGCCCCGGGCGAGGACGTCGCCCCGGGGGTGGTGCTGCTCCTGGGCGGGCTGGGCGTCCTGGTCGCCGGCGTCGCGCTCACCGTGCTGGTGATGCGGGCGCTGCTGGCCCAGGCCACCGCGATGCGCACCGAGCTCGAGGCCGTCATCTGATGGCGATCGTGGTCGACATCGACGTCATGCTGGCGCGCCGCAAGATGAGCGTCGGCACGCTCGCCGAGCGGGTCGGCATCACCCCGGCGAACCTGGCCGTGCTCAAGAACGGCCGCGCCAAGGCGGTCCGGTTCAACACCCTCGAGGCGCTGTGCGAGGCGCTCGAGTGCCAGCCGGGCGACCTGATCCGCTGGGAGCAGGACTGACGGCGGGCGACACCGCCGTCCTCAGCCCTGGAGGAGGACGACGACCACCGCGACCAGCAGGAACAAGGTGATGGTGCCGAGCACCCACCACCACAGCGGGATGCCCCGCTCCGGCTCCGCCACGGGCGGCGGCGGGGCCACGACGACCGGCGCGGGAGCGGGCGGCGGCGCGACCGGGTGGAGGTCGCCGCCGCAGCGCAGGCACAGCGAGCCGGTGATCGGGTTGGCCTCCTCGCAGTGCGGGCAGGCCACCGAGCCGACGGTGACCCGGCCGCCGGTGCCGGGGAGGCGGCGCAGCGCCTGGGTCGCGGAGTCGGCGTCGCTGAGCACCAGCTGTGCCGGCGTCCAGAAGAGCGGGAAGTCGCAGCGCGGGCAGAAGTCGTGGGACTCGCGCCGGTTGACGGTGATCTCGGCGACCGCGCCGCACTCGGGACAGGTCACCGAGCGGCCCACCGCCTGCGCGGACTGCGCGTGGTCCTCGGCCACGACCGGGACGACGGGCAGACCCGAGGTCTGCGCCGCCGGCGGCTCCGGGGCGGCCGGCTTGACCGGGCTCCCCAGACCCTCGTCGGGGTCGGCCTGCCCGTCGGCGCGCATGGTCACCATTCCTCGTCCTGTTCGGAGTTCCACACCTGGCGGTCCGCCACCCAGAGCTCGGCCGTCACGTGGGCCGGGATCTCGTCGCGCACCATGTCGACGAACGCGGCCTCGTCGAGAGAACCGGTCCGCTGGACCCGCATCCGCACCCACGCCGTGTCGTCGGGCACCTCACCCGCCCGCCAGATCCCGCCCCCCTCGACGACCTCGGCGGTGGAGCCGCTGAGGAGCTCGAGGTACGACGTGAGCCCGGCGACCGTGCCCCTCGTGGCGAGGGTGCGAGCCGCGGTGGCCACGATACGGCGCCGCAGCGCCTCCGGCATGGAGTTGTCGAGCTTGTCCACGCCAATCCACGACCCGAGCCAGGCGATCGAGCTCTCCGGCGCGATCGTGAGGTCGACGGCGTGCTCGACGCCGTCGGCGTCCTCGAGCAGCGTGCTGCCGAGCTCCTGGAAGATCGAGACGAACCGGACGAAGAAGTCGTGGCTGAGCATCTGCACCGGCAGCTGGCGCAGCATCCAGTCGTCGGGACGCCGCGGCTTGCGCGGGCGCGTCAGCCCGGCCGAGGAGACCTTGACCAGGGCGCTCATCGCACCACCACCTGGTGGGACGCCGAGAGGAACAGCGACTGGCGGTCGAGCCGGATGACGTCCTTGGCCGCGCCGAGGCGGCGTCCGGTGCGCAGGTCGTACTCGAACAGCAGCGCCTCCTCGACCCGCTCGACGCCCTCGACCGACTCGAGCAGCTGGGTGACGGTGGCGACGTTCAGGTCGGCGTCGAAGGGCCAGCCCGCGCCGTCGGGCCCGCCGATGAGCGGGTTGACGAACCGGGCCAGCGCCTCGGAGGCGCGCTGCTTGACGATGCCCTGGGGCCGCCCGGGGGCGCCGTGGACGAGCGCGACCACCGAGACCCCCTGGTAGAACGGCGTGGTCACCTCCACGGCGGTGCCCACGACGCGGTGGGCGTCGAGGTGGTCGGTGACGGTGGCCATCAGCTGCGCGGAGATGGCGTAGTCGTCGATGGTGTGGCCGCCGGCCTCGCCGCGCACCTCCGGGACGACGAGCAGCTGCACCGTGCCGTTGCCACGCCGGGCCGAGCGGCACCGGGCACGGGCCACCGCGGGCGAGGCCTCGAGGGTGAGCCGCTCGTAGTCCTGGGCGGTGACGGCGCGCTGGCCCGTCCGCAGGGTGAGCGGGCCGCGGACCTTGGCCTCCTCGACGCTCTCCGCGTCGACGCCGCCGGTCGCCGGCAGCAGGTTGACCACGCCGCTGACGAAGGGGACGGTCGAGCGCAGCAGGGTGAGGGTGCGGGCTCCGACGTTGCCGCGCGAGCCGCCGCCGTGGCGGTAGCCGCTGACCTCGATCATCGCGCCGTCGCGGGGGATGTCGCCGTGCTGGCGCACCGACCCGTCGGGGTAGCGCACCCGCGGACCGAACTGGATCTCGCCGTTGCTGTCGTTCCACACGTAGTGCCGGTCACGCGGGGTGGAGCCGGAGAAGTCGGCGACCTCGGTCCACTCCTGCACCTCGCTCCCGTCGACGACGCGGACCACCTCGTCGCCGCGGCGCGGGAGCACCGGACGGTGGGTGACCGAGAAGCGCTGGGCGGCGCCGCCGTCGCTGCGGCCGACCTGCTCGCCGGGAGCCTCCTCGGCGTGCTCGGCGCGCACCGTGCCGCCCAGGGCGGAGACCTCGATGCGCTGCACCCGCGGCGAGGCCTGGTAGGTCGGCCGGCCGTTCGCCGTGGGCAGCAGGCGGGCCCGCAGCCAGTAGGCCGACTGGTTGCCGACGCTCATCGGCTGGTGCTCGACGGGGACCATCAGCACGATCTCGCCGGCCCGGTTCAGCCCGCCCGTGGTGTCCTCGTAGACCTCGGTGGCCAGCCAGCCCTCACCGTTCCAGACCTCCCAGGCGATCGGCGGGTTGCGCGGGTCGACGCCGATGCCCTCGGCCTGGGCCTCGACGGCCAGGCGCAGCACCATGCCGGCGAGCGAGTCGCGGAAACCGAGGCAGAAGGTGTCGCCCACGGCCATCGTGGAGGAGGCGAAGACGCGGGCGCCGACGGTGCCGAAGCGGAGGTCGTCCCACACGTCGGTGACCGTCCCCTCGACGGCGGTCGACACCTTGGCGTGCTCGAGCCGCGGCGGCGCGATGACCAGCTCGGCGACGGTCGAGAAGACCACCGAGTCGACCGCGGCCGACGTGGTCGACACCGTCATCACCTCGGTGCTGGCGGGCACCACGACCGCGGACTCCAGCACGGCGGAGAGCCAGAACGTGAGGTTCGTGCCGGCCACCGACGGCGGGAACGGCTCGATCCCCACCATGTTGAGGAAGTGCGTGTAGAGCCGGTCGGGCACCTGGTTGACGCGGTAGAGCACCATCTCGCTCATCCACGCGAACAGCTCGATGAGCGCGACACCGGGGTCGGAGACGTTGTGGTTGGTCCACTCCGGGCAGAAGCGGGGGATCATCCGCTTGGCCTCGTCGACGATGTCCTGGAAGGTGCGGTCGTCGAGGGACGGGCTCGGCAGGGGCATGGCTTCGGGTGTCCTGACTGGGCTTCGCGACGGCTATTCGGCGTCGTGCGGGATGACGTAGAACGGGTAGACGAGGTTGCGGCGGTCGTTGGTGGAGCGGACGCGGTAGCCGATGTGGATGTTGACCAGCGAGGAGGAGGAGTCGTCGCCGGTGCTGGTGACCTCCTCGACGGTGATCCGCGGCTCCCACTGGGCCAGGGCGTCGCGCACGGCCTGGTTGATGAGACCGAGCAGGTTGGCGGTGACCGGCTCGAAGAGCAGGTCCCAGATCCGGCAGCCGAACTGCGGCCGCATCAGCCGCTCCCCCGGCGCGGTCATCAGCACCATCTCGATCGAGCGGTCCAGCTCGGGGACGCCGCTCGACAGCCGGATCGAGCCGGTGTGGTCGACGCCCATCGGCCAGCCGAAGCCGCGTCCGATGAACGACGTCTCGTCCCCGTGTCCGCCCGGCACCGTCAGCTCGCTCATCAGTTGATCGCCACCATCGCGCCCTTGAGGGTGAGCGGGCCGCTCGCCTCGACCGAGGCCATGCCGTCCGCCTTGACCTTCACCGTCGAGCCCCCGACCTCGGTGCCGGCCGTGCCCTTGACGGCGACCTGGCCGTTGGCGGTGACCTTGATGCCGGCCTTCGCCTTGATCTCGATGTTGTTGCCGTCGAGGGTGATGTCGCCGTTCTTGGCCAGGACCACCTTGGCCTGGCCGTTCGACAACGTGATCGGCAGCCCGTCGGAGATCACCTCGACCTCCTCACCGGAGATCTTGATCTGGTGCTTCTTCTCCTGGTGCTGCAGCAGGATGTGCTGCTCGCCGGGCTGCTCGCCGTCGGCGAGCTCGACCATGTGACCGAGCCGCGAGGTGATCCGGCGGTACTTGATCTTGTTGTTGGCCACGGCCGTGCCGCTGCCGACCGGCAGGGTGTTCTTGGCCGAGAAGAGCCCGCCGAGGACGACGGGCCGGCGGGTGTCGCCGTTCTCGAAGGCGATCAGCACCTCGTCGCCGACCTCTGGGTAGAAGAGCATCCCGCGGTCCTTGCCGGCGCCGAGGACGACCATCCGCGCCCAGGCCGACTCGACCTCCTCGGAGACGGCGGAGTACTTGACGGCGATCCGGCCCTTGTTGTCGGGGTCCTTGAGGTTCGTGACGAGCGCGGCCAGGACGCCGGACACGGCCATCCCCGAGTCGGGCGGCGGGGTCCCGAGCAGGTCGACGAGGCCGGCGGGGCGGACCGGCCCGGCGGTGAAGTGGGTCCGGAACCCCGCGCTGTGGCTGTAGACGTGCTCGAGGCCGGTGACGAGGTAGGAGCCGGACGCCGGGCCGGCATTCGCGATCTTGACCTTGTCGTAGAGCTTGATCCGGGAGTTGATCGCGCCGCCGCCCTTGGCGACGACCGCCGCGGAGCTCGCCTCGGCGAACCGGGCCCTGGCCATCGTGCCGGCCTCGCCGGCGTCGAGCGCCGGTGCCGCCAGGATGACGTCGGTGGCGCCCCGCGAGGGGCGGGTGGCGCGGCCGGCCGCCTTGGCGACGAAGGCGGACTCCCCGGTGACGCTCGTGGTGTGCTCGCCGCTGACGACCGCCTGCTGGTCGGGGTTCCAGCCGCGCACGACGACCTGCGCCGGGCCGGTGTTGGTGGCGCGCACCGAGAACGACGTGAGGTCGTCGGTGCCGAGCGCCAGCGGCACCGTCGCGCCCGCGGTCCCGACCGGGACGACGTTCAGGGCGACCCCCTCGACCCACCAGGCGAGCCCGGCGCGGGAGCAGATGGCGTTCAGGAAGGCCAGGTTGCTGCCGGCCTGGAGCTGGTAGGCGTGCGCCGGGCTGGTCGCGCCCACGCTGCCGACCGAGAGGCCCGACTCGCCGATGATCTTGCGGACCACGTCGGAGTAGGTCTGGTTCAGGAAGGTGCGGTTCTTCGTCGAGCCGTTGAGCCGGCACGCCTTGTCGTCGACGGTGACCACGAGCACGGGCGTCTGACCGGCCCCCTGCTCCAGGACGACGCCGGTCACCTCCCCGATCATCAGCTGGTTGCCCCCGGCGGTGACCTCCACCTCCACGCCCATCGCGAACTCCTGGGACGTCGACAGCGCGAACCCGCGGTCCCGGAAGCGCAGCACGGTGCGGCCGGACAGGCCGATCGCGAGGTCGATCCGGACGCTCGCGAGCAGGTCGAGCCACTGGGAGCGCAGGGCGGCGCCGCCCACCGTGACGGTCGGCGCGATCCCGAGCTCGGCCATCAGTTCTCCAGCCGCGGGATGTCCAGGATGGTGCCCGGGCGGACCGCGAGCGGGTCCTGCAGCCCGTTGGCGTCGGCGAGCATCCGCCACCGGGTGGCGTTGCCGTAGTAGCGCGCGCTGATCCGGTCGAGCGTCTCGCCGGGCAGCACCCGGTGGGTGCGGTGCGGCTTCGGGGTGCCGGACGTCGGGTTCTGCGGCCCGAACGCGTGCGACTCCTCGTACTGGCGCAGCTCGAGCAGCATCCTGGCCCGCAGCGGCACGCCCGAGGAGGAGAAGTAGGTGAAGGTCAGCTTGAGGTCCTGCACGACGGCGACGAAGGAGTGCAGGTCGCCCCAGTGGAAGGTCAGCGTCGGCGGGCGCACGTTGTTGGACGTCTCGTCGCTGCCGGGCAGGTTCGGGTCGACGTCCATCAGGCCGAGGATCTTGCCGGTGTGGACGCTGACCGGGGTGCCGTCGGACGTCGTGTCGAAGACCAGGTCCAGACGCATCCACCCGGACGTCGCGCCGGCGTACTGCAGCGTCGGGACGCCCTTGCCCGGCATCGGGTTGGAGGTCCAGTTGTTGCGCCGGCCGACGCTGAGGGTCTCGGGGTTGTACAGGCACGGCACCTTCGCGCCGCCCTCGATCTCGAGGAACGCCTTCTCCAGCTCTGCCATCAGAACACTCCCCAGTCCTGGCGCCGTCCGCGCCGTTCGAGCTCGTCGACCACGCGGGCCTCGATCCGCTCGACGACGGCGTCGACGAGCGCGTCCATCGCGTCACCGGGCAGGTTCCCGGCGTCGGCGTCGGCGGTGTTGACCGCGAAGCCGCGGTAGCCGTCGTTCGACGTCCACCCCGTCATGTCCTCGGCGGGCTGGATGCTGCCTCCGCGGTGCTCGAGCTCCCAGCTCTCGCGACCCTGGCCGAAGAAGTCTGGTGCGCTGCCACTGGGCATGGCGGGTCCTCCCTGGTCGAGCAGGCGCCGGACGACGCCGGCCTGGGCGTCACCGAACAGGTGGGCGGTCGAGGAGAGCAGCGAGCCGCCGGCCGGCGGTGCCGCGGGCGAGGCGGGGGTGGCCGGCGTCGTGGTGCTCGAGCGGCGGACCACGTCGGCCCGGGCGGAGGCCGGCACCGGGGGCGCGCCGGCAGCCGCCGGCCGCGACGGCTGATGCTGACCCGGGGCGGGGCGACGGTCATCCGGCGCAGCAGGCTCGGGTCGGGCCCGGCGACAGCCGGTCCGCCCGGCGTCGCTGGGGTGCCGGCGCGGCCGAGGCGGGCCACGGCGGGGGCCGCCGGTCCGGTCGGACCTCCCGGGCCGAGCGGCGGCCCACCCGAGCGGGCCACGAGCGCGACCGCCTCGGCGGTGCCGGCCGCCGGGTGGCGACCGAGCGCGGGGACCTGGGCGCCGGGGCCGGAGCGGCGTACGACGGACGCCGAGTCGCTCGACGCGGGGTCAGGGACCGGCGGCGCAGCCCACCGCAGCACGGTGGACGCCGCGGACGTGGTGCCGGGCGCGGAGCCGCCCGTGGTGCCGGGCGTGGTGCGGACCGCGGAGCCGCGGCTGCGGACCGACGCCGCGGACGGCGCGGAGGCCCGGGCGACGTGGCGACGGATCGACTCCGGGGCCGACGCGGCGCGACCGGCCCGGCCCGCACGACCACCGGCGGCGCCGACCAGGCGGGGGTCCGGGAGCGAGGCGCTCGCGGTGGCGGGCCGGATGTCCTCGGCGGTGCCCAGCGCGGTCGCCAGCGGGTGGCCGGCGTCGACGCCGTGCCGGGTGGAGCGGCGCACCGAGTAGAGGTCGCCCATCGCGACCGACGTCGCGCCGACGCGGCCGATCGACGCGGCGATGGTCGGCGCGGTCACGGGGACGGCGGCCGGCGCCGCCGGGGCGGGGGCGGCAGCCGCGGGGACGACCTCGGCGGGCGTGCCGGCGGGCGTGCCGCCCTGGGTGGCCGGGGTGGGGACGGCGGCGTCGACGCTGCGGCGGACCACGGTCGCCGACCCGGCGGAGAAGCCCGCGTCCGCTGCCGTGACGCCCGCGACCACCGGGGCCTGCCGGCCCACCACGGCCGAGCGGCGCACGTCGGCGGCGGGGGCGATGACCTGGTCGGTGCTCCACAGACGGCGGACCGGGCGGCGGGTGCTGCGCGCGAGTCCGGGGGCGGCGGCCGAGGCGGCGAGCCCCGGCGCGGTCTGGATCGGGGCGATCGGCGGCGGGGCCGACCCGCTCGGGTCGCCGGCGGCCGGGGCGGGACCCGAGGCGGCCGCGGCCTGGGCAGCAGGGGTCGCAGGAGTCGCAGGGGTCGCCCCGAGCATCCGGCGCAGGACGCCGCCGGGGCTCCGGCCGACAGCCACGGTGGATGTGGTCGGAACGGCGGCGGGTGCCGCCGGAACGGCGGCGGCAGGCCGGCCGTGCTGCTGGGCTCCGGGGGACGCGGGCGCGGGGGGTGCCGTCGTCGAGGACCCGGCGGCCGGCGCCACTGCCGGGGCCACCGCGGGTGAGGCGGTGGCGCGGACCTGCGACGGGGCGGGTGACGAGGAGGGCGAGGCGACGGGTGCGACGTCGGCCGAGGCGATAGACGCCGGGGACGACGCCGCGGTCGCCGTCGAACGACGGACCGTGCCGCCGGCCTGGCGCATCACCGGGCTGGACGCCGTCCAGCGCTCCCGGCGCGCGGCAGCGGCTCCGGCAGCGGCACCGGCACCGGTGGCCGGGGCGGCGTGGGAGCGGGCGATGAGGCCGGGGCCTGCGGCGCGCACGGCGTCGCCGTCGCGGACCGCGCTGTCGAGTCCTCGCTGCTGGGCCGAGGGCAACGCGGTCGCCGCGGCGACGGGCACACCGCCGCTCCCGGTCGTGCTGCCCGGGACCGTTGCCGCGGACGCGGCCGGAGCCGGAGCCAGGGGCGTGGTCCCGGCCGAGGTCGGGCGGCTGGGCGTCGACGCCGCGGCCAGCCCGGGCGCGGTCGAGCGCGAGCGCGCTCCCGCGCTGCTCAGCGCCATGCCGGCCGAGCGGCCGGACTGCCGCATCACCAGGCTGCCGGCCGACCACACGTCGCGGCGGGAGACGCCGGGCGGGGTGGCCGAGCGACGGATCAGGGACGGCGCCGACGCGGCGAGCGTCCGGGCGTCGCGGACGCCGCTGTCGAGCGCGGCGCGGCCGGCGGCCAGCGGCGCCGAGGCGGCCGTGTGCGTGGCGGCGGTGGCCGGGGTGCGGCGGACCATCGTCCCGAACCGGCCGGGTCCGGAGCCGAGCTGCCACGACGCGCGGCGGACGGGGCCGGCCGCCGAGGAGGGCGCCGCGGAGGCAGAGGACGAGGAGACAGGGGACGAGGCGGACGACGCGGGGGTCGACACCGCCGCCCCGGACGGACCGCTGACCGGGGCGGACGGCGGGCTCGGCGTGCCGGGCCCGGAGCCACCGGAGGAGCCACCGGACGGGCCCGCGGGCGGACCGCCGGACGGGCCGGCGGACGGGCCGGGGGGTGCCGCGGGACCGTCACCGGGGTCGGGACCGTCGGCGCGGGGCGGGCTGGTGGGGGTGGCGCTCGCGGCGGCGGTGGACGGCGTCCGCCGCACCGGGGGCGCCGGGTCCGGCGGGGGCGCGACGACGCGGCGGGTGGCCTGGAGCCGGGAGAGGTCACCGGGGGTGAGCATCGGACCGGCCGCCTGGACCTCGACGTGCCGGCGCACCTGGGCGACCTGGGCGGTCAGGCCGCCGACGATGCCGCCGGGCGTGTAGGTGTCCTCCTGGGGCACCGAGCGCGCCGCGCGGGGCAGCCGGCGCTCGGGCAGCGCCTCCACCTCGAGCGGCCGTGACGGGCTGAGCCAGGCGGGCCCGGGGGCCGGAGGTCTCGACTCGGCTCGCTGGCGCTCGCCGGCTCGACCAGCGGAGGCGGGGGCCGGCGCACTCGACTCGGCTCGCTGGCGCTCGCCGGCTCGACCAGCGGAGGCAGCTCCCGCTGTTCTCGACTCGGCCCGACCGACAGGGGCAGCTCCCGCTGGTCGAGCCGCGGGGACGGAGTCACCGCGTGTCGAGACCACCGGAGGCCCGGTCTGACGAAAGACGGGGCGGGGGTCGACGGCGTCCGCGGCGTCCGCGACGTCGTCGGCCGGGCGCGGTACCCACCAGCGCGGCGGACGGACGCCGGGGCCGCCGGGGTCGGGGCCGGCCAGCGCGCGCCGGATGTCGATCGGGCGCGAGGTGGCGGCGGCGAAGCGGGAGACCCCGGAGGCCAGCGACCCGATCCGGGACGGCAACGGGCGCCCGACCGGCGGACCGGGCAGGCGCAGACGACGGCGCACGGCACCGCCCAGCCACGGCGTGGTCGGGGGCGGGGAGTCGGCGGGGGCCGCCGGTGCGTCGGTCATGTCGGTCATCTCGGGGGGTCCGGGGTCAGGCCTGGGTCTTGGCGCGGAACCCGTGGTGGGCGATCTCGAGCTCTTCCTCGAGGGCGTCCTGGCTGGCGACGGAGAAGTCGGGTCCCTTCCACCGTACGGGGAAGACGTCGATCAGCTCCCAGGCGCGCAGCCGGGTGCCGACGTGGTCGATGGCGGTGACGGCGCCGGTCGAGCGGGTCAGCTTGTTGCCCGAGCTGGCGAACCCCTCGCCCGAGCTCTTCTGGAGCCACTCGAAGAGCGCGTTGCTGGAGGTGACGCCGCGCTTGAAAACGATGTTCGGCCAGGTCATCCGGCCGGGCACGCGGTGGCTGAAGCCGTTCTGCCCGCCCTCGCGGAACTCCTCGACGCCGACGGTGACCTGAAGCCCGTAGAGCTCGCGGAAGACGCCGATCTCGACGCCGTCCAGCTCGAACAGGAACCGGTTCGCGGTGGGGATGTCCCCGCCGAGGGGATCCTCGGCGGGGCTGCCGGTTCCGCCGCTACTGGCCATACTCACGCACCACCTGCCAGGCTCGTTCGTTCAGGGAGACGACCGCGCGCACCATCCGCACGCGGTCCATGTGCTCAAGGTCGAGCAGCTCGTCGAGCGGCCAGTGCAGGTGGTAGGCCAGGTAGGCGATCTCCTGCCACAGGGCATCACTCGGGTAGCGCATCATGCGGCGGTGCTCCTGTCCCGACGCACGCTACGACGAGCGACGCGGCAGCTCCTCGACGCTGTGCCGCAGGCTGGGTCGCTCCGACACCTGCTCCGAGACACCCGTCGGTCCGGCCGGGGCCGGAGGAGCGGTCGCGTCGTCCGCGGACCCCGGCCCGGCACCCTCGGCGGCCGGAGCCGCCGCGGGGGCCGAGGACGGGGCGGGTGCGGACGACCCGACCAGCGCACTGGACTCCTGCGCCGCGATCAGGGCGTCGAACTCCTCCTGGTTCCCGAAGTTGATCACTCCGTAGAAGTCCTGGAGGAACGCGAGGTCGACCGCGAACAGGCCCTCGATGACGTACGAGTTGATCTGCTCGAGCGAGCCGAGGCGGGTGACCACCCTGGTGAGCACCAGGATGGTCAGCCTCGGGTCGTCGGGACCCTGGACCGTGGGGTCCCGCAGCGGCGCGAGCTCGTCGCGCGCCGTCGCGAGCCGCATGACGCCCTTGCGGTGCAGGGTGCCCTCGTCGTCCACGTAGCCTCGCGGCAGCGTGAACTCGTACGTCGTGCGCAGTGAGCTCACTTGACGCGGTCGAGCCGCTCGATCACGAGGGTGATGGTCTCCTTGACCGCCTCGTTGGAGTCGGTGCTCACGGCGTCCGTGGCGATCTTGCTGGGCCAGCCCTTGGAGAAGTTGAAGCGGCCGACCTCGGCGTAGGCGCCGTCGTAGAGCACGATCGAGCCGTCCTTGCGGGTCGCGGTGCGGGCGGTGCCGCCCATGCCCTTGTCCCGGATGTCCTTGAACCACTTCCAGATCGGGTCCGACATGGCATCCATGGGGGCCATCCGGGTGATCGTGATGTCGGCGGCCTTGTTGATGTTGCCGCGGGTCTTGACCATCTCCGAGCGGCCGGTCTTGCCGACCTGCTGGATGGAGACGACGTCGGCCTCGACGTCGAGGCCGGAGACGCCGGTGAGGATGATGTTCTCGCCGGCGATCTCCAGGTAGAAGTTCTGCGCGACGATCGGGTCGGTCGCGATGAGAGACTCGTTGGGCATCTGCTAAACCACTTTCTCGGTGTGGGTGAGGGGGACGGTCTCCGGCGTCAGCCGGCGACCTGCTTCTTCTGGCTGATGCGGAACACGACGAACTCGGCGGGCTTGACCGGCGCGATGCCGACCTCGACCACGAGCATGCCGGCGTCCACGGACTCCGGCGGGTTCGTCTCCGCGTCGCACTTGACGTAGAACGCCTCGTCGGCCGAGAGACCCGACAGGGCGCCGGCGGTCCACAGACCACGCAGGAAGCCGCTGACGGTGCGGTTCACACCCTCCCAGAGCGCCATGTCGTTCGGCTCGAAGACGGCGTACTGGGTGCCCTCGAGGATGGTCGACTCGACCATGTTGAACAGGCGGCGGACGTTGATGTAGTTCCAGTCGGTGTCCGAGGCCAGGGTGCGCGCGCCCCAGATGCGGATGCCGCGGGTGCCGAACGGGCGGATGCAGTTGACGCCGATCGGGTTGAGCAGCGACTGCTCGTTCTGGGTCACCGAGCGCTCGATGTCGAGGACGCCGCGCATGGTGTCGTTGGCCGGGGCCTTCCACACGCCGCGGGTGTCGTCGGTGCGGGCCCAGACGCCGGCCACGTGGCCCGACGGGGGGATGAGGATCTCGGTCTCGCCGTTGGTCGGGTTCGGGTTCTCGACCTTGACCCAGGGGTAGTACAGCGCGGCGTAGGCCGAGTCGTACATGGCCGTCTCCGAGCGCCACTCCTTGACCTGCTGCGGGTTCATGCCGGGAGGCGCGTCGAGGACCGCCATCCGGTTGCCGTTCTGCTCGCAGTGCGAGATCAGGGCGGTCTGGACGGCCTTCCACAGACCGAGGTCGAGGCTGCCGTCCTCCTTGGTGGCCGCGGTGACGAGGTCGGGGACGATCACCATGGTGACGTCCTCGGCGACCGCGAGACCGTTGATGCCGGCGCGGGCCGACTCCGAGCCGGCGAACTTCTTGCCGGTGACGGGCACCGGGATCGGCGCGGCCTTCGAGAGGCTGTAGGTGCCGGGCTTGACCAGCTCGAGCTGGCTGGCGACGTCGGCGTCCTCGGCAAGGTCGAGGTCGACCTTGACCTTGGTCGAGGTCGCGTTGACCTTGGTGGCGACGTTCGAGTCGCCCTTGTCGAAGCTGAGGCCGGAGAACTCCTCGACCGCGACGCCGTTCTCGATGATCGTCATCGTGAAGGTCGGCTGCGCGTCGTCGTCGTCACCGGCGTCGTCCGAGGTGACCTGGACGGCGATGTTGGCGTCGGGCTCGACGCTGGTGACCGCGACGGGCAGGCCGAGGGAGCGGTCGGCGGCCGGGAGGGCGGCCGTGGCCGGCTCGCCGGCGGGCTCGGTGTTCGGCACGCGGCAGATGTAGGCGATCGAGCCGCCGTTGGCGAAGTAGCCGTAGACGGAGAGGGGGAGCATGCAGCCGGGCGCGAAGCCGCCGTACAGGCTCTCGAACTGGGTCCAGCTCGTGACCAGGCGCGGGGCCAGGCCCTGCGGGTCGTTGGGGTCGTCGGTCGGCGCCAGCTCCGTGAAGCCGACGAACGCGGCGACGGCGGTGGGGGCAGCCGAGAGGATCTTCTGAGAGGACGGGACCTCTTCGACGTACACACCGGGTGCGGTGTAGGTAGGCATGGGTTCTCCGCTTCGTGGCTTCGGGGCTTGGTGATTTCGTGGGATCCGGGAGGGCGACGGCATCACGCCCTGGCAGACACGTTCTGACAAGTCGAATCGTGGTCCGGTCGGGCGAGCCCCGGCGGGTAATGGCGGAAAGTGGTTCGATCTGACCAGGGTGCGTCCCAACCGGTCTTGACGTTTTCGCCCGCCGGAGCGCGTTCCCGCCCAGACTGGGGTCGTGACCGCCACCGCCGGGTCCTGGGGCCCGGCCGACCTCCCCGCGATCTCCCCCGCCCGCGCCGAGCGCTACGCGCTGCGTCCCGGGGAGGTGCCGCAGCTGTCGGCGTACGCCGCGGCGTCGAGCGCGCTCGGCCTGCGGGCGCGGATCGTGCTGCTCTCGGGCCGCGGGATCGGACCGACCCAGGTGGCGCGGGTGCTGGGCGTGAGCCGGCAGACAGTGCACACGTGGCGCACGCGCTACGCCGACGCCGGTCTCGCCGGACTCCACGACCAGCCGCCCAAGCCGGTCCGCGCGGCCGACGACCGCGCGATCGTGGCGGCCACCCTGGCGCCGCCGCCGGCGTCGGTCGGCGCCACGACCTGGTCGGCGCGCAGCCTCGCGGCGCACCTCGGCGTCGGGCACAGCACCGTCGCGCGGGCGTGGGAGGCCCAGGGCGTCCGGCCCAACGGCGCCGACACCTTCCGCGTCGCGACCACGCCCGAGCTCGTCGTCCAGCTGGTCGAGGTGGTCGGGCTGGTCCTGGCCCGCGACGTCCGCCTGGTCGCGCTCCTCGTGCGCGACGCCACCGCCACCGGGGCGACCCGCCACGCCCGGACCCGCTCGCCGCGCACCGGCCTGGCCCCCCTCTACCTGTACGCCGCCACCCGCGCCGCGCTGGCCGACCCCGCCGCGCACGCGCGCCGCGGCCGGCTCGACCTCGGTCGCTGGCTCGACGGCCTGGAGGGCAGCGGCACCGACGGCGCGCGGCTGTGCCTGGTCGCCGACACCGGCGACGTCCTCGCCCGCCCCGCGCTCGCGGCCTGGCTCTCGGCCCGGCCACACGTCCGCACCCACCACGCCGGCAGCACCCGCCGGTGGCTCCGCCTCACCACGGCCTTCCTGACCCTCGCCGAGTCCCGGACCACCGGTCCGGGCTGCGCACCCGAGATGGCCGGGCTCCTGCGCGGCCTGACCTCGGGCGACCTCGTCCTGCCCGCCCCCCTGGTGTGGTCCGGACCCGGGGCCCGGGTGCCGGTCCCGGCCCCACCCCGCCGCTAGCCGACCCGGTCGAGCCGGAGGCTCCCCGAGGGCTGCCGGACCGGCCCGCCCGCCGTCCACAGATGTTCGAACACCGTAGCGATTGTCTGCTGGCCGGACTAGAATGGGGCCATGCCCGCAGCCACCGCCCGGACCGCCGACCCGGCGCTGGCGGCGGTGCGCACCCACCAGGCTGCGGCCCGCCGGGCCGAGATCGCGACCCTGGTCGCGGTCCTCGACTGGGCCACCGAGCACACCACCGACGCCGACCCCGCGGCGATGACCTTCGGCGAACGTGCCCTCACCCTCGGCGGCCCCGGCTGCCCGGCGATCGAGGAGTTCGCCGCCTACGACCTCGCCGCCGCCCTCGGCTCCTCCACCGAGTCCGGGCTGAAGTACCTCGCCCGCGCCCTCGAGCTGCACCACCGACTCCCCCGACTCTGGGCCGCAGTCCTCGCCGGACGGCTGCCGGTGTGGAAGGCCGCCAAGATCGCCGACGCCACCATGCGACTCCCCCTCGACGGCGCCACCCACGTCGACGCCCGGCTCGCCCAGGCCGTCTCCACCATCACCTACGCCCAGCTCGACCGCCTCGTCGACGAAGCCATCGCCCGCCACGCCCCCGACCAGGCCACCGCAGGCAGGGACCAGCGGCACGTGCGGGTCGACCTCGACCACGCCACCATCGACGGTCACGTCCGCCTCGACGCCCTCCTGACGGTCCCCGACGCCCTCGACCTCGAACACGCCCTCCAGACCAGCGCCCAAGCCCTCGCCGACGCCGGCTGCGACCAGTTCCTCGACGTCCGCCGCTCGATCGCCCTCGGCGACCTCGCCCGCGGCGACCAACCCCTCGACCTGGCGGGACGCACGCTCGTCGTGCACCTGCACCAGGACTCACCCGACGTCGGGCGCTGCGAGACCACCCGCACCCCGGTCACCGTGGAGACCATCGAGACCTGGTGCGCCACCGCCGCGAAGGTCGTCATCAAGCCCGTCATCGACCTCGAGCAGCACGTCCACGTCGAGGCCTACGAAGCCCCCGACCGCTTGCGCGAACACGTCGAGCTGCGCGACCTCACCTGCGTCTTCCCCCACTGCCGACGCCCCGCCACCCGCTGCGACCTCGACCACGTCGTCCCGTACTCAGCCGGCGGCACCACCAGCAGCGACAACCTCGCACCCCTCTGCCGACGACACCACCGCGCCAAGACCCACAGCCACTGGACCTACCGGATGACCGACCCCGGCACCTACCACTGGACCGCACCCTCCGGCCTCACCTACCGACGAGACCACCACGGCACCACCCCACTCGACCCACCACCAGCCGAGCCGGCCGAGCCCTGACCACCCCGCCCCGCACCCCGCCCACGGCGGGGCCCACCGGCGCGCGGTCAGGTCGTGAGGAGTCGGGACAGAGGACCGTCAGCCCATCGACGTGCGGACGGCGCCGGGCATCGTGATGCTGATGACGCCGCCCCACGCGCAGGTGCACATCGAGCCGGCCGTGACGGCGGGCAGCCCGCCGACGAGCGTCCTCGGGGCGCCGGGCGCCCAGGGCGCCGGGACGACCGGGACGCAGGGCATGGGGGTGAGCACGCCGAGCGCGGCGGCGGTGGCGGCGGCCACCATCGGGTTGGTGAGGCTGGTGCACATCCCGAACGGCGCGATGTTCACCCCGGGCGCGATGTCGGGGATGGTCGCGACCGGGCGGCCCTCGACGGTCACCCGCTTGGCGGGGATCACGTTCAGGGTCGACGGCGCGACGCCGAAGGTGCAGGTCAGCATCGCGCCGGTCACCGCTGCGGGGTTGCCCATGGCTGTCTCCTGGTCACGTCGGTCAGAGCCCGGTGCCCTTGACCGACTCGTCGAGCTGGCGCCCGGCCTCCATGACCAGGCAGACGACGGCACGGTCGCCGGACTGCCAGGAGCGCGGGGACGGGTAGAGGTAGGTGAAGTAGAAGCGGGAGTCGAGGTAGTCGACGCCGACGTAGCCCTTGAACTCCTCGGCGCAGCGGCCGTCGGCGAACGCCGTGAGGGCGTCGTCGCCCGGGAAGACGTCGCCGTCGACGTCCTGGTCGGCCGGCTCGTAGTCGGCGACCGCGTAGGCCTCCTGGTCGTGCGGCTCGTCGCACGCCACGGTGGAGATGTCGCTGATCTGGGCCTTGATCTCCTCGGGAGCGTTCACGCAGTCGCCCACCTCGAGGTCGAGGACCGGGTTCTCGTCGCCGTCGTCGTCATCGCCGCAGCCGGCGAGCGCCAGCACCGCGAGGCACACCGGCACGACGAGCCGCGCGAACCGGCGGGTGTGGGGAGCGTTCACGTTCCCGGTCACGACCTCTCGCTCTCGACGGCCCGGCCCCGGCAATCTAGTCGCGGCCCGGTGCCCGTCGCGGGCGAATGCGGAGATTGCCCGCACGCACCCCGTCGGCGCGCCTACATTGGCCCCGACCCCCCACCCGAGGAGAGCGCACGTGTTCATCAGGTACGTCGACGAGGGCCTCGAGCAGCTGGTCCGCCGTCGCCTCCCGCTCCCCGAGGACGTCGGCGACGTCAGCTTCGACACCCCCACCTCGACCTGGGCCGCCCAGCTGTCCCGACTCACGGTGAACCTCTTCCTCTACGGCCTCGACCGCAGCAGCCAGCCCACCCGCACTGCGCAGGCGCGCGTCGACGCGTCGGGCCGCGCCGAGCGCCGCGCCCCCCTGCCGATGGTCGAGCTCGACTACCTCGTCAGCGCCTGGGCCGGCAGCCCCCGCGACGAGCACCAGCTGCTCAGCGACGTCGTCAGCCTCTTCGCCGGCGTGCCGGTGCTCCCGCTGGACCTCACGCACGCCAACCTGAACTCGACCGTCACCCTCGGCTTCGGCAGCGACCCCACGATGCGACCCCGCGAGATCTGGCAGGGCGTGAGCGGACAGCTCAAGGCCTGCGCCGTCATCCGGGCCACCGTCGCCGCCGACACGTGGGACTGGGAGGACCAGGCCGCCGCCGTCGAGCGCGTGTCGGTGCTGGCCGCGCCGAAGCAGATCTGACACGGTCCGACCCGTCGGGTCGTCGTCGCCCCGGCGGGTGCACCGCGTGCGGATGGGGAGAGAAGTTTCCTCATTCTGCCTCGCGGCGCTGCTCCCTGCTCCTACTGTGCCTGGTGTTGCCCCCCTCGTCCTAGGCCCCCGGCAGGTACCCGTGCTCGGCTCCGTCCCCGCCCTCCACTCGCGGCACTCGTGCGTGCCCGCGAGGCGCGCCCGATGAGACTGGTGACCGAGCACCTCGTCCTGCAGGCCGACCCCGGCACGACCATCGAGATCCCGGTCGACGTCGTCAACACCAGCGACCTCATCGACGGCGTCACCGCCCGCCTCATCGGCCTCCCGGACGCCGCGACCCGGATCGAGCCGCAGCTGCTGCCGCTCTTCCCCGGCGCCGAGGGCCGCCTGGTCATGCACGTCGACGTCCCGCCGTCGCTGACCGCGGGCAGCCACCCGGTCACCGTCGAGGTCGTCTCCCACGGCAGCGGCGCGCCGACGCAGCACCTCGACCTCGACCTGTCCGTGGCCGCCCACCCGGCGCTGCGCCTGCACCGCACGCCGCAGCTGATCCGGGCCCGGCGCTCCGGCCGGTTCCTGCTCGACGTGGAGAACACCGGCAACACCGCGCTCGACGTCACCCTGGCGGCGTCCCTGGAGGACGGCCGCAGCACCGCGCGGTTCAGCTCGGAGCGGCTCACCGTCGACCCGGGCACCCGCACCCCGGTCATCCTGGTCGTCAAGGGCCCGCGGATGATCACCGGCGCCGAGATCGACCGCACCGCCGCGATCAACCTCACCGCCAGCCGCGCGCACTCGATCGCGGCCATGGAGGAGACCGAGCAGGACCCCGACCTGGTCGCCGAGACCCGCGTCGTCCTCAAGCAGCGCCCGACGCTGAGCCGCGGGCTGCTCACCGCGCTGATCCTGATGGGGATCATCGCGGTGTGGGCCGCGATCTTCGTGCTCGGCCTCGCGCAGGTCCTCGGCGGCGACCCGGTCACCAAGAAGGTCGCGACGTCGTTCTACCCGGCCGACCGCGTGGAGAACGTCGCCGCGACGACGCCCGAGGGCGCCCTCGACAAGGAGGACGGCCTGGTCGACCCCGAGATCGGCGGCACGATCCAGGGCGTCGTCACCGCCGCGAGCAACCTGCAGCCGGTCGGCCGGATCCTCGTCCAGGCCTGGCGCGACGGCCGCGACGGCCCGGTGCTGGTCAGCTCGGCGGCCACCCAGGCCGACGGCAGCTACCGCCTCGTCGGGCTCTTCCCCACCAGCTACCGGCTGCGCTTCGTCGCGGCCGGCTACGAGCCGGCCTGGTGGAGCGACCGCGGCGCGGTCGGCCGGGGCCGCGCCACCGCCGTCCCCGTGCCCGCGCAGGGTGAGGCCGAGGGCCTGCAGAACATCGTCATCACCGGCCTGGACGCCTCGATCACCGGCGTCGTCGACCAGGGCGCCTCGCTGACGTCGCTGCCGACGACCGTCGTGGCCCGCTCCCTCGACATCCCCGACGCCCCGACGGTGCGCACCACCACCGACGGCGGGGGCACCTACCTGCTCCGGGGCCTCCTGGCCCCCTCGCGCTACGAGCTCAGCTTCACCACCGAGGGCTACGAGGTGAAGACGACGACCACCTCCGTCGCCGGCGGCGAGAAGCGGCTGCAGCCGAGCGTCGTCCCGGCCTCCGCCGACGGCCGGATCACCGGGCGGGTCGAGCTGCCCGACGGCACCCCGGCCGGCGGCGTCACCGTGACCACCACCGTCGAGGGCGAGACGGTCGCGGTCGTCACCCCGACCGTCGGGGCGGTCGGCTCGTTCACCCTCGAGAACCTCCCCACCCCGGCGACCTACGTGCTGACCTTCACCTCCGAGACCTACGGCGCCGACACCACCATCGTCGACCTGGACGCCGGCGCCAGCGAGGACGGCGTGGTGGTGCAGGTCGAGGCCGGCACCACCAGCGTCACCGGCTACCTGCGCGGTCCCGACGGCAACGGCCTCGGCGGCGCGACCGTCACGGTCGGCGGCGTCGCCGCGACCGAGGACGGCACCACGACCCCCACCACGACCACGCTGACCTCCGGCGACGTCGGCCGGTTCAGCCTCAGCGGCCTCGCGGCCCCCGGCGACTACACGCTCACCTTCACCCTCGAGGGCTACGCCCCGCGCAGCGTCCCGGTCTCCCTCGACGGCGTCAGCCCGCCGCCGGTGGTCGAGGTGCAGCTGAACAACAAGCTCGGCGGCATCGCCGGCCAGGTCTACGGCGCCACCGACAACCCCTACGTCGGCGCACAGGTCACCATCACCAACGGCCTCACCACGTGGACCGCGACCAGCGGCGGCGCCGGCAGCATCGACGGCAACGGCGGGTACCGGGTCGAGGGTCTGCCCTCGGGCACCTACAGCGTGACCGTGACCGCCGAGGGGCTGCGCCAGCAGACCGCGATGGTCGTGGTCATGGAGGGGCTGACGTCCTTCCAGGACCTCGCCCTCGGCTCGGGCGGCGGCTGAGGTGCACGTCGACGTCTCCCCCCGTCAGTTCGACGTGATCGCGGGCATCCCCCAGCCGATCGTCGTCACGCTGAGCAACACCGGCGACGTCATCGGCGGCTACACGCTCCGGGTGCTCGGCGCCGACCCCTCCTGGGTCGGCATGGACGACGCCGAGATCACCCTGTTCCCCGACGAGACCCGCACGGTCGTGGTGACCCTGGAGGTCCCGCCCGGCATGACCGCCGGCGACCGCCGGGTCGCCCTGCAGGTCCGCGAGGTCACGCCGCCGTTCGCCAGCATCGTCGAGGACGTCGTGCTCTCGGTTCCCGAGGCGCCCTCGGTCACCGTCACCGCCGACCCGGTGGTCGTCTCGGCCGGGCGCACCGCCAAGCTCAGCATCCTGGTCGCCAACGAGGGCAACACCCGCGTCAGCGGCCGGATGCACGGCCAGGACCCCGAGGGCCGCGTCCGGTTCGAGTTCAGCCCGGGGACCGTCGACCTCGCGCCCGGCGAGAACACCATGATCGACCTGCGCGCGCGCAGCCGTCGTCCGCTGACCGGCAGCCCCGTGATCCGCCCGCTCGAGCTGCGGATGCTCGACGAGGCCCAGAGCAGCGCCCTCGACCGCGCCCAGGAGGAGCCGGTCGCCGCCGGCGTCGCCGCGGACGCCGGCGAGCCCGCCCCGCGACCCAGCGCGGCCCAGAAGCTGAGCCCCAAGCTGCGGCGCAAGCGCCCGCCCCTGGTCGGCGACGACGTGCCGGCGCAGGCCCAGGCGACGTTCGTGCAGCGCGCGACCATCTCCCGCGGCGGGCTGTCCCTGGTCGGGCTGCTCGTCGCGGTCACCGTGTTCGCCATCGTCATCACCCTCTCCCTCGGCCAGCTCGTCGGGCGCTCCGCCGAGGACCGCGACCTCGCCCTCGCGATCGCCGCCGCGGGCGACGCGAGCGCGACCGGCGGCTCCGCCCAGGTCGGCGGCACCGTCCGGCTGCTGACGTCGAGCGAGCCGGTCGAGGGCGTCGAGGTCAGCGTCTTCGCCGCCGACGACACCGAGAGCGCGCGCGGCACCATCGCCACCGACCGCAACGGCGCCTGGAAGGTCGCCGACCTCCCCGCCGGCGACTACAAGTTCTCCTTCCGCGGCGCCGGCTTCGTGCAGCTCTGGTACCCGACGGCGCTCGACGCCGCCGACGGCCAGACGGTGACCGTGGAGTCCGGCGGCCAGCAGCTCTCGCTCGACGTCGACCTCGGCGGCGTCCCGGCCTCGATCAGCGGCACCGTCGTCGGCGCCGACGTCTCCAACGCCACGCTCACCCTCAAGGCGCCCCTCGACGCGACCAACGCCGGGGCGGGGGCCAACGCACCCATCCCGGCCGACGGCGTCGACAACCCCTCGGTCGACGTCGCCTCCGAGGGCGCGACGGTCACCTCGGTGCCGATCGGCGACGACGGCACGTTCTCGCTCACCGACGTCCCCTCCCCCCAGACCTACGACCTGGTCGTGGAGAAGGAGGGCTACGCCACCTCCACCCAGCGCATCGACGTCAGCGCCGGCGAGGAGCGCGAGGACGTCGAGATCACCCTGCGCCAGGGCGACGGCGTCATCAGCGGCACCGTAAGCTCCGCGACCCAGAAGGTCGAGGGCGCCACGATCACCGCCACCGTCGGCCAGACCTCGGTGACCACGACGTCGCAGACCGGCGCCCAGGGCGGCGACTTCACCCTGCGCGGCCTGCCGACCCCGGCCGCGTTCACCCTGGTCGTGAGCCAGGAGGGCTACGCCTCCCAGACCCTCACCGTCGCCCTCGGCGAGGGGCAGCGCCTGACCGGCGTCGCGGTCAACCTCGACAAGTCCTCCGGCGAGCTCTGCGGCAAGGTGATCTCGGTCCTCGACGACCTGCCCGCCCCCGACGTCACGGTCACCGTCACCGACGGCAGCCAGACGGTGCAGACCGCCACCCAGTCCGACGACTCCGCGGGACCGGCCTGCCCGACCGTGCCCGGCACCAACTGGAAGGCCTCCGGCCTCCCGCTGCCCGGCGACTACACGATCACCTTCGCCCGCGCCGACCTCGAGTCGCAGACGGTCGCCGTCGCGCTCGACGGCGAGGGCAACGTGTCGGCCGACGCCGAGAACAGCGCCGTCGTCAACGGCGTCATCACCGTGCGGCTCCAGGCCTCCACCGCCGTCGTCTTCGGCAAGGTGACGCAGTCGCCGACGCGCGGCGTCGCCGCCGAGCCGGCCGGCGAGACCGTCGTCCAGCTGATCTCCAACACCGCCACCTACAGCGTGGTGGCGGCCTCGGTGCCGGCCGCGTCGGCCGGCGACTACCGCTTCGATGCCGTGCCCCCGGGCACGTACACGCTGCAGACCAGCAGGAGCGGCGTCACGCCCACGACGGAGACGCTCACCGTCGAGGCCGGCCAGGAGTACGAGCGCAACCTCAAGCTCGACCCGCCGGCGTCCCTCAGCGGCGTGATCACCAACGCCCGCCCCGGGTGGGTCGTCGAGCTCTACCGCTCCTCTGCGTACCCGAGCCAGACCTACCTCACCACCACCGTGGTGATGAGGGAGATCCGCGGCCGGGGGTGTCCCGAGAACATGTGCGCCTACTACGAGTTCCTCGACATCGACGCTCCGCAGACCTACGTGATCCAGGTCCGACGCACCAGCGGAGGCGCGCCCCTGGCCACCGCCCGGGCCGAGGTCAACCGCAGCGAGCCCCAGACCAAGGACTTCCAGGTGCGTTCCGATGGCTGACCACTCCCCGCACGCCCCGCTCCCGCCGGGAGTCACCACCGCGCCGGTCCTCCGGACGGCGGCCGGCGTCGAGCTCGCGGTGCCGGTGACGGTGACCAACACCGCCGCCGCCCCCCGCGTCCTGACCGTGACCCCGCTCGGCGTCGACCCCGTGTGGGTCGTCGGCCCGCCGCTGCGCACCGCGACCCTCGGGCCCGGTGCCTCGCAGGAGCTCACCGTCGCCCTGCACCCGCCGCAGGGCACGCTGCCGGCGTCCTACCCGCTCGTCGTGACCGTCCAGGCCCTCGACCCCGCGACCGGGCTCACCGACGGCAGCCGGCCCGGTCTCGCCGAGACGACCCTCCTCGTCAACCCGCGCACGACCCTCTCGGTCTCCCTCGAGCCGGCGGAGCCGTCCGCGATCGCCAAGGCCCGCTTCACCGTCGTCGTCCGCAACGGCGGCGGCGTCGCCACCGACGTCGCGCTCAGCGTCACCAACCCCTCGATCGGCTACGTGAAGCTGCGCCGGCAGCTGGTGACCGTGCCCGCCCAGGGCGAGGTCCGCGTCGGCGCGCGGGCCCGGATGAACCGCCCCCGGATGGCCGGCTACGGCTCGCGCGCGGCGTTCGCGGTCACGGCGAGCGCCACCGAGTCCGTGCGGCACACCGTCGGCACCCTGCACCAGCGCGCGCTGATGGGCCCGTGGGCCCTCAAGGCCGTCGCGCTGGTCGCGGTGCTCGCCGTCTGGGCGGCCGCGGCGCTGACGCTCATCCCGATGCTCTCGGAGAAGATCTCATCCTCCTCCTCCGACGAGGCCACCACGGCCGGCGCCACCACCGACGGCGAGGACGGCGAGGACGGCGGCGAGGACGGCTCGGGCGGCGAGGACGGCGGTGCCGGCGGCTCCGGCGCGGCACCCACCGCGGCGGGCGGACCCGGCCTGATCAGCGGCACGATGCTGGGCGAGGCCCCCGCCGGCGTGACGGTCCGCCTGGAGTCGAAGGCGCTCGTCGACGAGTCGATGCAGCAGGGCGTCCGCACCGTCGGCACCTCGGAGGACGACGTCGCCGGCGAGGGCAAGCGGCTCGCCGCGGCCGCCGTCGCGGCGCTGCCCAGCGAGAGCGACGCCCGCACCAAGACCACCCCCGAGAACGGCGCGTGGGCCTTCCAGGACGTCCGCAGCCCCGGCTACTACCTGCTCACCATGTCGAAGCCGGGCTACCAGACCCAGCGCTTCGTGGTGAACAGCGCCAGCGAGGCGGCCAAGGAGCCGCTCGAGGTCGAGATGGTCCCCGGCAGCGGCGCCCTCCGGGGCCGCATCACCGGCCCGGGCGGACCGGTCGGCGGCGCCCAGGTCACCATCACCGACGGCATCAACACCGTCACCACGAGCACCAACTCGCAGGGCGACGTCGGGGCCTGGTCGATCACCGGCCTCTCCACGCCGAGCACCTACGTCGTCGTCGCGACGCGCCACGACATGAGCAGCGAGGCGGCCTCGGTGCGGGTCGAGCCCGAGGAGACCCGCACGGTCGACCTCACCCTCACCCCCGGCGTCGCCCTCCTCACGGGCAAGATCAAGCGCTACCTGCCGGACGGGTCGAAGGGCCCGCTGCTCGGCGCCACGGTGTCGGTCAGCGACGGCGAGGGCAACATCCGCACCGCCACCACGCTGACCGAGGAGCCCCAGGGCAAGTTCTTCCTCTCGGGCGTGCCGGTCCCCGGCAGCTACACCGTCACCATCAGCGCCCCCGGGTTCCAGTCCGAGAGCCGGCAGGTCGACCTGGTGCCCGGACGGCGTCCCGACCCCGTCTCGACGCTGCTGCTCAGCTCCTCGGGCCGGCTCGTGGGGGACGTGACGATCGCCGAGGAGCCGGCCGCCGCCCCCGCGGCCACCCCCGTCGCCGCGCGCGGCCGGGCCCGCGAGCCGGTGTCCTCCGGGGTGCCGCTGCGCGCCACCGGCCTGGTCCTGACCAACAACGAGGCCACGTACAAGACGACGAGCTCGTCCGGCAAGGACACCTCGTCCTACGCCTTCACCGGCGTCGAGCCGGGCGTGTACTCGCTCTCGGCCGAGTACTTCGGCTACGTCTCGCGCCAGCTCACCGTCCGGGTCACCGCCGGCGGCGAGAAGCGGGCCGACCTGGTCATGGAGCCCGTGGCCGACGGCATCTCGCCCCAGACCTCGACCGTCCGCGGCACCGTGGTCGACGTGGCGACCGCCGAGCCGATCCGGACCTGCGACGACGGCCGGCCGGTCAACCCGGAGGGCTGCCTGGCCGCGACGCTCGACGAGAACGGCAACGGCGTCGCCGACCCGGAGGAGTTCACGACCCGCTTCGGTCCCGAGGACGCCTACACCCTGCCCGACCCCGCCGACGACCTCTGCGAGGAAGCCGTCTCCGCCGGCCGCACCTGCGGCATCGCCCCCGGGCTCTACACCGTGCTGGTCGAGGCCCCCGGCTACCTCCCGAAGTCGCTCGACGTCCAGGTGGCCGAGCGCAGCAACGTCACCGCCCCCGTCGCCGAGCTGACGGCGGTCCCCTCGGTCACCGGGCGGGTCAGCCTCGCGCCGTTGGTCGGCGAGGACTTCGAGGCCCTGGACCCCCAACCCGCCCAGCCGATGCCCGTCACCTGCGTGTGGATGCAGGTCGACGGCACGACCGGCGCCCTGCCCGACTGCACCACCGCCGTCGCTGCGGGCGCCGCGAACGACGCCGCCGCCCAGGCCGACGTGGACGCCTGCCTGCCCGGCGCGTTCTACCAGGTCGGTTCGCAGCCGGGCCGGACCCGCTGGTGCGCCGCCATCGGCGAGGACGACCGGTTCACCATCGAGGCCCCGCGCACCGGCGCCTACACCCTGACCACCGTCCCCGCCGACAAGGAGTACATCGTCTCCCGCTCCGGCACGCTCCTGCTCGACGGCGGCGCCGAGCAGTACAACCCGGTCCTCGACCGGCTCGGCCAGATCATCGTTCGCTCGCTGCAGCCGGAGCCGATCCCCGGCGACGGCGTGGACGACCCGACGGATCGTCTCGTGCCCAGCGACCCGCGGCCGACCCTGACCCTGACCCCGGAGCCGCCGGGCCTGCAGCAGGCGCCCGAGCCCGAGACCGGCGTCACGCGGATCTACCGGGTCCAGCCGGGCTCCTACACCGTCACCGGCACGAGCGGTGCCTACAGCGGCAAGGTGGACGCCGACGTCGTCTACAACCAGGTGCTCACGCTCCGGCTGGCCCTGATCGACCCGATCCCGAACTTCGTCGGCAAGGTCGTCGGTCGCATCGACGGTGCCCCGGTCCCGCTGAACGGCATCCCGGTCCTGCTGCGCGGGGCGACCTCGTTCTCGGACACGGGTGTGCCCGGCTACAGCACGACCGAGCCGACCACCGGAACCGACGGGTGTTTCGCCGTCGAGGCTCGGGAGACCCCCCCGCTCCTCGGATGCACGACCGGGTGGAACGACTCGAACCGGACCGTCATGGGCTTCCTCACCGACACGATGAACAGGATCATCGTGCGGGGCGAGGCCGCGGGCTGGGAGCCCTACCAGCGCACCAAGCAGCGGCTCGTCGTGGGCGGACTCAACACCTTCGAGCTCGCGCCCGCCCCGGTCGACGTCGACGTCGCGGTGACCGTGACCCCGTCGGCCACCACCTCGCCGTTCACCCTGCCCGTCCCGGTCACGGTCGTGGACCCGCCCAACGGGCGCAGCGTCACCGCCCGGCTGGTCGCCGACCCGCTCCAGGCCTCGCGCGGCGTCCTCGAGTGGGACGACGAGGGCGACGACGCCCAGGGCGACGCCCTGCCGCCCGGCCGCGCCATCCCCGGCACCTACCCCCTCAGGATCGAGCTCGAGGGCTACGTGCCCTTCACCGGCACCCTCACCTGCGCCGTCGGCGGCTCGTGCTCCTTCGGCGGCGCCGTCGTCCTGGAGAGGCTCGGGAAGATCGAGCTCACCGTGCGCGGGCGCGACGGCGAGCCCGTCACCGGCGCCGTCATCACGCGGAGCGTCGACGGTGTCGAGGACTCCTTCGAGCAGACCCTCGGCAGCAGCAGCACCACGACCTACGACCGGGTCGTGCCGGGGACCGACACCCGCACGCAGTTCTCCGTGCGGGCCCCGGGCTACGAGCACGCCACGACCCGACTGGTGCAGAACTCGAGCGACGCCGTGCGCCTCGACTGCGAGACCGGGCCCGACCCGACCCGGGTCACCGTCGAGCCCGGCGGCACCACCCGCTGCGACCTGATCCTCACCCGGCTCGGCACGATCCAGGGCGACGTCCTCGCCAACCTCGGCGTCCAGGGCGGCCCCGCCAGCGAGGTCCGACACCCCGAGGACGTCGTGGTCACCGCCGCGCTGTGCACGAACCCGGTCGCCGGGGGGTGCACGGCGGTCTCCGAGCAGGCCGACGAGGTGTTCACCACGACCACCGACGAGGACGGCGCGTTCGTCGTCACCGGCAGCAACCAGGTCGGCCGATCCGGGCTCGCCGAGGGCACGTGGGTGCTCACCGCCGCGGTCCCCGGCTTCGACCAGCGGACCAACCCCGGCAGCGTGCGCGGGCGGGTCGTGCAGGTCGAGCGCGGCGTCCAGACCGCCGACGTCGACGTCTACGCCACCGCGGTCGCGCTCTCGGTCACCGTCCAGGACGCCGTGGCGACCGTCGACGACGCGAGCGTCGTCGTCCGCCTGACCCAGAACGACGACGAGGTCCCCACGGCCGGCGACCCCACCGCCTCGCTCGTCGGCACGGGCGCCGGGGCGCGCTACGTCTTCGACGCCGTCGTCCCCGGCACCTGGACGATCGTGGTGACCGGCCCGACGATCGTGCGCACCACCCAGGACACCACCCTCGTGCCCGGTGACCCCACGCAGGCAGACACCGTCACCGTCGAGCGCACCGAGGCCTCGATCGAGGGCGTCGTCACCGTCGGCGGCTCCGACTCCGACGCCGGCGACGTCGCCGGCGGGGCCACCGTGACCCTCACCTGCACCGACCGTGCGGTGGTGTTCTGCCCGCTCGACCAGCCCGCCCGCGGCACCGAGGGCCAGGAGCTGACCACCACCACCAGCCCCGACGACGGCAGCTACCGGATCGAGAACGTCCCGGCCGGCAGGTACGTCGTCACCTTCACCAAGACCGGGTTCGAGCCCTCGTCGTCGCCCGAGACCACCTTCGCGAGCAGCGCCGTGATGGTGCTCGACCACGCGCTGGTGCCGACCCGCCGCTTCCTCGACGTCACGCTCACCTCGAGCGCCGGCGCCGCGGAGAACCTGTCCGGCACCGTCCTCGCGCTCGAGCCCCTCGGCGGCACCGTCAGCCCCGACCTCGCCCTCACCCTCACCGGCGGCGGCACCGGCTCCTTCCAGCAGGTCCGCTCCGGCTGCTACCAGGTGAGCCTCACCCAGGGCGCCGGCCACCTCGGCACCCTGAGCGGCCCCACCGGCCGCGGCGACACGTCCGGCTGCCCGGCCGGCGCCGCCGGCACCACCGTGGTCCGGGTGCCCGACGGCACCTCCGACGAGCGCAGCGTCCTGGCCTGGACGGTCCAGGCCGCCCGGTTCGGCTACACGCTCAGCGCCGACGCCTGGGAGGGCCACGCCGAGCCCACGACGTCCCTGCGGATCGTCCGGGCCGCCGGCGGCGGGTTCGACCGCACCGTCGCGGCCCCGGCCACGACCACCGGCGAGCTCTGGGTGCCGCCCGGCCGCTACGACGTCACCCCGGTTCTCGCCGGCGTCCCCGCCCAGTGGTGGCCGGTCACCACCTCCACGGTGGACGTGCCCACGGCGTCGCCGGCGACCTTCGCCCTGGCCGAGTCGCTGTTCGAGGTCACCGTGCGGATCGAGGGGTTCGCCGGCGGCACCGCGAACATCCAGGTCTCGCCCGGCACCGGGCAGGACGGCGCCGCGCCGAGCCCCGCCTCCCTCTCCACGAGCACCGGCGAGGTCGTCCTCACCCTCCCCCACGGCGCCTGGCTCTTCGAGGGCGACTGGGCCGACGGTCCCGACTCGGTCCAGGTGACCGTCACCGGCCCGACCAGCGTCACGCTGCGACCCGCACCGGCCGACCCGGACCCCGCGCCCGCCCCGGCGCCCGACGCGGCACCGGACCCGGCGCCCGCACCTGACGGGACCGACGGGACCGGTGGAACAACCGATGGGACCGGTGGAACCGACGGGACCGACGGGACCGACGGGACCGACGGGACCGACGGGGAGCTCGCGCCGTGACCCGGCGGACCGGACGCCGGCTGCCGGGCCTCGTCTCGACCGCCCTGACCGGGGCCCTCGTCGGAGCGCTGGTCGCCACCGCCGGCGCCGCGGTGCCCGCGGCGCCCGCGGCCGCCGCAGCCGCCGCGGCCCCCCCCCGCAGACCCCGGTGCTCACCGACCCCACCACGACGCCCCTGCTGGTCAGCGCGACCCCCTGGACGCCGGCGGTCACGACCCCGTCGTCGGGCACCCCGGTCACCTTCGCGGTCGTCGCCACCCCGGCCGGCGCCTGCACGACGTCGGCCGACCAGCGCACGATCACCCTCGCCGCGCCGGGCAGCTGCGCCGTCACCGCCACCGTCCCGGGCGACGCCACGTACGCCGCCGGCACCAGCGCGGCCAAGACCTTCCAGGTGCGCCGGCCGCGCACCTTCTCCATCACCCCGCCCGCCGACCCGCTGCGCGCCCTCGGGGAGCCCTGGACGCCGGCCTACTCCGGTGCCGGGACCTCGGCGGTCGACCTGACGTCGACCACGCCGCGCGTGTGCACCGTCGCCGCCAACGGCGACGACGTCTCGCTCCTGGCCCCCGGCTCGTGCACCGTGCACGCCGAGGTCGAGGCCGGCGACCAGGACGCCGCGGCCGAGGACGACGAGACCGTGGCCGTCGCCGCGGCCGACCCGCGGCTCACGCTCACCCCGACCACGGGGTCCCGGGTCGTGCGCGGCGAGCAGCCGCTCGTGGTCAGCCAGGACGGCAGCGAGCGCGTCACCCTGACGGTCTCCGACACCGCCGTCTGCGAGGTCCTCGCGGGCCGCACGGCCGTGCGGATGAAGCGGGTCGGGTCGTGCGAGGTCACCGCGAGCGTGCCCGCCGGGGACCTGTACGCCGCCGACTCCGCCGTCGCGACGATCGAGGCGACGGCGCGACCGGTCAGCATCGCCTGGAGCGTGGTGCCGGTCGGCCCCCGCTACCGCGACCTGGTCCGGGTGACGGCCACCGCGACCGACACCGCGACCGGCGAGGCCGTCGCCGGCGCCGGCCACCTCCAGGTCGTCGACCTCGACGCCACGACCCCCGCCGACACCGCCTGGCCCGGCGGCGTCGGGGTCCGCGAGTTCGAGGCCGCCGGCGTCCGCACCTACGTCGTCCGGGCCGGGTTCGTGCCCACCGACACCGGGGTGTGGGCCGAGGTCGACCAGGCCTCCCACGACGTCGTGGTCGGCAAGGCCGACCTCGTGGCGTCGTTCACCACCCCGACGGCCGCCGAGCTCGTCGCCGGCGACACCTGGACCGACGCGGCCGCCCTCACGCCGTCCGACTCCGGCCTGACGCCGGCCCTGAGGTCGACGACGCTGTCGGTCTGCACCGTCTCGGGCAACGACGTCACCTTCCTCACCGCCGGCAGCTGCGCGCTCGAGGCCAGCCACCCCGGCACCGCGCTGTACGCCGCCGCGGCCGTCGTCAAGCGGAGCTTCACCGTGGCCGCCGCCCCGGTCGACGTCGTCGTCACCTCCAGCCCCGCCAACCCGGTCTTCGGCGGCACCGTGACCGTGACCGCCACCGTGCGCGACCGCGCCAGCGGGGCCCTGGTCACCGGGGGCGCCGGCTCCATGACGATCACCGGCGTGCCGAACCCCAGCCCGGCCACCGTCGCCTGGACCGGCGGCACCTACACCCGCACCTTCACCGCCGGCACGGTCGGCACCCTCTCCGCGGTCGCGTCCTTCGCCGGGGTGACCGGGAGGTACACCACCGGCACGGGCAACGCCACGATCACCGTCGGCAAGGCCTCCTCACCCATCACCTGGGACACCACGACCGTCCCGAGCCCGGCCCGCGTCGGCACCACGTGGGTCACCGGCGCCGTCAAGGGGGCCTCGCCCCAGCCGCTGGTCCTCAGCACCGACGACCCCACGACCTGCACCGTCAGCGGCACCACCGTGGCGCTCGTGGGGGCCGGCACCTGCACGGTCAGCGCCGACCAGGCCGAGGGCCCCACCCACGAGGCCGCCCACCTCGAGCACACCTTCGAGGTCGTGCGGCGCCCGGTCACCCTGACCACGACGGTCGACAGGTCGGCCCCGGTCTACGGCGACACCGTCACCGTCACCGTCGTGGCGACCGACACCCTCACCGGTGCCCGGCTGCCCGGCTCCGGCACGATCACCGTCGACGCCCCGGTGACCGGCGACCCCGCGGCCGTCACCTACGCCTCCACCGGACCCGCCATCGGCGCCGCGACCCGCCGGCTGACGGCGGTCCCGGTGGGCTCGTTCACCATCGCGGCGTCGTTCACGGCCTCCCGCACCCACGCCGCCCAGACCGCGACCCGGCCCCTCGTCGTGGGCAAGGCGTCGCAGGCCGTGACGCTCGGGACCGCCCCCAGCCCGGCGTACGTCGGCCAGACCTGGGAGCCGCTGGTCACGCGCGGCCCCTCGACCGGCGCCGTCACCATCGTCCCCACCGGCTCCTGCACGGTCGAGGGCCTCGTCGTCACCTTCACCGTCCCCCCGGGCACCTGCACGGTGAGCGTGACCCAGGCGGGTGACGGCAACTACCTGGCCGCCCCGGCGGTGGAGCGCACGGTCACCGTCACCAGCCGCCCGGTCCGGATCGCGGTGACGACGCCGTCCGGCCCGCCGGAGTTCGGCACGCCCGCCACCGTCGTCGTCCAGGTCTACGACGCCCTCCAGCCGGCCGCGACGGCCGACGTCGTGCTCGGCACCGGCACCGCCGTCGTCGCCGGGTTCCCGGCCTCCGCGCAGTCCTTCGACCCGGTCACCGGCCGGGCCACGCTGACCTACACCCCGACCGCGGCCGGCCCGCAGGACATCGTGGTGACGTTCACGGCCGGGACCGCGCGGCACGAGTCCTTCACCGAGCGGAGGGCGTCGATCACGGTCGCCCTCGCCCAGCAGGTCCTCACCCTCGGTGCCACCCCGGCGAAACCTGCACCCGGCCGGGTCACCAAGACCTGGACGCCGCCCCTGACCAGCACCAACGCGACCCAGCCGATCGTGCTCGCCACGGTGCCGGCCGACTCGGTGTACTGCTCGGTCTCCGCCGGCGTGGTGACCTTCGACCGCGAGGGCACCTGCGAGCTCCAGGCCACGCAGGCCGCCGTGCCCACGAAGTACTCCGCCGCCACCCCGGTGACGATCCTCGTCACCGTCGACCGGATCCAGGTCACGGTGACGCTGCGCGTCACCCCCGTCAGCCCGGTGGACGGCGAGGTCGTCACCGACCTCGCCGTCGACGGCGGCCTCGAGGTCCGCGCCGAGGCCTTCGCCCGCGGCGAGGGTGCCGGCGGGAGCAACCTCAAGATCGCCGGCACCGGTGCGATCGGGATCGACCGCGGCACCGGCGCGGGCGCCACCACGATCGCGCAGAGCACGAACCCCACCAGCGCCTGGTTCGGCAGCGGCCGGTTCCTCGCCGCCACACCGCGGCGGGCTGGTGACCACTACCTCTGGCACGAGTTCGTCCCCAGCGACAGCCGGGTCTACGAGGTCGCGCCGTACGCCGCCCCGGCGGCCGGCCAGCCGCAGCCGCTGCGCCAGGTCGCCCCGACCGCCCACCCGGTCGGGAAGGCACGCCAGACCATCGGCTTCACGCCCCGCACCGGCCCCGACCACGTCGACGGCAGCTGGTTCCCGGCGCCCACCGGCGGCGGTTCCGGCAACCCGGTCCAGGTGTCGGCGGCCGGAGGCTGCACCAGGCGCGGCACGACTGCCGCGCCCGAGGTCTACCTCACCTCGCCGGACACCTGCACCGTGACGTTCCACCAGGACGGCAACGACGACTACCTCGCCGGCGACGCCGAGGTGTCCTTCCAGGTCTACCGGGCCCCGACCACCGTGACCCTCTCGGTCAGCGCGGCACCGACGGTCGGGACGCCGGTCACCGTGACCGCCCGGGCGACCGCCTCCTCCCTCGACGGCGCGGCCGTCCCCGGTGGGTACACGATCACCGTCGAGGGCCAGACCCTGGTCACGACGCCGCGCGCCGACGGCACGGCCACCGTCACCTGGACGCCGACCGCGCGCGGCCCGGTCGAGGCGACCGCGACGTTCCGGCCCGACGACGACAACGCCTTCGCCGACAGCCCGCCGGCCTCGCTCACCGTGGCCGTGGACGCCGGCACCCAGACCTTCACCTCGGCGGCTCCGCCCGCCGACCAGCAGTACGTCGGCGACGCGTGGACCCCCGCGCCGGTCGTCACCCACGGCCCGCCCGACGCCGTGGTCGACGTCGAGGTCACCACGCCCGACGTCTGCCGCTGGGACGGCACGGTCGTGCGCCTCGAGGCCGAGGGCACCTGCTCGGTGACGCTCGGCGTGGCCGAGTCGCCGCGCGGCTCGACCGCCCCCGACTGGCTCCCGGCGGTGGGGCTGACCCGCACGATCGACGTGCGTCGCAACCCGACCACGGTGGCGCTGCCGGCCGACACCTCGACCCTCGTCACCCGGCCCGGCCCGTTCCAGGACCCCGCCCTCACGATCCCCGTCACGCTGACCGGCCGCCTCAGCGGCGACGTCCTCGACCCGGCCCTGCTCTCCGGCACCGTCGTGCTCACCCGCACCCGGGTCTCGACCGACCCCGCCGACCCGCCCGGCCCGGTCCAGCTGGCCCGGGTCGAGGTGGCGGGCGGCGCGGCCTCGGCCGACGTCTCGTTCACCCGCTTCGGCAGCTACACCGTGACCGCGACGTTCGTGCCGGCCGACCCGACGACCTTCGCCGGCAGCACGACGTCCTACCAGGTGCTCGTGCGCAAGCACGCCCAGACGATCACCCAGGTCGTGCCGCCGACGCCGGCCAAGGTGCTGACCTCCTGGACCTACCCGTTCGCCGAGAGCTCGGCCGGGCTGCCCGTCGTCGTCACCCCGACGTCGGCGTCGTGCACCACGGCCGGCGCCGTGGTCACCTACAGCGCCGTCGGCCCCTGCACGATCACCTTCTCCCAGCCCGGCGACGACTACTACGCCGCGGCGGCCGCGCTCGGAGCCACGGTCGCCGTCGAGAAGAACGCCACCAGCGTCGCCGTGCGGGTCCCCGCCGGCGCCACCGTCGGCGCCCCCAGCGACCTGACCGCGACCGTCACCTCGGTGCTCCCGGTGCCGGGCACGGCGCCCGCGGGCGGCACCGTGCAGTTCACCGCTTCCGGTCAGCCCGTCGGCGACCCGGTGCCCGTGGTCGGCGGCACCGCGACCCTCCCGTGGATCCCCTCCGCGGCGGGCACCACCGCCGTGCGGGCCGTCTTCGCACCGACCGGGACCTCGGACGCCGTCTACGCCGGCAGCAGCGCGTCCGGCTCCTCCACGGTCGCCCCCGCCCCGGTCACGGTCGTCGTCACGATCACCACCGACGCCATCCGGGCCGCGGTGTCGCCCGAGCGGCCCGCGGCGGGCACGGCGACCGGGGACGTGGTGTTCCGCACCGCGGGCGGGCCGGCCCTCGGCACCGGCACGCTGGTGGCCGGCGTCGCCCGGATCGACAACACGCTCGACCCGACCGCCGACGTCGTCGTCCAGGCCTCCTACGCCGGCGACGGCACCCGGGCCGGCCAGGGCGGCTCGCTGCGGCGGGCGCTCCCCACGGTCAGGGCCACCCCCACCGGCGCCTCCGGCTGGCAGCGCACCAACGTGACCATCCGCTACGAGTGCACGCGGCCGGCCGGCGCCGAGCTCGCGGCCCCGTGCCCGGCACCGCACGTCTTCTCCGCCGACGCGGCCGGGCAGTCGCACACCGAGACCGTCCGGGCCACCAACGGCGGCCGGGCCACCGTCACGGTCGGGGGGATCGACATCGACAAGACCGGGCCGGTGCCGGTCATCCAGGGCGTCACCCGCAACGCCGACTACCGCGACGTCCCGCCGCGCGGGCGCTGCGTCGCCTCCGACGCCCTCTCCGGCCTCGTCGGGTGCGTGACCAGGACCGTCGTCACCGGCCGCGACACCCGTGAGCTCGTGGCGACCGCCACCGATCGCGCCGGCAACCGGACGGTCGTGACGGTGCCCTACCGCCAGCTCCACGAGTGGGTGGTCGGGGCCCCGCTGCGCGGCAGCCGGTTCGCGGTCAAGCCCCGCTCGACGGTGCGCATCGCCGCGACCAGCACCCGCCGCAAGCCGCAGCTGATGCTGCCCCGCAAGGGCGGTGGCTGGACCCCCGGCCCGGTGATGGTCGCGGAGAGCGTGCGCGAGGGACTCTTCCTCTTCACCACCGCCGCCCGGCTCCCCGCCGACGTCGGCGGGCACCGCCTCGGCGTCCGGCTCCAGGGCACCAAGCAGGTGCAGGTCATCCGGTTCGTCGCCCGCTGAGCGCCCTCGGGCCCGCCCCGTGCGGCGTGAGGTCCGTCACCGGGCCACGCTCCGCGGCGCCCGGAGTTTGACGGGCGGGCGAAAGGGAAATGAACGCAGGACGTCGTGTCTCCTACGATGGGCGTCCAGCCGGCCGCACCCTCGCGGCTCACCACGTCGCCGCGGAAGCAGGTCACCTTGTCGGAGCAGCTCGTCGACGAGCCGGTCGGGACGACCGACGGCTCCGACGCGCCTCCGGCCTACAACCCGTGGCAGTCGGTGCTCTGGGCCCTGCGGGTCTCCTGGCTCGGCGCGATGGCGTGCGCCCTGGTGCTGGAGCTCTCGGGGCTGGTCGGCGAGGAGTCCTACTGGTGGCACTCGACGTTCGTCGACGGCCTCAGCTACGTGCTCGACAGCGTCGTCATCTGGGTCATCCTGGTGGCCGTCATCGGCCTCACCAACCGGGTCATCCTCTCCCTCGGGATCGTCGCGGCGGGCACCATCACGCTCGCCGCCGCCAACAGGGTCAAGCTCGGGCTCCGCTCGGAGCCGGTCTACCCGAGCGACGTCGACTTCCTGCGGGAGCCCAGCTTCCTGCTGACCCAGGTCTCGGTCGGCACCCTCGTGGTCGCGGGCATCGGGCTGGTCGTCCTGGTCGCCGTCGCCTGGCTCGTGGGGCGGCGCTTCGAGCCCCGGATGCCGCGGATCTGGCCGCCGCACCTCTCGGTGCGCCGGCAGCTTGTCGCGGTCGGGGTGCGCGCGGTCCTGGTGACCCTCGCGATCGGCACGATCCAGAACACCGCCAACTTCAACGACCCCGGCAACCCGCTGCGCGGGCTCTACGAGGTCGGCGACCACGAGTGGAAGTACTGGAACCAGCGCAACAACTACCTCGCCAACGGCTTCGTCGGCGGCTTCCTCTCCAACATGCCGACCGTGGCGATGAAGACCCCGGAGACCTACTCCGAGGAGACCATGGACGCCCTCGCGACGCGCTACGAGCGCGCCGCGGCCCGGATCAACCGCAAGCGCACCGGGACCCTCGACGACGCCAACGTCGTGGTGGTGCTCAGCGAGTCGTTCACCGACCCGACCCAGCTCGAGGGCTTCGAGCTCGCCCGCGACCCGATCCCGAAGATCCGCAAGGTCATGCGCGAGGGCAGCTCCGGCACGATGATGGCCCAGCTCCTCGGGGGCGGCACGGCCAACATGGAGTTCGAGACCCTGACCGGCGAGTCGATCGGCCTCTTCGAGCCGCAGCTCAGCACGCCGTACCAGATGCTCGTCTCCGACTACGACCAGTACCCCTCGGCGGTGGGCTGGCTCGGGGCCAACGGCCACAAGCCGATCGCGGTGCACCCCTACCTCACGTCGTTCTACAAGCGCGACAAGGTCTACGAGACCCTCGGCTTCGACGAGTTCATCCACGACACGACGATGACCGAGACCGAGAGGATCGACGACAACGAGTTCATCTCCGACAAGTCGGCCTTCGACGAGGTCGCCCGGCAGATCGACGACGCCGACGAGCCGCTGATGGTCAACCTCGTCACGATGCAGAACCACATCCCGGTCGACGGCAACTACGACGACCCGATCCCGGTCACCGGCGTCGAGGGCGACCAGGCCGACCGGATCTCCAACTACGCCCGCGGCCTGAGCCACACCGACGACGCGGTGGCCGACTTCCTCACCCGGATGAAGCGGTCCAAGGAGCGCACCGTCGTGGTGTTCTACGGCGACCACCAGCCCGGCATCTACGACTCCTCGATCGCCGACCAGAACCCCGGCCTGGCGCTCTACACGACGCCGTTCTTCCTCTGGGACAGCGCCGGGACGCCGAAGCAGCAGCTCCCGCAGAGCAGCCCCACGCAGTTCCTGCCGATGCTCTACGACATGGTCGGCGCGCCGGTGCCGCCCTACTACGTGCTGCTGAACCGGCTCCGCACCTACGTCAGCGCGCTGGAGCAGGGCCGGATGCTCTCCCCCGAGGGCCAGGAGATCACCGAGGACGACCTGCCGCCCCGGGGGAGGCGTCTGCTCGAGGACGTGCGGCTCGTGCAGTACGACTTCTCGATCGGCGACCGCTACTCCGTCGAGCGGATGTGGCCCGGCTCGATGCGCTGACCGGCGCGCCGACCCGTCCTCCCTAGGCTCGTGGGGTGCCCGCCTCCCTCCCGGCCTTCCGCACCGCCGCCCGCCTGCGTCCCGTGGACGTCGTCCAGCCCGGCAGCCGCGTCGGGCCCGCGCCCTTCGTCGCCGCCGAGCGCGACCTGGCCGCCGGTCGCCCGGCGCCCGCCGACGTCGTCCTGCGCTCGGGGCGCACGACCTTCCGCGCGACGTGGGACGGCGCCGTCGTCGCCCTGGAGGTCGGCGACGCGACCGGCGGGGTCAGCCGCCACGTCAGCCGCCGGCACGGGCACGGCGTCTCACCGACCACCCTGGCCCTGGCCCTGACCGGTCCGTACCTGGCGGCGTTCGTGCGCGAGGCCGGCACGTGGGTGGCCCGCGCGGTGGTCGACCTGACGCTGCTGCCGGGCGCGCCCGACGTCCACGACGAGGACTGGCTGGCCGGGCTGAGCGCCGAGGGCGAGCGCACCGGCACCTTCGGCCAGCTCGGGTTCCGCGACGTCCGCACGGTCACCCACGCCGACGGGACCGCCCACCTCGACGGCGACCGGGTGCTGCTCACCGCGACCAGCGCCGGGCCGGGCGGCTTCCGGACCGGCCACACCTCGGTCTGGGCGCTGGACCCGCTGCGGCTCGAGGTGGAGCACCGCGCCGACCTGTTCTTCCGACGGCCGGAGCGGCCCGGCACGTTCGGCGACCACGCCACCCACCTGGTGCGCGACGGCGACCGGTGGCTGGTCGCGACCAGCACGTGGGGCGACTTCGACAAGCGCACGAACCCGCGGGTGACCACCACCCTGGCGACCGAGACGGCCGACGTCGACCTGCTGCACGGCCACCACGTGCTCGACACCGTCCCGCTCGACCTCCCGGTCGAGGGCCTCGACTCGGTGGGCCGCTGGGACCCGCACCTGGTGCGCGCCGACGGCGGCTGGCTGGCGACCTACGTGAGCGCGCGGCGCTTCTTCTCCTTCCACCCGGTGCTGGCCCAGGGTCGCGACCTCGACCGGCTGCGGCTGCGCGCCGCGGCCACCGACCGCACCGCCACCGAGGGACCGACGCTGACCCGCCTCGGCGAGGAGTGGGCGGTGCTGGCCTCCGACGGCCGCGACAACCCCCGGGGACGGCGCGCGGCCTACCCGGTCTACGACCTCGACCTGCGCCAGCGGGGCACGCTCGACGCCGACTACCCCACGAACATCCCGTGGCCGACCCTGGTGCCGAGGCCGGGCGGCCCCGCCGTGGTGGGCTTCGACGGCACCCCGGCCGGTGGACCGCTGCTCGACTACGGCACCCACGGGGACCTGGTGGTGCAGCTGCCCGTCGTCCCGTAGTATCCCTAGTAGATCACTAGCCATTGACGGTCACGGGAGCCCAGCGATGAGCGCACTGCACCACGACACGAGCCACCACGAGCACCACGCGGGCGCGCCCCGCCGGCGGGCCGACCTCGACCACGACCGGGTCGCGATCCTCGCCATGATGGCGATCCTGGCCCTCACCGTCGCGTGCTTCCTGGCCCAGGGCCTGCTCGCCCGCTGAGGGTGCCGCCGGCGGCGCCGCGGCCCGCGGTTGCGGCCCTGGTGGCCCGGTGACCACCCGGACTGCGCTACGGTCGGCTGCTGCGTGACCTCACTTCCCTGGGGTCCGCACCCCTGACCACCACCGAGAGGACGAGTAACTCCCATGAACCGCACCGAGCTTCGTGAGGCCATCGCGACCGAGACCGGCCTCAGCGGCGCCCAGGCCGACCAGGCCCTCACCGCCGTGCTGGACGCCATCACCGGCGCCCTGGCAAAGGGCGACAAGGTCACCCTGCCCGGCTTCGGCACCTTCGAGACCCGCGAGCGCTCCGCCCGCCAGGGCCGCAACCCGCAGACCGGCGAGGCCATCGACATCGCCGCGAGCACCGCTCCCGCCTTCAAGGCCGGGTCCGCGCTGAAGAAGGCTGTCTCCGGCAGCTGAACCACGCACCACGCACCACGTCGAAGCCGGTCCCGCCACGCGGGGCCGGCTTCCGTCGTCCTCGACTCCTCCCCCAGGATCGAGACACGGCGGCCCGGAGCAGCGATGATGTCCTGGATGGACGGGATGCGGCTCGGGCCGGACGACGCGCTGCTCCGCAGCATGGTCGACGCGACTCCCGACAGCCTGTGGCTGCTCGGCACCGACGGGGTGACCCGCTACGCCAACCAGCGCCTCGCCGACCTCGTCGGGTACCCCCTCGACGAGCTGCTCGCGCTCTCCCCCCTCGACCTCGTCGATGCCCAGGGCCGTGAGGACCTCGAGCGCCACCTGGAGCAGATGCGCGCGGGCCACCCCGGCGGCGAGAACGAGGAGGTCCGGCTGACCCGGCGCGACGGCAGCTCGGTCTGGACCCTCGTCAGCTGGGCCCCGGTGCCCGGCGCCCCCGGCACCTACCTGCACCGGCTCACCGAGTACACCGAGCGGCGCCGGCTCCTCGAGGAGCTGCGGCTGCGCGAGGAGCAGCTCTCCACCGCCGGCCGGATGGCCCGCCTCGGCGGCTGGACGTGGGACCTGCGGCGCAACCACGTCACCTGGTCCGACGAGCTCTTCGAGATCCTCGCCGTCGACCCGGACTCCTTCGGCGGGAGCTGGGAGGCCGGGTTGTCGGCGTTCCACCCGGAGGACGCCGAGCACGGCCGCACCGTCATCCTCGAGGCGCTCGAGCACGGCGACGACTTCTCCTGGGAGGGCCGGGTCACCACCCCCGACGGCGCGGTGCACTGGATCCGCAACTTCGGCGTGCTCGAGCGCGACGAGGCCGGCGCCGTGGTCCGCGCCACCGGGACCAGCCAGGACATCACCGACCTCCAGGCCGCCGACCACGCCGCCGGCGAGGCCACCCGCCGGGTCGAGATGCTGCAGCGGCTCGCGGCCGCCGCCAACCGGTCCGCGACGGTGGCCGAGGCGCTCACCGAGTCCGACCGCGTGCTCCGCGGCGTGAGCCGGTGGCGCGCGATCGGGTACTTCGCGACCGGTCCCGACGCGACGCTCGTCGAGGGCCGGCTGGCACACCCGGGCGGGCCCGACCTCCCGCCCGCCGACGTGGAGCTGGCCGAGGTCGCGCGCCGCAGCCGTCGCCTCGAGATGGCACCGCTGCCCGACCGCCCCGGCACGGGCATCCTGTCGGTGCCGGTCGTCACCGACGACGAGGTCGTCTACGTCTACCAGCTCCTCGCCGACACCGAGACGCCGAGCGCGGCCACCCTGTCCCTGGTCGCCCAGAGCAGCGACCAGCTCGCCTGGGTCGCCGAGCGCGAGCGAGCCGCGGCCCGGCTCGCCCAGGCCCACGACGACGCGATGACCGCCTCCCGCATGAAGTCGGAGTTCCTGGCCATGATGAGCCACGAGATCCGCACGCCGATGAACGGCGTCATCGGGCTCAACGACCTCCTCCTCGGCACCGCCCTCGACGACCAGCAGCTGCGCTACGCCCAGGGCGTCCGCAGCGCGGGCCTCACGCTGCTGGCGCTGATCGACGACGTCCTGGACCTGTCGAAGGTCGAGTCCGGCAAGCTCGAGCTCGAGGTCACCGAGTTCGACCTGCGCGCCCTGGTCGACGAGACCGTCGGCCTGCTCGCCGCGCCGGCGCGGGTCAAGGGGCTCGACCTGGTCGCGGGCTACGGGCCCGGGGTGCCCCGCACCGTGCTGGGCGACCCGGTGCGCCTCGGCCAGGTGATCGCGAACCTCGGCTCGAACGCGGTGAAGTTCACCGACGCCGGCACCGTCGTCATCGAGGTGACCTGTCCCGACCCCGACGAGCACGACGGCCACGTCGTCCTGCAGGTGGAGGTGCGCGACACCGGGGTCGGCATCGCGCCGGCCGACGTCGACGGGCTCTTCGACGCCTTCACCCAGGCCGACCTGTCGACCACCCGCAAGCACGGCGGCACGGGGCTCGGGCTGACGATCTCGCGCCGGCTGGTCACGACCATGCAGGGCGAGATCGGCGTCCGGAGCACGCCGGGCGAGGGCAGCGTGTTCTGGTTCACCGCCCGCCTCCGGGCGGCTCCGCCGGGGGCCGACACCGCGCTGCCGCCGCTCCAGCCGCTGCACGGGCTGCGGGTCCTCGTCGTCGACGACAACCCGACCGCGGCGGCGTTCCTCGCCCGCCAGCTCAGCGAGTGGGGCCTGTCCCCCGTCGTCGTCGGCTCGAGCACCGACGCGATCGCGACGCTCGCCGCGGCGGCGGCCGACCGCACGCCGTTCGACCTCGCCGTGGTCGAGCTCGACCTGCCGGGCACCGACGGGCTGGCGCTCGGGCACCGGATCAGCCTCGACCCCGGCCTCCCCGACGTCGCCCTCGTCCTGGTCGCCGCCGACGGCGGCGTCGACCCCGCGACGGCACGCGAGGCCGGCTTCCGCACGGTGACGGCCAAGCCCGTGCGCGTGGCCGCGCTGCACGAGGACCTGCTCGACACCGTCACCGACACCGTCGCGGCCACCGTCACCGCCAGCGTCGCCGTCACAGGAGACGACGCCGGGGGCGCGCCGGCCCGCACCCGCCGGCAGCGGCCGGCGCGCGCCGTCCGGCCCGGGGGGACCGGCCTCGACCTGCACGTGCTGGTGGTCGAGGACAACGCCGTCAACCAGCTCGTCGCGATCGGCGTCCTGGAGAACCTCGGGTGCACGGTCGTCGCGGTCGAGAACGGCGAGGAGGCGGTCATCGCGCTGCGTCCGGGGCACGCCTTCGACGTCGTCCTGATGGACTGCCGGATGCCGCGCCTCGACGGCTTCGGCGCCACCCGGGCCGTCCGCGCCGTGGAGACCGGCCACCGCGTGCCGATCATCGCGATGACCGCCTCGGCCCTGCCCGGTGAGCGCGACCGCTGCCTGGACGCCGGGATGGACGACTTCCTGACCAAGCCGGTCGACCCGGTCCGGCTCGCCGTCGCCCTGGCCCGGGCGGTGGGGACGCGCACCGACGCCGGCCACCCGGAGACACCCGTCCCCGCCGCCGGGCCGCCCGCCTCGGCGGACCACGACGTCCTGGACGTGGAGCGGGTCGAGCTCCTCGACGAGCTGGTCAAGGACGGCGTCAGCTTCTTCGAGCGCGGCCGGATGTCGTTCCTGGCGCGCATCGACCAGTCCATGGAGCAGATCGGGCGCGCGGTCGCCGAGCGCGACGTCGAGGGCACCGTGCAGGGCGCCCACCAGCTGCGGGGCAGCGCGCTCAACCTGGGCCTGCGGCGGGTCGGCGCCACCGCCGAGGACCTCGAGCAGGCCGCTCGCGACGGCTCCCTCGACCGCGCCGACGCACTGTTGCTGGCGCTGCGCCACGCGGTGGTCATCGGCGTCGAGGCCCTGGTCGGCGTCGACCTGCCCGGCCGGCGTCCACCCACCCCCTGAGCCAATCACCACCACCCCCACCCCCGCTGACCCGTCAGTGATCAGCGACGGGTCAGCGCCAGGAGGAGGGTGACCCGTCGGTGATCAGCGACGGGTCAGCGCCAACAGGTGGGTGACCCGTCAGTGATCAGCGACGGGTCAGCGCCAACAGGTGGGTGACCCGTCAGTGATCAGCGACGGGTCAGCGCCAAGAGATGGGTGACCCGTCAGTGATCAGCGACGGGTCAGCGGGGGTAGGCGGGGCGTGTCCTAGGGTGGTGTGATCCGCGCCACCCCTGCGGACCGCCCAGGTCGCCTCATCCGGTGACCGTCGCACCGAACCGAACGGACACCACCCATGTCAGTCACGTCGTCAGTCACGTCAGTCACGTCGTCACCCCCGTCCCTGCCCGCCGACGTCTTCGAGCTGGGCGCCGAGCACGAGCAGGTCGTCTTCTGCCAGGACGCCGCCACCGGGCTGCGCGCCATCGTCGCGATCCACTCGACCGCCCTCGGCCCGGCCCTCGGCGGCACCCGCTTCCACCCGTACGCGACGACGGCCGACGCCCTGGCCGACGTCCTCGACCTCTCCCGCGGGATGTCCTACAAGGCCGCGCTGGGCGGGCTCGACCTGGGCGGCGGCAAGGCCGTCATCATCGGCGACCCCGCCACGCTCAAGTCCGAGGCGCTGCTGCGGGCCTACGGCCGGTTCGTGGAGTCGCTCTCGGGGCGCTACCTGACGGCGTGCGACGTCGGCACCTACTCCGAGGACATGGACCACGTCGCGCGCGAGTCGCGGCACGTCACCGGCCGCACGGTCGCCCACGGCGGCGCCGGCGACAGCTCGGTCCTGACCGCCTACGGCGTCTTCCGCGGCCTGCTCGCCGCGGCCGAGGCCGCCTGGGGCACCGACAGCCTGGAGGGGCGCGTGGTCGGCGTCTCCGGGGTCGGCAAGGTCGGCCGGCACCTCGTCGGCCACCTCGTCGAGGCCGGCGCCTCGGTGGTCGTCACCGACGTGTCGGACCAGGCGCTCGACCGGGTCCGCGACGAGCACGCCGGCGTCCGGGTCGCGGAGTCCACCGAGGCGCTGGTCGCCTCGCCGCTGGACGTCTACGCCCCCTGCGCCCTCGGACACGCCCTGACCGACGAGGTCGTCGAGGTGCTCTCGGCCCGCGTCGTGTGCGGCGCGGCCAACAACCAGCTCGCCCACCCGGGCGTCGAGAAGGCCCTCGCCGACCGCGGCGTCGTCTACGCCCCCGACTACTGCGTCAACGCCGGCGGCCTGATCCAGGTCGCCGACGAGCTCGAGGGCTTCTCCTTCGCCCGGGCCCAGCAGCGCGCCGCGCGGATCTACGACACCACCCGCGCCGTCCTCGAGCTGGCCGCCTCGGACGGCGTCCCGCCCGCGACCGCCGCCGACCGGCTCGCCGAGCGCCGGATGCGCGAGGTCGGCCGCCTGCGCGGCATCTGGCTCGGCTGAGACCCGCACCGCCCACCGCGGCGCGCTCCCGTCGTGGGAGCGGGCCGTGGTGGCGGTGCGGTCACGGACGTCGCCGCCGGACCGCGGGCGCACCGAACCACGGCGGCACCACACGGGTCAGGCGCGTGCGAGCCTCAGGGACGGCGGCGCAGCACCGTCACGAGGGTCAATCGCGGGAGCGGTCGGGCGCGTAGCCCGACCACTCGTCTGGCTCCTCGACCGGGTCGACCGGGTCGACGTCGTCGGATTCACCACCGTGCAGCTCCTTGGCCAACGCCCCGAAGTCCGTCTCATGCGTCCGGTACTTCAGGTCGCGCGCGACCTTCGTCTGCTTGGCTTTCGCTCGGCCGCGGCCCATAGGGTCCAGCCCCCTCGCACACTTGGCCGGGCGCCGATGGCGTCCCGGACTCTCTCAACAGGATCTCGTGGGGGCAACGCTACCTGTTCGCTGTCTGTTCCGGCACGTCGGGATCACGTTCGGACGACGTTTTCCTACCAGTCCGGGTGCTGGCCCACCATCCGCACGGTCGCGGACTGCTCGGGGTCGACGTCGACCTGCCCCGCGACCCACGCGCGGACACCCAGCCCGTCGAGCAGGTGCAGGGCCGCCTCGACCGAGTCGGGGGGGCACAGGGCGATCATCCCGACCCCGCAGTTGAGGGTCATCTCGAGGTCGGCCTGGCTCAGCGAGCCCACCTGGCGGACGACGTCGAAGATCGGCTGGGGGTTCCAGGTGGCCCGCTCGACGCTCGCGCGCAGCTCGGCCGGGAGCACCCGCGCGAGGTTGGCCGCGAGGCCGCCGCCGGTGACGTGGGACATGGCGTGCAGCTCGACCTGGTCGGCGAGTGCCAGGCAGTGCTTGGCGTAGATCGTGGTCGGCTCCAGGAGCTCCTCGCCGAGGCTCCGGCCCAGCTCGGGGACGTGGCGGTCGAGCGACCAGCCGGCGTCGGCCAGCAGCACCTGGCGCACGAGGGAGTAGCCGTTCGAGTGCAGGCCGGACGACGCCATCGCGATGACGGCGTCGCCGGGGCGGACCCGGCCCGGGCCCAGCAGGCGGTCGGCCTCGACGACCCCGGTGGCGGCACCGGCGACGTCGTACTCGTCGGGCGCGAGCAGCCCGGGGTGCTCGGCGGTCTCGCCGCCCACGAGCGCGCAGCCGGCCTCGACGCACGCCTCGGCGATGCCCTTGACGATCGCGGCGATCCGCTCGGGGACGACCCGACCGGTGGCGATGTAGTCGGTCATGAACAGCGGCTCGGCCCCGCAGACCACCAGGTCGTCGACGACCATGCCCACGAGGTCGAAGCCGATGGTGTCGTGCTTGTCCATCGCCTGGGCGATCGCGACCTTGGTGCCGACACCGTCGGTCGACGTCGCGAGGAGCGGGCGGGTGTACTGCGTCAGCGCGGTGGCGTCGAAGAGCCCCGCGAAGCCGCCGAGCCCGCCGATCACCTCGGGACGGGAGGCCTTGGCCACCGAGGCCCTCATCAGCTCGATCGCGGTGTCGGCGGCCTCGATGTCGACGCCGGCGCGGGCGTAGGCGTTCTGCTCGGTCAACGTCGGTCCGTTCGGGGTGGTGGGGTCGGTCACGGGTTGTTGAGCACGGGGAGCGCCTTGCCGTGCGTCGGCGAGGCGATCGACGTCTCGAGCAGGTGCTTGCCGAGCAGGCTCTCGTCGGGCAGCTCGACCGGGTACTCGCCGGTGAAGCACGCCTGGCACAGCTGCGAGGCCGCCTGCTTGGTCGAGTCGACCATCCCCTCGAGGGAGATGTAGCCGAGGCTGTCGGCGCCGATGCTGGCCGCGATCTCCTCGGGGCTGAGCCCGTTGGCGATCAGCTCGGCACGGGTGGCGAAGTCGATGCCGTAGAAGCACGGCCACTTCACCGGGGGGCTCGAGATCCGCACGTGCACCTCGGCGGCGCCGGCCTCGCGCAGCATCCGCACCTGGGCGCGCTGGGTGTTGCCCCGGACGATCGAGTCGTCGACGACGACGATCCGCTTGCCGCGGATCATGTGGTCGAGGGCGTTGAGCTTGAGCCGGATGCCCAGCTGGCGCAGGGTCTGGCTCGGCTGGATGAAGGTGCGTCCGACGTAGGCGTTCTTCACGAACCCCTGGCCGAACGGGATGCCGGACTCCTCGGCGTACCCGGCCGCGGCCGGCGTCCCGGACTCGGGCACCGGGATGACGAGGTCGGCCTCGACGGGGAACTCGCGGGCCAGCTGGCGGCCCATCTCGACCCGGGACTCGTGCACGCTGCGCCCGCTGATCGTGGCGTCGGGGCGGGCCAGGTAGACGTACTCGAACACGCAGCCCTTGCGGTCGGGCTCGGCGAAGCGGTGCGAGCGGAGACCGTTCTCGTCGATCACGATCATCTCGCCGGGCTCGACCTCGCGGACGACGCTGGCGCCGATCGTCGCCAGCGCGGCGTCCTCGCTCGCCACGACCCAGCCCCGGTCGAGCCGGCCGAGCACGAGCGGGCGGATGCCCTGCGGGTCGCGGGCGGCGTAGAGGGTGTTCTCGTTCATCCAGACGAAGCAGAACGCGCCGCGCAGCAGCGGCAGCACCTCGAGCGCCCGCTGCTCGAGCGAGGTGTCGGGGTGGTGGGCCAGCAGCGCGGTCACCAGGCCGGTGTCGTTGGTCGAGACCTCGACGGGCCGGGTGTGGAGGTCGAGCTCGTCGTCGGGGCCCGGGAGGGCGTCGACCATCTCGCGCAGCTCGTGGGTGTTGATCAGGTTGCCGTTGTGGCCCAGGGCGATGGAGCCGTCGGCGGTCGGGCGGAACGTCGGCTGCGCGTTCTGCCAGGTGCTCGCGCCGGTGGTCGAGTAGCGGGCGTGGCCGACGGCCAGGTGCCCCTTCAGCGAGGCCAGCGTCGTCTCGTCGAAGACCTGGGAGACCAGCCCCATGTCCTTGTAGACGAGGATCTGGCGGCCGTTGCTCACCGCGATGCCGGCCGACTCCTGGCCGCGGTGCTGGAGGGCGTAGAGGCCGAAGTAGGTCAGCTTCGAGACGTCCTCGCCCGGCGCCCAGACCCCGAAGACGCCGCAGGCGTCCTGTGGGCCCTGGTCGTGCGGGTCGAGTGCTGCGGTGAGGCGGCCGTCGCCACCGGGCCTGGAGCCTTGACTGCTCATGAAGGGCACGACCGCATCCTAGTCGAGGCTCGGCCCCGGTCCCCCAACGGCGACGGTGGACGAACCGGGGACGGATGCGGCCCACGGTCGTACCCTGGAGGCACCCGCCCCTCCCCTCCCCTCCCCTCCAGGATCCCCCTGTGCCGGACGGCCGCCCCCGTTCCCCCGCGCGCATCGACGTCACCACGTGGTCCGACGTCGGCTCCCGCGACGCCATGGCACTGGTGGCTGCCTCGGTGGCGGAGATGGTCGGGTTCGAGATCGCGATCATCAGCGTGGTCGTGGGCGAGCACATGTACTCCATCTCGGTCGAGGGCAGCAACGACGCCACCGACGCCATGGCCGGGGTCGCGACGCCGATCTCGCTCGTGCTGCCCGAGCTCGAGCGCGCCGACGACTGGGGCCGCTTCCGCTTCGTGCCGCACGACCGGATCGCGGACGGCGACACCGCGGTCGGCTGGATCCCGCAGATGGAGACCGTCGACGCCGTCGACGCCTGGCACCCGCTCGACCTGCTCCTGGCCCCGCTGTACGACGAGGGCGGCCGGATGATCGGCGTGCTGTCGATCGACGTCCCGATCTCGGGCCGGCGGCCCGACGTCACCCAGCGCCACCTGCTCGAGCGGTACGCCGCGCAGGCCGAGCGCACGCTGCGGATGGCCATCGAGCGCGAGGAGCTGGCCGAGCGGATCCGGCTGGCCGAGGCCGCGCGCCGGGTGGTGCGGTTCGCGACGTCGCAGGACGACCTGGAGAGCGTGCTCGACGACTGCCGCGACCCGCTGCTCGAGGGGCTGCGCGCCGACTACCTCGAGATCCGCACCTACTCCACGCCGGAGCTTCCGGGTGCCGGGTCGCCGTCGTCCGGGCTGGCCCACGAGCTGAAGGAGACCATCCGCGCCGTGGCGCGCCGCTGCTGGACCGAGCAGCGGGTGCTGCTGAGCGGGCCCGACATCGAGCGCGACCCGCTGCTCGACGACCAGACCCACGCCCGGCTGGCCGAGGCCGTCGCCCTGCTCGGCCTCGGCTCGGCGATGGTGGTGCCGCTCGGGTCCGGCCGCGCCAGCCTCGGCCACCTGGTGCTCGGTCGCAAGGACCCCGCCATGCGGTGGAGCCCCGACGAGCGGGCCGGCGCGCTCGACATCGCCCGCGACATCGGCCAGGCCGTGGTGAACTCCCGCAACCTGGCCCGCGAGCAGCGCCTGGTCGGCGAGCTGCGGCAGCTGGCGGCGTACAAGTCGCAGGTGCTCTCGACGGTGTCGCACGAGCTGAAGAACCCCCTGACCGCGGTCTCCGGCTACGTCGAGATCCTGGAGGGCGACCCCGGGATCACCGGCTCCGGACGACGCTCCCTCGGCGCCCTCGACCGGGCCGCGCGCCGGATGGGCCGGCTGGTCGACGACCTGCTCGAGCTCTCCGAGGTCGAGGACCCCGAGGCGGCCGTGCCGTCGGAGGTGATGGACGTGCGCCCGATGGTCGACGGCGCCCTCGAGCTGCTCCGGACCGCCGCGAGCCGGCGCGACCTCGACGTCCGCGTCGACGCGCCCGGGCACCCGGTGCTCGCGTGCTGCTCGCCGGCGGACCTCGAGCGGGTGCTGACCAACCTGGTGAGCAACGCGGTGAAGTACACCCCTCGCGGACGCGCGGTCACCGTCCGCGTCGTCGAGCACCCCGACGTCGTCGAGCTCGCGGTGGCCGACGACGGCATCGGGATCTCGGAGGCCGACCAGCAGCGGCTGTTCACCGAGTTCTTCCGCTCCACCAACCCCGACGCCGTGGCCCAGCCCGGCACCGGACTCGGGCTGACCATCAGCGCCCGGATCGTCGAGCGGCACGGCGGCCGGATCGAGGTCGAGTCCGAGCTCGGCGAGGGCAGCACGTTCCGGGTCTTCCTCCCCCGGCCCGACGCCGCCTGAGCGGTCCCGCCCGGGCGGGCGCTCAGGCGGGCGCGGCCGCGGTGTCGACCCGGCGGGCCCCCGTGAGGCCGAGGATGCCGCGGGCGACGTCGGCGGCCTGACCCCGGATCTCCGGGATCGCGGTCGACTCCCACAGGGTGCCCTTGCGCGGCGGGCCGACGGCGAACAGCCCGGGCGCCACGGTGCCGTCGTCGCCGACCAGGCGGCCCTCGTCGGTGGTGTCGATGCCGAGCAGCAGCGGGTCGGGACGGACCAGGCCGCGCTCGCGGAGGGCGAGCAGCAGCGGGTCGTCGCTGCGGGTGATGTCGGTCGACGGGCCGGTGCAGTTCACGACCGCGCCGGCGACGAGCGGGGTGGCGACGCCGGCGATCCGGACCTGGCAGGTGGCACCGCGGTCGGCGATCGAGAGCAGGCCGCCGCCGAGCACGCTGAGGCGGCCGTCGTCGGCGTAGACGCGGATCCGCTCGGCGACCTCGGGCGCCATCCGGTGCCGGCGGGTCTCCCACTCGCGGGCGTGCACGGCGAGGAAGCGGCGCCGCTCCTCGATCGGCAGCCGCTTCCACAGCGACGGCGTCGCGGCGCGCAGCCCGTCGACGACGGCGCGCCAGCCGACGCCCTGGGCGGCGGCCGCCGCGACCTGCTCGGTCACGTGCTCGGCGAGCAGGTCGGCGGTCAGCGGGCCCTCCGGCACCGGCTGGACCCACGCGGTCGAGAGCTGGGCGACGTGCTGGTGCGGGAGGAGGCCGTGGCGGCTGACCATCACCACCCGGCGGCCCGGGCCCTCCTCGAGCAGGGTGATGACGGTGTCGACCGCCGTCAGGCCGGTGCCGACGACGACGATCGTCGCGTCGTCGGGCAGCATCCGCAGCCCGGCGAGGTTCCACGGGTCGGCCAGGTGCCAGGGCGCCGCCGGGAGCGCGTCGCCGTCGATCACGAGGGGCTGCGGACGGCGGTTGCCGTAGGCGAGCACCACGCTGTCGGCGTGGGTGACGACGTCCTGGGCGTGGATGTCGAACCCCGCCCCGTGGCGGTCGGTGTGCGGCACGACGTCGTCGACCCGGCCGGCGCGGATGCTGAGCCGGTAGTCGGCCACGGAGGCGAGCCGGTCCTGGAGGTAGGTCGCGAAGTCCAGCCGCGGGAGGAAGGCCTGCGGGTCCTGGCTGCGCCCGGTCGCGCGCGCCCAGTCGATGAGGTCCGACGGGACGTCGGCGAACGCGCTCATGTGCCGCGAGCGGACGTTGAGCAGGTGGTGCGGGTCGTTGGTGCCGTAGGCGATGCCCCGCCCGACGATCCCGCTGGCCTCGTGGATCTCGACCCGCAGGTGCGGGTTGTCGCTGCTGGAGAGCAGCTGGATCGCGGTCAGGACGCCGCTGGCCCCGCCGCCGATGATCGCCGTCCGGTGGACGGACCGGGGGTCCTGCGTGCGGGACGGGACCTGGAGTGGCGCGACAGACATGGCGTAATCCTAGCGACCAAGTACAGAAAGTCCGGTAATCGACCACCCCCGGACGGCGGGTCGTCACCGGGCCCGGCCGGAGCCGTCCTAGAGGGCGCCGAGGTTGCGCAGCAGGAACGCCTCGGCGAGCACGACCTTCTCGAACTCCGCGAGGTGCAGTCCCTCGTTGGCGCCGTGGGCGCGGGTGTCGGGGTCCTCGACGCCGGTGACGAGCACGCTGGCCTCGGGGAACGCCTCGAGGAACTCGGCGATGAAGGGGATCGAGCCACCGACGCCCATGTCGACCGGCTCGGTGCCGTCCCAGGCCTCGGTGAAGGCCGCGCGCGCGGCGTCGTAGGCGGGTCCGGTGGCCTCGATCGAGGTCGCCTCGCCGGTGTCGACGGTCGTGACGGTCAGGCCGGCGCCCCACGGGACGTGCTGCTCCAGGTGGGCCGTCAGCCGGGCGAGGGCGTTCTCGGTGGTGTCGCCGGGGGCGACGCGCAGGCTGAGCCGGGCGCGGGCGGCCGGCGTCAGGGTGTTGCTGGCGCCGTCGACCCGGGGGGCGTCGAGACCGGTGATGGTGAGGGCCGGCTGGGTCCACAGCCGCTCCACGACCGGGCCGCGGCCGATCCAGTCGACGCCGGGCGCCGCGCCACTCTCGGCCCGCAGGCGCACCTCGGGGTACTCGACGTCGGCCGCCGGACCGCTGTGCAGGCCCTCGATCGCCAGGGCCCCCTCGTCGTCGTACAGGGAGGACAGCAGGCGGGTCAGGGCCATGATCCCGTCGGGCACCAGGCCGCCCCACATGCCGGAGTGCACGGCGTGGGTGAGGGTGCGCACCTCCACGTCGACCCGCACGAGACCGCGCAGGCTGGTGGTCAGCGCCGGCTCGCCGATGTCCCAGTTCCCGGAGTCGGCGATCACGATGACGTCGGCGCGCAGCGCCTCCTGGTGCTGGGCCAGCAGCGCCGGGAGGGTGTCGGAGCCGACCTCCTCCTCGCCCTCGATGAACATCGTGACGCTGACCGGGAGGTCGTCGCCGAACACGCGGAGCGCGCCGAGGTGGGCGGCGATGCCGGCCTTGTCGTCGGCCGCGCCGCGGGCGTACAGGCGCTCGCCCCGCTCGGTCGGCTCGAACGGCGGGCTGTCCCAGTCGGCGTGGTCGTTCTCCGGCTGGACGTCGTGGTGGGCGTAGAGCAGCACCGTCGGCGCGCCGTCGGGGCCGGGCTTGTGGGCGATCACGGCCGGGGCACCACCGTCGGCCGAGACGATGTCGACGCTGGCGAAGCGTTCGGCGCGCAGCAGCTCGGCGACGGCCTCCGCGCTGCGCTGCACCTCGGCCGCGCGGGCCGGGTCGGCGCTGACCGACTCGATCCGCACGAGGTCCTCGAGGTCGCGCCGGATGCCCGGCATGAGGTCGGTCACCTGGGCACGGATGGCGTCGCTCGCAGCAGTCATGCCGGCCAATCTAGACCGGCGGGCGTGAAGCACCCCGCGCCCGGGCATGATGCGCTGCGACCACGTCGTCGACACCTGCTGGAGCCCCGATGTCGCAGCGCCCCCCTGAGGACCCGCACTCCGCCGAGACGCAGGTCGGGCGACCCGGCGGACCGGGCAAGCCGCCCCCTACGCCGTCCGGACCGCCGTCCGGACCCCCGTCCGGACCGCCGTACGGGCCGCCCTCGGGACCGCCGTCCGGGCCGCCGTCCGGGCCGCCGTCCGGGCCGGGGTACGGGCCGGGGTACGGCGCCGCGCCGTCGGGACCGCCGGCGGGCTGGCCGCCGCAGCAGCCCGGTCCCGGGTGGCAGGGCGGACCGCCCGGTGGCTACCCGCCGGGTGGCCCGGGCGGCCACCAGCCGGGCCGCGGGGGATCCTCCAGGCTGCCGTGGATCATCGCCGCGGCGGTGCTGGCGATCGTGCTGGTCGGCGGCTCGGTCACCGCGTTCGTCCTCGCCGGCGGTGACGACGAGGACGAGAAGGCCGGCGACCCCGGCACGTCGTCGAGCGCGACCGAGAGCAGCGACGTGCCCTCGCCGAGCAGCCCGGCCGCGCCGACGTCGCCCGCCCCCTCCTCGGCGGCCCCGTCGTCGGCGGCCCCGTCGGCCCCGACGGCACCCGACCCCTCCACCTCGGCCGGGCCCAGCCTCGAGGCGATGCAGATCGGGGGCTCCTGGACGGGCACCTACCGGTGCCCCCAGGGCCCCACGAAGCTCAGCCTGACCATGGCCTCCCTCGGCGACGGCGACGGCGTCCAGGCGGTCTTCGAGTTCGGGCCGACCCGGAACGGTCCCGACGTCCCCAACGGCGCGTTCCTGATGGAGGGCACGATCACCGGCGGCGAGCTGGTCATGGCCGGCACCGAGTGGCTCGACCGGCCCACCGGCTACTCCTTCGTGGGCCTGCGCGCCGACGTCCCCGACGCGACGGTCGACTCGCTGACCGGCGAGGTGACCGACGGCGGGTGCAGCACCTTCAAGATCTCCCGCTGACGCTCAGGTCAGCGGGAGGTACGGCGTCAGGTCGGTGCGCTCGCCGGAGGCGGAGGCCCGGGCGTGGGTGAGGGCGTCGATCCAGGCCAGCGCGCCCGTCGCGAGCGCGATCCACGTCAGCGCGTCGGTCTCGACCACCGCGGGCGGGGTGCCGCGCGTGTGACGGACCCCCTCGATCACCTGGACGGCGGCGTAGGGCGGCACCCGGACCTCGACCGAGCGACCGGGCGCCCGGTCCTCGAGCACCGCGAGGTAGTGCTTGACCAGGAGCTTGAGGTCGGCCCGCTCGTGGCTGCCGGAGGCGAGGCGCTCGGTCGCCTCGCGCACCAGGGCGGGATCGGCAGGACGGAGTCGGGCGGCCACGTCGACCGAGGCTACGGCGTGGACGGCAGTGGTGCCGTTCCGCCCCGGCCGCGGCCGCCCGGGTCTAGCATCGCGAGGGTGGCCGGCTCCCGGATCGCACGACGACGACGACGCACCGCCCGCACGACGGAGACGAGCCCGTCGACGCGGTCGCCGGCCGCCACGCCCAGCCCTCCCGAGGACCCCGACGCCGTCGCGCGCCTCGCCGAGGCCCACCCCGTGCCGGGTCCGGGGACCGAGCCCACCCGGATCCGTCGCCTCCAGGGTGACCACGGCGACCGGGGCGACCGGGGCGACCGGGGCACCGACGGCGGACCCGGGACACCGGGCGGTCCGGACCTGGCCGCCGCCCTGCGCCAGCAGCGCGCCCGCGCGACCGGGAGGTCGCGCGCCGACGTCGACCAGGAGGCGGCCCAGGAGGGCGCGCAACGCGCGCACGGCGAGGCGCTGCTCACCTCCTCGGGCCAGCGGGCGACCGCGGAGGCGCAGCAGTTCGGGCTGGGCGGCGGCGTCGACCACCAGCGCATCGGCGCCACCGTCACCCGGAACCGCGCGCTGGGCGCGACCGGCTTCGAGGAGCTGCTCGCCGGGCGCCGGGCCCGCACGGAGGCGATGACGCCCGTGTCGGGCGCGACACCGGCGCTCGACGACCACCAGGGCGGGCTCGCGGACCGGGAGGCCCGCCTCGCGGAGCTCGGCGAGCTGCGCACCGAGGCTTCCCGCCGCAGGGACGGGCTGGCCGCCGTGCTCGCCGGGGCGCGGCAGACCGCGGCCGAGGCGGTCGCGGTCGCCAGCTGGGACCAGGACGCCCTCGACCAGCTCGCGTCGGCCGCCTCCGCGGCCCTGGCCGGGCTGAGGGTGAGCAGCCTCGAGACCCCCGAGCAGGTCGAGGCCGGGCTCGGCGCGGTGCAGGCCGCGATCATGCCGCTCCTCGAGCGGGCCCGCGAGGACATCGCCTGGATGGAGCGGCTGCAGCCACGCACCGAGACCGAGATCCGGGAGGGGGTCGAGGAGTTCCGGACCACGGGCTCGACCGACGTCATGAACAGCGCGATGTGCCAGCTGTGGCAGAACATCCTCTCCCTCGGACCGGCGATCCCGCGGGACGGCGTCCTCGTGGAGGCCAAGTTCGACGGCCTCTCCAGCGAGATCGACCGCAAGACCTCCTTCGACCCCGGCAGGGCGACCGCCGCCCTGACCTCGGGCACGCCGAGGCAGAAGGCCGACCTGGTCGAGCAGCTGCAGAAGCGGGCCTCGACCAAGCGCTCCATCACCGAGGTGCTCAAGGTCGGCTACGACACCAAGAAGCTCCTCACGATCGTGAACCGGCTCGCCAGCGTCGACGGCCTCGCGACCGCGATGGCCCACACGACCCCGGACGACCTCGACCAGATCACCCAGCGCTGCCGGGACACCAAGGTCCTCCTGCGGATCTACCGGGCGGCGAGGCTCGACGGGGCACGGGTGGTGAAGTGGCTCGTCACCAGCGCCCGGCACGACGCCGCGGACCTCGACGCCTACCTCGCGCGCGGTGGCCGGGCGTGGCTCGACGAGACCTGCGGCCCTCCGGCGCTCCCGGCCGGGGTCACCAAGGAGGACATCGTCCGCGACGCGCAGCCGAAGGAGGGCTCGGCGCGGCCACCGACGAACGGCTTCGCCGGCAACCGGAGGTTCACCAACCAGGGGAAGCTGCCCGACATGCTGCTGCCGGCGAGGACCGCCGAGAACAAGGCCATCACCTACCGGGAGTACGACGTGCAGCGCTACCGACCCGGCGTCGACCGGGGCAGTCGACGGTTCGTCAAGGGCAGCGACGGCCGCTTCTACTACACCGACGACCACTACCAGACGTTCCGCAAGTTCGCGCCGTGAGGCTGACCGCGCCCGAGGCGCTCCACGTCCAGGTCGAGGACCCCAGCGCCTTCGCCGAGACCTACACCCGGCTCCAGGGCGAGTACCCGGACGCCCGCACCTGGCGGGTGCGGGGCGACCGCATGGCGACCGCCCGCGCCGCGTTCGACGAGCTCGGCGCCGCGCTGCAGCTCCCGTACTACTTCGGCGGCAACTGGGCCGCCCTCGAGGACTGCCTCCTCGACCTCGACTGGGCGCCCGCGACCGACTACCTGCTGCTGGTCTGCGACGCGCACCTGGCCCTCGCGGACGAGCCCGACCAGCTGCCGAGCCTCCTGGGCTCGCTGGTCCGGGCCCACGAGGCCTGGCAGCCGCGCTCGTTCCGCACCGTCCTGCAGGTGCCCGCCGGGGCCGACGACGCGCTCTGGTCGCGGCTGGCGCAGGCCGGACAGGCCACCGCCGTGTAGACAGGGGCCGTGGACGCCACCGCCGCCGGCCGCACGGCCCGCACCCTCGAGACGCTGCACGCCCTCAGCTACTTCGCCCCGGAGGTCGACGCCGAGCTCGTCGCGCTCGGCGTCCGGACCGGGAGGGCGACCTACTTCGCGTCGCGCTCGGCTCCCATGGGCGCCGTGGGCGCGGGCACCGTCACAGCGACGTTCTTCGTCTTCAACCCCACCCTGGTGGCCCGGCTCGTCCCGGCGGTCTGGGCGGCCGCGGCACCGGCCGACGTGGTCGCGGCCCGGTTCCGCGCGGTCGACGCGGCCTACCGCCGACTGCTGGGCGACGAGGCGGTCGCCGCGCCCGAGATCGCCGAGGCCGCCGACCTGACCCGCGCCGCCGTCGCCGGGTGCGACCCGGCCGGCCGGCCGCTCTACGCCGCGCACGCCGACCTCGCCTGGCCCGACGAGCCGCACCTCGCGCTGTGGCACGGGCTCAGCCTGCTGCGCGAGTACCGCGGCGACGGTCACGTCGCGGCGCTGCTCTCGCACGGTCTCACCGGCCTGGAGTCGCTGGTGACCCACACCGCGACCGGCACCGGCTTCACCGAGCCCGCGGCGAAGCTGACCCGCGGCTGGTCCGACGAGCAGTGGGCCGGGGCCGTCTCCTCGCTCGCCGAGCGCGGGCTCGTGGACGCCGGCGGCGGCCTCACCGAGGCCGGCGTCGCCCTGCGCGCCTCGATCGAGGCCGCGACCGACGAGCTGGCGCTGGCGCCGTGGGCGACCCTCGGCGAGGCCGGCCGCGAGCGGCTCGGCGCGATCGGCAAGCCGCTGGTGATCCGGGCGCTCAAGGCCGGGGCGTTCCCCGCCGGCGTCTTCGCCTGAGGACCGTCGCGTGCCCGAGGGCGACAGCGTCCACAAGCTCGCGCGGCGGCTCGACCGCTCGCTGCTCGGGCGCACCGTCGTCCGCTCCGACCTGCGGGTCCCGAGGCTGGCGACCCGCGACCTGGCCGGGCGCCGGGTCCTCGAGCACGCCACCCACGGCAAGCACCTGCTGACGCGGTTCTCCGGCGACGTGACCCTGCACAGCCACCTGCGGATGGACGGCGAGTGGTCGGTCACCGGGCCCGGCAAGCAGCTGCCGCGGCGGCTGCAGCACGAGGTCCGGCTGGTGCTGGTGCTCGACTCCGGCTCGACGGCGTGGGGACTGCGGCTGCACGACCTGGCCCTGGTGGCCACCACCGACGAGGCCTCGATCATCGGCCACCTCGGGCCCGACCCCCTGCGGGAGGACTGGGACGCCGCAGAGGCGGTGCGCCGGCTGCGCACCGACCCCTCGCTGCCGTTGGTCTCGGCGCTGCTCGACCAGACCCGGGTGGCCGGCCTCGGCAACCTGTGGGTCAACGAGCTCGCCTTCCTCACCGGCGTCAGCCCCTGGACGCCGATCGGCTCGGTCGACGTCGAGCGGCTGGTCGCGCGCGCCGCGACGGCGCTGCGCCACTCCGCCCTGGTGCCCGGGGCCTACCAGGTCACCACCGGCTCCAGCCGGCGCGGCGAGGACCACTGGGTCGCCGGCCGGCAGCGGCGTCCGTGCCTGCGCTGCGGCACCGAGGTGCGGATGGTCGCCGAGCTCGCGAACGACCCGGCGAACCGCCGCACCTGGTGGTGCCCGCACTGCCAGCCCGGCCCGGGCCCCGAGACGCGACGACCGGCCTGAGGGCCGCGCCGGTCAGGGTCAGGGGCAGTCGATCGAGACGTCGGAGACGCGCACCAGGCGCGGCCGGTCGACGTCGTCCTCGACCTTGCCGGTGGCCCACCAGAGCCGGATGCCCTCACCGTGGACCTCGAGGACGGCGAGGTTGTTGTCGAACCAGGGGCCCTCGACCAGCCGCCACGAGAACGGGGCGTCGGGCACCTTCGCCGACCGGGCCACGACGTGGCCGAGCGGGCCGGCGACGCCGTAGGAGAGGGCGGCGGTGGCGAAGCGCCACTTGCGCGAGAGCGGGTTGCGGATCGGCGAGCAGACCGCCTGGAGGATCCGGCTGCGCACGCCGGGCAGCGGCTTCACCGCCGACAGGTAGCTGTGGTGGACGTCGCCGGAGAGGAAGGTGATCGTCGCCGGGGCCCGGCCGCGCTCGCCGCGGCCGACCTCGAGGGTCATCCGGGCGACCTCGCCGAAGCCCTTCTGGAACGCCGCCCAGTGCTCGAGGTCGACGGTCTGGCGGATCTTCTCGCCCAGGCCGGTCAGACGCCGTCCCCAGCCGCCGCCGGCGAGGGCCTCGGAGAAGGCCTCCACGTAGTGCAGCCCCGGCGCCAGCAGGAACGGCAGCGAGGTCGCCACGAGCAGGTGGTCGACGTCGCCGCGCAGCTGGCCGTCGAGCCAGGCCAGCTCCTCGTCGTCGAGGATGCTGCGCTCGTCGTCCTCGAGCACCCGCGCCGCCCGGGAGTCGACGACGACCAGGCGGGCCTGCGGGCCGAGGTCGCGCGCGAAGCTCCAGCGGTACGACGTCGGCTCCTGGTCGGCGCGGTCGGCGAAGGCGTCGAGGACGTCGCTGACGTCGAAGCCCGGCTCGTCGGCGTGCTCGACGACCAGTGACCAGATCGCGTCGTCGGCGCGCTCGGACGGCGTCATGTTGCCCAGGTGCTGGTAGACCCAGTACGACGCCAGCCCGCCGACGATCCGGTCGTGCCACCACGAGGTGGCCTCCATCTCGTCCTTCCAGGCGCGCGAGGTGTTCCAGTCGTCGCGGATGTCGTGGTCGTCGAAGATCATCAGGCTGGGCAGCGTCGAGAGCAGCCAGCGGTTGACCGGGTCCGACCAGGCGAGCCGGTAGAGGTGGGCGTACTCCTCGTAGTCCTTGAGCTCGTCGCCCGGCTCGCTGTCGAGACCGCGGCGCTGCTCGATGAAGGCCTGCATCTCCTTCGTGGTCTCGTCGGCGTAGACCTGGTCGCCCAGGAACGCCACCAGGTCGGGCCAGCGCGGCCCGTCGCCGTGGGAGCGGTCCGGGTCGTCGGCGCCGGCGTCGGTGAGGCCCGCCATCCGCAGCGCGAAGGCCCGCAGGGCGTCGACGCCGTGGGTGGCGTTGCCCTTCTCGTCGTGACCGACCGAGGTGCGGCACGAGCCGTAGGCCAGGCGCAGGGGCTTGCCGTGGTCGAGGGTCGGCACCACCGACGGCGGCAGGTCGGAGCCGGGGTCGGGCCACACCACCTCGTCGTCGACGGTCACGACGTAGGGGTAGCGCCGGCCGCGCTCGAGCCCGTCGAGGCAGACCATCGCGTAGTGGTGGCCGTGGACGGCGAACGACGCCGCCTCGGCCGAGGGGCCGCCCTCGGTCGTCACCCGCACCCGGGCGGGGCCGTCGACCTCCACCCAGATCGAGGCGGAGACCTCGTCGACGTGCCGGAGGAGGGGACCGAGCACGAGGGAGGTCATGCGGACATGCCTACCAGGAGCGGCCTCAGTCGCCCGGCCACTCGCCGGTCCAACGCTGGAACCCGCGTGCGGAGGCCCGCTGGAACAGCGCCTTCACCACGGCGAAGATGGCCCCCTGGATGGTCGCGGCGAGCACGACCTGGCCGAGGGAGTACTCCGACTCGAGCGGCTTGGGCGGGTCCTCGCTGTCGACCGGGACGACCTTGGTCCACACCACGGTGAAGACCTGGCGGGCGATGAGGGCGGCCACGATACTGCCCACGATGCCCCACGGCTTGTAGAGCACGCGGGCGGCCTTGCCGCCCTGCGCCTCGACCTTCGGCTGCTGCCTCACGACGACCGCCTCGACCGGACGACGCGCACGACCACGACGAGCAGGAGGACGGCGGCGCCACCGGCGGCCACCTTCACCCCGAGGTCCTTGGCCTGCGTCTTGCGCTCCTGTAGCCGCCCGGTCAGCTGGTCGACGGTGGCGGCGAGGTCGGCGCGGGTGCGCTCGATGTCGGCCTGGATGGCCTCGGGGTCGTTGGAGTCACTCATGGTGTCCGCCCTTCAACGTGTCGACGTCCTGCTTGACGCCCTCGACGGCCCGGGTGGGGGCGACTCCCCCGACCTCGCCCATCTCCTTCTTGCCGAGCAGCGCGGCGACCGCCGCGGCGGCCAGGACGACCACCGACACGATCAGCGCCGAGAGCCAGGCGGGCAGCACCTCGGCCAGACCCAGGACGGCGGTCGCGAGCAACCCGAGGACGCCGTACAGCGCGAGCAGCCCGGCGACGCCGAAGCCCGCGATGCCGGTGACGCCGTGCTTGACCTTCTGCGCGGTCTCGGCCTGGGCCAGGCGGATCTCGTCACGGATCAGCTGGCTCGACTGGTCCGAGAGCCGGGAGATCAGCTCCCCGGTGCTGGTGGCCTCGCCGGGCTGACCGGCCGGCTGCTGGGGATGACTCATTCCAGCGACGCTAGGCGCGGGCCCGGGCCCGGGGTCCACCCCTTCCGGTGACGTGTGTCCACGCGCGCGTGGCTACGTTCGAAGCATGGCTACTAGCACCGGCAAGCTCCGATACACCACCCCCGGCATCCCGACCGAGGACGCCGAGCGGGTCGTCGAACTGCTGCAGGGGCGGCTCCACGCCACCAACGACCTGCACCTGACCCTCAAGCACGTCCACTGGAACGTCGTGGGCCCGCACTTCATCGCCGTCCACGAGATGATCGACCCGCAGGTCGACGAGGTCCGCGCCTTCAGCGACTCGCTGGCCGAGCGGATCGCGACCCTCGGCGGCTCCCCGCAGGGCACGCCCGGCGTGCTGGTCGCGGAGCGCACCTGGGAGGAGTACTCCATCGGTCGCGCGACCACGCAGGAGCACCTCGGCGCCCTCGACCTCGTCTACCAGGGCGTGATCACCAGCTACCGCGACGCGATCAAGGAGCTCGAGGAGCTCGACGTCGTCAGCCAGGACATGCTCATCGGGCAGACCGACAAGCTCGAGCTGTTCCACTGGTTCGTCCGCGCGCACCTCGAGGACAAGAGCGGCGCGCTCAGCACCGCCGGCGCCGGCTCCGAGCAGGAAGCCGCCAGCGCCGCGGCCGAGTGATCCGCCGACCCGTCAGTGATCACTGACGGGTCACCGCACGTCCACCGCTGACCCGTCGCTGATCAGCGACGGGTCAGCGGTGATCTCAGGGGCGGGTGCGCAGGTCGACGGGTTGGCCGTCGGTGGGGAACGGCAGGGAGTGGTTGTTGAGCGGGGCGACGTAGGACGGGTCGACGCTCCACTCGTGGCTGCGCAGCAGGTGGTGCATGACCGCCTTGACCTCCATGCCCGCGAAGAACAGCCCCAGGCACTTGTGGACGCCGCCGCCGAACGGCTCCCACGCGAAGCGGTGGCTGCGGTCCTCGCGGCGGGCCTCGGAGAACCGCTCGGGGTCGAACGAGGTGGGGTCGGTCCACAGGTCCGGGCGCAGGTGCGAGAACTGGGCGGCGACGATCACGAACGTGTCGGCCGGGATCCGCACCCCCTCGACGACGACGTCCTTGACCGTCTGGCGCACCACGACCGGCACCGGGGCGCGCAGCCGCAGGCACTCCTTCATCACCAGGTCGAGCGAGGTGAGTCCGTCGAGCTCGGCGAGGCTCGGCCGGGGGCCGAGGGCCGCCGACTCGGCGCGGCAGCGCTCCTGCCACCCGGGGTGCTGGCCCAGGTGCTGCAGCATCGTCGAGAGCGTGATGGTCGAGGTGTCGTGCGCGGCCATCATCAGGAAGATCATGTGGTTGACGACGTCGTCGTCGGAGAACCGCTCGCCACCGTCGGTCTCGATGTGGCACAGCTGGGAGAACAGGTCGTCGGTCAGCCGGGCCCGGCGCGAGGGCAGGTAGTGCCGCAGCCACTGCTCGAGCACCTCGCGGCCGCGGTGGGCGCGACCCCACCGGGTCAGCGGCAGGTCCTTGCGCACCATCGCCCCGGCGGCCTGCACGCACGCGACGAAGGCGCGATTCACCCGCTCCATCTCCTCCGGCGTCGCGTCCTCGGCGCCGCCCATGAAGATGTCGGCGGCGATGTCGAGGGTCAGCTGCTTGAGCGCCGGGTAGGACCGGAAGCCGGACGCCGGCGCCCACGTCGCGAGGCCCCGCTCGATCGCGGGGTGCATGCCGCCCGCGTACCCCTCCAGCCGTGGGCGGGTGAACGCCTCCTGCATGATCCGCCGGTGCAGCCGGTGCTCGTCGAAGTCGAGGAGCATCAGGCCGCGGTCGAAGAACGGGCCGACGAGCTGCGACCAGGCCGGGCCGTTGGCGAAGGCCTTCTCGCCGTTCTGGAACGCCGCCTGGCAGGCGTCCGGGCCGAGCAGCATCACCCACGTGCCGCCGAGCCCCCGCAGCGGCGCGACCGGCCCGTAGTGCTCCCACTGCCGCTCGAACAGCGCGACCGGGTCGCGGGCGTAGGCGAGGGCACGGCCCAGGACCGGCAGGCCGCGGTCCTCGCGTCGGATCTGCGGGAGCTCGCGGACGGTCACATAACTCAGGTTACGCTGCCGCGCCGGCCAACGCCCGGAACCGGCGCAGCCGCAGGCTGTTGAGCACCACGAAGACCGACGAGAACGCCATCGCGGCGCCGGCGATCATCGGGTTGAGCAGCCCGAGGGCGGCGAGCGGGATCGCGGCCACGTTGTAGCCGAACGCCCAGAACAGGTTGCCCCGGATCGTGGCGAGCGTGCGCCGCGAGAGCCGGACGGCGTCCGCGACGACCCGCAGGTCGCTGCGGACCAGCGTCAGGTCGCTGGCCTCGATGGCGACGTCGGACCCGCTGCCCATCGCGATGCCGAGGTCGGCCTGCGCGAGCGCGGCCGCGTCGTTGACGCCGTCGCCGACCATCGCGACCGCCCGGCCGGTGTCCTGGTAGCGGCGCACGACGTCGACCTTGCCGGCGGGCAGCACGCCGGCGACCACGCTGTCGGCGTCGATCCCGACGTCGGCCGCCACGGCCCGCGCGACCGTCTCGTGGTCACCGGTGAGCAGCACCGGGGTCAGGCCGAGGTCGCGCAGCCGGCGCACCGCCTCCGCGGCCTCGGGCTTGACGGCGTCCGCGACGACCAGGACGCCGCGCGCCGCGCCGTCCCAGCCCACGGCGACCGCGGTGCCGCCGTGCGCGCGGGCGTCGTCGAGCGCGGCCTCGAGGTCGGCCCCGAGCCGCAGGCCGTGGTCGGCCAGCAGTGACGGCCGGCCGACGACGACGTCGTGCCCGTCGACGCTGCCGGTGACGCCGAGGCCCTCGACGTTCACGAAGGAGGTCACCGGCAGCAGGCCCCCGACGGACCCGGCACCGGCCGCGACCGCGCGGGCGACCGGGTGCTCGGAGGCGTGCTCGAGCGAGGCCGCGAGCCGCAGCACGCGGTCGGCGTCCTCACCGGCGGCCGGGACGACGCCGCGCAGCGTCATCGTGCCGGTGGTGACGGTGCCGGTCTTGTCGAGCAGCACGACGTCGACGGCGCGGGCCCGCTCGAGCGCCTCCGGACCCTTGACCAGGATCCCGAGCTGGGCGCCGCGGCCGGTGCCGACGAGCAGCGCGGTCGGCGTCGCGAGCCCGAGCGCGCACGGGCAGGCGATCACCAGCACGGCGACCGCGGCGGTCACCGCGGCGGCGGTGCCGGCCCCGGTGCCGATCCAGAACCCGAGGGTGGACGCGGCCAGGGCGAGGACGACGGGCACGAAGACGCCGGAGATCCGGTCGGCGAGCCGCTGGGCGGCCGCCTTGCCGTTCTGCGCGTCCTCGACGAGCCGGGCCATCTGGGCCAGCTGGGTGTCGGAGCCGACCCGGGTCGCGCGGACGACGAGCCGCCCACCGACGTTCACGGTCGCACCGACGACGGCGTCACCGACGCCGACCTCCACCGGCACCGACTCGCCGGTCAGCAGCGAGGCGTCGACCGCCGAGCCGCCGTCGGTGACGACGCCGTCGGTGGCGACCTTCTCCCCCGGCCGGACGACGAACAGGTCGCCCACCGCCAGGTCGGCCGCCGGGACCCGCCGCTCGGGACCGCCGGGCCCGTCGGGCAGGACGGCGACGTCGCGGGCCCCGAGGTCGAGCAGCGCGCGCAGCGCGGCGCCGGCGCGGCGCTTCGAGCGCGCCTCGACGTAGCGGCCGGTGAGCACGAGCGTGGTGACGCCGGCCGCGGCCTCGAGGTAGATCATCGCGGCGCCGTCGCCGCGCTCGACCACGAACCGGAACGGGTGGGTCATGCCGATCTCGCCGGCGGTGCCGAGCAGCAGCGCGTACAGCGACCAGCCGAACGCCGCCAGCGTGCCGACCGAGACGAGGGTGTCCATGGTGGCCGCGCCGTGGCGCAGGTTGGTCCAGGCGGCGCGGTGGAAGGGCAGCGCTCCCCACACGACGACCGGCGCGGCCAGGGTGAGCGAGAGCCACTGCCACCCGTCGACCTGCAGCGCCGGCACCATCGCCATCGCCACGACCGGGATGCTGAGCGCGGCCGAGACGAGCACCCGCTCGCGCAGGCTGCGGGTCGGGTCGACGTCCGCCGCGGCGGGCGTCTGGTCGCCCTCGTTCCGGGCGACCGGGACGGTGGCGACGTACCCGGCGGCCTCGACGGCGCGCACCAGCTCGTCGGTCGTGACGCCGTCGGCGTGGGAGACGCGGGCCTTCTCGGTGGCGTAGTTGACCGACGCCTCGACGCCGTCGAGCTTGTTGAGCTTGCGCTCGATCCGGTTCGCGCAGGACGCGCAGGTCATGCCGGTGATGGCCAGGTCAGTGGTCGTCATGGTCAGCCTCCAGGAGGAAGGACGCGGTGCGGACGACGTCGTCGTGCCGGAAGTCGAGGTGGAGCCGGTAGCGGCCCGCGCTCGGCACCTCGGCGGTGAAGGCGACGGTGGGGCCGCTCGCCCCCTCCTCGGGGTGCACGTGCAGGTGGGCGAGGTCGCCCTCGCGGAGCGCGACGAGGTGGCCGAAGGCGCCGAGGTAGGGCTGGAGGTCGGTCACCGGGACGCCGTCGCGGGAGACGGTGAGCTCGAGCGTGGAGTGGTCGCCGGCGACGAGGTCGCCGGTCAGGGTCACGGTGTAGTCGTCGACGGTCGCGGTGCGGGTGACCGGCGGCGCGGGCGCGACGTCGGAGGGTCCGGGCACGAGCAGGTCGGCGCCGAGGACGAGGCCCGCGTCGTCCTGCCCGGTGTCGGCGGTGTCGGCGGGCGCGAAGTCGGCGATGAGTCGCCAGGCGGACGGGGTCAGGTCGAGCGGTACCCGCCAGGTGCCGTCGGCGCCGAGCTCGGGGTGGACGTGCTGGAAGCCGGTGCCGTCGCGCCGCACGGCGACCAGGTGCAGCCGCCTCTCGTGCTCGACGCGGTAGTCGGTGACGGCGTCGCCGTGCTCGTCGGTGATCCGGAAGGCGACCTCGCGGGTGCCGGGCCGCAGCGTCGTGCGGTCGAGCTCGAGGGTGTAGCCGTCCTGGCTGGTCGCGAGGCCGCCCGGGAGGCCGGGCTCCTCGGCGTCGGTGCCGTGCCCACCTCCGTCGTCGTCGCCGCCGTCGCCGGAGTGGACGTCGCCGGCGTGGGCGACCTCACGGCCGTCGGCCGGCCCGACGGGGCCGACCGGTCCGGTCGCCCGCCCGATGCCGACCGCCGCCGCGAAGACGACGACCAGGCCGAGGGCGAAGACCGCGAGTCGGCCTGGGGTGCTCATGTGAGGGTGTAGCCGGCTTCCTCGACGGCGGCGCGGACGGCGTCGTCGGGGAGGGGCTGGTCGCTGGTGACGGTCACGGCGCCGCTCCCCAGGTCGACCGCGACGTCGGTGACGCCGGGGACCTCGGTGAGCTCCTCGGTGACCGAGGCGACGCAGTGCTGGCAGGTCATGCCGGTGACGGTGTAGGTGCTGGTCGACATGGTGGTTCCTCTCGGTGTGGTGCGGGGGTCAGGACCGGACCAGGCGCGCGATCGCCGCGGACGCCTCCTTGAGCTTGTGCTCGGCCTCGGGTCCACCGGCCCTGGCGGCGTCGAGGACGCAGTGGGCCATGTGCTCGTCGACGAGCCCGAGCGCGACGGCCTGCAGCGCCTTCGTGGCCGCGGAGACCTGCGTGAGGATGTCGATGCAGTACGTGTCGTTCTCGATCATCCGCTCGATGCCGCGCACCTGGCCCTCGATGCGCTTCATCCGCTTGAGGTAGTCGTCCTTGCGGCTGGCGTAGCCCGGTGCGTGGTCCATGCCTCTACCGTACCCCCCTAGGGTACCCGAAACAAGCCCGGGCGTGCTCCACCTACGGCGCGCCCGGAGCGCGCCGTCCCGGCCCGGCTCAGGCCCGGTTCGGGTCGCGCTGCTCCTCGCGGTCGAAGCTGATCGACCGGCGGGCGTTGACCAGGGAGGTCACCACGACCTCGCCGACCGGCCCCTCCCGGTCGAAGACGGCCGCGGTGCCGACGGCGATCCCGTCGACCTCGACCCGGTCGAGCGCGGCCAGCCCGACCTCGGTGCCGCGCGGCAGCCGGGCGAGCGCGAGCGTGACGTCGGTGTTGATGTGCTGCACGCCGGCGCTGCCCCAGTTGAGCACCAGGCTGGCGCCGTCCGCCGTCGCCGCGGCGGCCTGGAACGGCGTCAACCGCTCGCCGGCGACCACCGGGACGGCGGCGTTCCACGACGTCTTGCGCCCGGCGTTCTGGTGCTGCCGGAAGTCCTGGGACCAGGGGGCGTCGCTGCGCAGGAACGGCACGGCGGGAGCGTCGGTCGGCGGGGCGACGTCCTCGGGCGGCGGGCTCGGCCGCTCGGTCGGCTCCCAGACCGACGCGTCGGTCGACTCGGTGGCCTTGAGGAAGAGCACCGAGGCCCGCGCGACGCGCTCGCCGTGCTGGCTCAGGGCGACGTCGACCAGGCAGATCCGCGCGCTCTCGCGCACCACCTCGGCCGTCAGGGTGCACGGCTCGAACCGCGCGGGCCGGAACAGGTCGACGGTGTGCCGCGCCGGCCGCAGGTCGTCGCGGCCCAGCGCGGCCAGGGTGCGCTCGGCGGTGCGGGCCAGCGCCCCGCTGACCGCGACGCCGTGCAGCTGCTCGCGCGACCACGAGCTGCGGGCCAGGTCGGTCGGCGCCAGCGCGCCATCGGACCCGCCGGCTGCCCCGTGAATGGGCCCCTCGGTGGGCCCGTCCGCGGGCTCGACGAGGGTGAAGAACGAGAGCGAGGAGAGGTCCACCCGGCGGACGTTAACCACCCCCGCCGGGCGGATCTCCCTCTGGGGCGCTCCCTAGACGCCCCGGGTCCGCAGCTCGCGGCGCAGGATCTTGCCGGTGACGGTCTTGGGCAGCTCGTCGATGACGACCACCTCGCGGGGGTACTTGTAGGCCGCCATCCGTTCCTTGCAGTGCGCGACGAGCTCCTCCGGCGTGGCGCTGGTGCCGGGCTTGAGGCTGACGAAGGCCTTGACGGTCTCGCCGCGCCGCTCGTCGGGCACCCCGATCACGGCGGCCTCACGGACGGCGGCGTGCTCGGCCAGGACGTCCTCGACCTCGCGCGGCCAGACCTTGTAGCCGGAGGCGTTGATCATGTCCTTCTTGCGGTCGACGATGAAGATCCAGCCCTCGGGGCTCATGAACCCCACGTCGCCGCTCTTCAACGCTCCCCCGGGCAGGTTCGCCGCCGTCTCGTCGGGCTTGCCCCAGTAGCCGGCCACCACCTGCGGCCCGTCGGCGACGATCTCGCCGACCTCGCCGAGCGGGACGTCGTGGCCCACCTCGTCCTGGATCCGCACGATCGTGCCGGGCACCGGGGTGCCGACCGAGAGCGCACCCGAGGTCGGGTCGACCGGCGACGGCGTCCCGAACGGCGTCAGGGTCATCGGGCTGGTCGTCTCGGTGAGGCCGTAGGCGTTGTGCACCTGCAGCCCGGTCGCGGCCAGGAAGGCCTTCTCGGCCGTCGGGGAGATCGCCGCCCCGCCCGAGTAGGTCGAGGTGAACGAGGCGAAGTGGTCCTTCGTGAACGCCGGGGCGTTGAACAGCGCGTTGAACGCGGTGATCGCCCCGATCGTGTAGGTGGGCCGGTGCTCGAGGAGCGCGTCGAGGACGACGTTCGGCTCGAAGCGGTAGGCCAGCACCAGCGGCGCCGGCGCGTCGAAGCTGGCGCCGATGTGCCCGATCAGCCCGGTGATGTGGAACAGGGGCGCGATCCCGAAGATCGACCCGCCGCGCTGGAACCGGGCCCACTCGCGGTAGACCCGCGAGGTGAACACGACGTTGCGGTGGGTGTTCATCGCGCCCTTGGGCACCCCGGTGGTGCCGGAGGTGTAGGTGAGGAAGGCGACGTCGTCGCCGGCCAGCACGACCGGCGGCGGCACCTCGCCGGCGTGCTGCGCGACGAGCGTGGCGAGGTCGGTCGTGCCCTCGTGCCGCTGCCGGGTGATCCCGGCGAAGAGCCGCGGGTCGTCGCGCGTCTGGTGGTCGAGCTCGCTGGTGGTGAGCACGAGCCGCACCGCGGTGTCGGGCACGACGTCGCGGCCGACCTCGTCGTACAGCGACTCGAGCGCGACCAGCACGGTCGCGCCCGAGTCCTGCAGCAGGTAGGACAGCTCGCGGGCGCGGCTCATCGGGTTGATCGAGACCAGCACGCCGCCGGCCTTCCAGGTCGCGAGCATGCAGACGACGAACTGCGGCACGTTCTGCAGGTAGACCGCGAGCCGCTCGCCGGCACCGAACCCGCCCGCCAGCAGGGCGCTGGCGAGCGCGTCGCTCTGGGCGTCGAGCTCGCGGCGGGTCAGCGTGCCGTCGAAGTAGACGACGGCGACGCCGTCCGGGTCGGCGGCCAGCCCGGCCCGGAACATCTCCAGCGCGTTCGGGTGCTCCGAGTCCAGGTCGGGCGGCAGGTCGCCGTACAGCGACAGCCAGGGCCGTTCGTCGTAGACGCTCACGGGCGACTACTTGATGACGATCGGGTTGACCGGCGAGCCGCTGCCGAGGGCCACCTTGAGGGGCGCGGCGGCGTAGAAGAGCTCGTAGACGCCGTCCTCGGCGCAGTCGGCGGCGAGCTTCTCGAGGTCGGCGATCTCGGTGAGGGTGACCCCGAGGTTGCGCATCAGCGCGTTGTGGAGCACCAGGGCCACGCCGTTGTTGGGGTCGAAGGTGACCTCGTTGGCGATCGTGTCGGTCACCAGGTTGGGGATCTCCATGTCGGCGAACCACTGCACCAGCTCGGGGCTGTAGACCAGGCCCGGCTCGCAGAAGCCCTCGTAGAACTTGTCGCCGAGCTCGAAGAAGAGCTGGAGGTAGTTGGTGCGGATGATGAGGATGTCGCGCTTGCGCAGCTCGACCCCCTGCGCCTCCGCGCACGCGACCAGGTCCTCGTGGGTGTAGGTCTCGGCCGCCTCGAGGGTCGGCTTGCCGCGGAAGCGGGCCATGTCGAGCAGCACCGCGCGCCCGACGACCCCCTTCTCGGCGATCGGCTGGATGCTGGCCTTGTCGAGGCCGCCGACGGTGGTGCGGGCGTCGTAGCCGTTCCAGATCTGGCCGCCGTACCAGACGTGGCCGAGGGCGTCGTACTGCGTGGAGCCCTGCAGGAAGGCGTTGATCTTGTCGTCGGCGTAGTGCAGTCCGCCGGGGAAGGCCGGCGCGTCGTCGCCGTCCCAGCTCGACTCGTCGAGGATCTGGGTGCGCTCGGCCGGCGTGCGGCCCGGCCACACCGGGTCGCCCTTGGGGTCGCCGATCAGGCGCTGCAGGGTGAACACCTTGCCGCTGGAGATCAGCGACGCCGCGGCGACGACCTGCTCCGGGCCGAGGTAGTTCAGCGCGCCGACCTCGTCGTCGTCGCCCCACTTGCCCCAGTTGGACGGCGAGTCGGCCAGGAGGTCGGTCAGGTCGGGTGCGTCGGTCATCGAGCATGCCTTTCGTCGGGCGGGTGCGCGGGAGTGCTGAACCGTGGTGATCGAACGTTCTGACGGGTTCAGTGAGATGAGCGTCACAACGATCCGGGCGCGCGTCAACCCCCGTTCTCGCCCGGCGACAGGGGCCCGGGCGGAGTTCGGTCAGGCTGAACGCGGGGGCGGCTCAGCGGGTCGGGCGCATCAGGTCGCGGGCCATGGCGGCGTACTCCGCGGCGATCTCGGCGGGCGGCTGCGACCCCTCGGGTGAGTACCAGTAGGGCAGCGCCATGCACATGGTGGCGACCGCCCGGGCCGCGTGGTGGGGCAGCGCGACCCCGAAGGTGCCGTCGTCGACGGCCGCGGCGGCGGCGGCGTCGAGGGCGGCCTGGATGCGGCGCCGCGTGGCGGCGTTGCGCCGGCGGTCGGGGGCCTCGAGGCTGCGCACCTCGGTGGCCACGATGAACGCCGCCTCGGCGCGCACGGCGTGGAAGAGGGCGAGCGCCTCGACCATCCGCTCGAAGCGGTCCGCGGGGGTGGCCGCCTCCGCGCCCGCGCTCAGCACGCGCCAGGTGAGGTCCTCCATCACCAGGTCCACCAGCGCGACCAGCAGGCTCTGCTTGCTGCGGTGGTGGTGGTAGATCCCGGCGATGCTGATGTCGGCGGCCGCGGCGATCATCCGCATGGTGGCGCCGTGGTAGCCGGTCTCGCGCAGGACGCCGACCGCGGCGGCCAGCACGGGGTCGAGGGCGAGCGGCGGGAACGCGCGCCAGTCCCGGTGCCCGGCCGGAGGGGTCGCGGGCCCGGCACCGACCGGTGGCGCGAGCAGTCGCGCCGGCGAGACGTCGAGCACCACCGCGATCTGCCGCAGCCGGACGACGGTGAGCCCGACCTTTCCGTTCTCGACCGCGCTCATGGTGCCGACGCTGACGCCGACCCGGTCGGCCAGCTCGCGCAGGGTCAGGCCCGCGGCGCGCCGCGCCTGCCGGACCGCGGCGCCGGCGTGCCGCTCGTCGTCCGCCGCGAGTTCAGTCACGCTGAACATCCTAGACCGGCGGACGGTCGCCCCGTCGCCACGCACCGGCGCCGGACGGGCGTCGGGCAGAATCGGGGCACGGGTGACCGAGCCACGACGAGGACCAGGGGGAACGGATGCTCCACGACGCGCGCCCGTGGCTCGCGCACTACCCGCCCGGCCGCCCCGCGACGTTCGTGCCCGACCACCCCGACGGGCTCTCGATGCTCGCCGCCGCCGTCGACGCCGTCCCCGACGGCGCGGCCGCCCACTACCGCGGGACGTCGCTCACCTGGGCCGAGCTCGACCGCGGCTCCGACGCCCTCGCCGCCCTGCTCGTGGCGCGGGGTTTCCGGCACGGCGACCGGCTCGCCCTGTGCGTGCAGAACGACCCCGCGTTCCTCCTCGGCCTCCTCGCGGCGTGGAAGGCCGGCGGGGCGGCCGCGCTGGTGAGCCCGATGCTCCGCGCGCGCGAGCTCGACCAGACCCTGCGCGACTGCGAGCCCGCCGCGCTGCTGGTCCTGGCCGACCTCTACGAGGACGTCACCCGCGCCGTGCTGGCCCCCGGTGACCTCGGCGTGCACACGGTCGTCACCGTCGCCGGCCCCGACACCGACCGCGGCGAGCCGGGCGACACGCTCGACCTGGCCGCGGTGCTGGCGACCGGCGCCGCGCCGCCCGCGCCGGCCCGCCCGCGACCCGGCGACGTCGCCGTCCTCGCCTACACCTCGGGCACGACCGGGCGGCCCAAGGCGGCGATGCTCACCCACGCGAACCTCGCCCACAGCGCCCAGACCTACCGCGACTGGTACGGCATCGCGCCCGGCGAGCCCGTGCTGGCGCTGTCGCCGGTCTTCCACGTCACGGGCCTGGTCGGCGGGGTGGTGCTCGCGCTGCTGCTCGGGTCGCCGGTCGTGCTCACCCACCGGATCACCCCGGACGCCGTCCTCGCGGCGGTCCGGGCCCACCGGCCGGCGTTCGCCGTCGCCTCGGTGACGGCCTACCTGGCCCTGGTCGACGACGGCCGCGCCGTCCCGGCGGACTTCACCTCCTTCCGGGTGCTCGCCTCCGGCGGGGCGCCCATCGAGCCGGCCGTCGCCGACCGCATCGAGGCGGCGACGGGGCACTACCTCCACAACGTCTACGGGCAGACCGAGACCACCTCGCCCTCGCACGCCGTGCCGCCCGGCGTCCGGGCCCCGGTCGACGAGGCGACCCGCTCGCTGTCGGTCGGCCTCCCGGTCTTCGGCACCGTCACCCGGGTCGTCGACGACCGCGGTCACGACGTGCCGGTCGGCGAGATCGGCGAGCTCGTCACCACCGGCCCCCAGGTGGCGGCCGGCTACTGGCGCAACCCCGAGGCCTCCGCCGAGTCGCTGCCCGACGGCGCGCTGCACACCGGCGACGTCGGCTTCATGTCGCCCGAGGGCTGGTTCCACGTCGTCGACCGGCGCACCGACATGATCATCGCCTCCGGCTACAAGGTGTGGCCGCGCGAGGTCGAGCAGGTGCTCGCCGGCCACCCCGCCGTCCGGGAGGTGGCCGTGGTGGGGATCCCCGACGACTACCGCGGCGAGTCGGTCAAGGCGTTCGTGGCCCTCCGCCCGGACGCCGTGGTGAGCGAGGCCGAGCTCGTGGGCTACTGCCGGGAGCGGATGGCGGCGTTCAAGTACCCGCGCGAGATCGAGCTGGTCGCGCGGCTCCCCCGCACCCTCACCGGCAAGGTGCTGCGGCGCGAGCTGCGCGCCTGACCGCGCGGGGGCGCCCCGCGCCCGCGGCGGCGGGGCCGGGCCGCCCTCGGCCGCACCCGGCGGCTCCGTCACCATGGGTCGGGTGACCCACCTCGCCGACCCCCTGTCCCTCCGTCGCGGCTCCGCGTGGTCGAACCGGCTGGCGCTCGCGCCGCTGACCAACCAGCAGAGCAACCTCGACGGCACCCTCGGCGACGACGAGTACGAGTGGCTCGTCGCCCGCGGCGAGGGCGGGTTCGGCCTGACGATGACCTGCGCCGCCTACGTCGCCCGCGCCGGCAACCCGTGGCCGGGCCAGCTCGGCATCGCCGACGACGCGCACCTGCCCGGCCTGACCCGGCTCGCCGACGGGCTGCGCGCCACCGGCACCGTGTCGTCGGTGCAGCTGCACCACGGCGGGATCCGCGCCAACGCCGCCGTCTCCGGCGAGCAGCTCGTCGCGCCCTGGGACGACCCCGACAAGGGTGCCCGCGCGCTGAGCACCGCGGAGGTGCGCGAGACCGTCGCCGACTTCGTCGCGGCCGCCGGTCGCGCGGAGCGGGCCGGCTTCGACGGCGTCGAGGTGCACGGCGCGCACGGCTACCTCGCCGCGCAGTTCCTCGACGCCCGCAAGAACCACCGCACCGACGAGTACGGCGGCGACCTGGCCGGGCGCTCCCGCTTCCTGCTCGAGGTGCTGCGCGGCATCCGGGAGTCGACGCCCACCCTGCAGCTCGGCGTCCGGCTCAGCCCGGAGCGGTTCGGCATGGTGCTCGACGAGGCGACGTCGCTGGCGGAGCAGGTGATGGCCGAGGACCTCGTCGACTACCTCGACCTGTCGCTCTGGGACGTCCGCAAGCCCGTGCACGGCGCCGAGGACGAGGACGAGGACGACACGCTCCTCATCGACCACTTCATGGAGCTCCCCCGGCACGGCGCCCGGGTGGGCGTCGCCGGCAAGGTCCTGGGCGCTGCCGACGCCGACTGGTGCCTGGTCAGGGGCGCCGACTTCGTGACGATCGGGACCGGCGCGATCATCCACCACGACTTCGCCCGCCGCGCCGTCACGCACCCGACGTTCGTGAGCATGTCCCAGCCCGTGTCGCGCGAGCACCTCGCGGCCGAGCGGGTCTCGCCCTCGTTCGTCGACTACCTGGCCGCCGGCTGGGACGACTTCGTCGCCTGAGCCGCCCGGGTCGCCCGGGTCGCCCGGGTCGCACCGGGTCCCCGACGTGCGGGACCCAATTGAACATGTTCAAAAGTTGGCCTACGGTGGTGCCGTGAAGATCGTGATCCCCGGTGGGACCGGCCAGGTCGGCGGCGTCCTGCGCCGCGCACTCCTCGAGTCCGGGCACGAGGTCGTCGTCCTGAGCCGGCACCCGGTCCCCCTCGAGGCGGGCGTCCGCCACGTCGGCTGGGACGGGCGGACGCTCGGCGCGTGGGCCGAGGAGGTCGACGGCGCCGACGCGGTCGTCAACCTGGCCGGCCGCACGGTCAGCTGCCGCTACACCGACGAGCACCTGCGCCAGATGATGGACTCGCGCGTGGAGTCCGCGCGCGTGGTCGGACGGGCGATCCGGGCCGCGGCGCAGCCGCCCCGCGTCTGGCTGCAGATGAGCACCGCGACCATCTACGCCGACACCCGCGGCCCGGCGCACGACGAGGCGACCGGTGTGATCGGCGGCGAGGAGCCCGACGTCCCCCTCTACTGGGAGTACAGCGTCCGGATCGCCCGGCGCTGGGAGGCCGCCCAGGCCGAGGCCGCGCTGCCGGCGACCCGGCGGGTCGCGCTGCGCACCGCGATGGTGATGACCCCCGACCGCGGCGGCGTCCTCGACCACCTGCTGTGGATGGCCCGGCTCGGGCTCGGCGGACCCGTGGCCGGCGGCGGGCAGTACGTGTCCTGGATCCACGGCGACGACTTCTGCCGCGCGGTCGCGTTCCTGCTCGACCGCGACGACGTCGAGGGGCCGGTCAACCTGGCCGCACCGGACCCGCTCCCCCAGCGCGAGCTGATGGACCGGCTGCGGGACGCGTGGGGCCGTCGTCCCGCCCTGCCCGCGACGCGGTGGATGGCCGAGGTCGGCGCGCTGGCCCTGCGCAGCGACACCGAGCTGCTCCTCAAGAGCCGCCGCGTGGTGCCGGGCCGGCTGCTCGACGCCGGCTTCGCCTTCGACCACCCGACCTGGGACGACGCCGCCGCCGCCCTGGTGCGCGACGTCCGCGACCGCCGGTCCCTGGGGCGGGCTCGCAGCGCCGCGTAACCTCGACACGTGAGCATCTCCACCTCCTCGCTCGAGCTCGGCACCACCTTCGCGACCGAGCTGCCCGAGCTCGCGCTGCCCTGGAGGGCCGAGGAGGCCCCCGAGCCCCGGCTGCTCGTGCTGAACCAGCCGCTCGCCGTCGAGCTGGGCCTCGACCCGGCGTGGCTGCGCTCCGACGACGGCGTCCGGCTGCTCGTCGGCAACGCCGTCCCCGCAGGCGCCACGCCGGTCGCGCAGGCCTACGCCGGGCACCAGTTCGGTGGCTACTCCCCCCGGCTCGGCGACGGCAGGGCCCTCCTGCTCGGGGAGCTCGGCGGCCCCGGACAGCGGCGCGACCTGCACCTCAAGGGCTCCGGCCGGACGCCGTTCGCGCGCGGCGGCGACGGGCGCGCGGTCGTCGGCCCGATGCTGCGCGAGTACGTCGTCAGCGAGGCCATGCACGCCCTCGGCATCCCGACGACCCGCTCCCTCGCCGTCGTGGCGACCGGCCGCCGGGTCCAGCGCGAGGTGCCGATGCCGGGTGCCGTGCTGGCCCGCGTCGCCGCCAGCCACCTGCGCGTCGGAAGCTTCCAGCTGGCCCGCTCCACCGACGACGCCGACCTGCTCCGCCGCCTCGCCGACCACGCCATCGCCCGTCACCACCCCGCCGCCGCCGACGCCGCCAACCCGGCGCTCGCGCTCTTCGAGGCCGTCGTGGCGGCCCAGGCGTCGCTGGTCGCGCGCTGGATGCTGGTCGGGTTCGTGCACGGGGTGATGAACACCGACAACGTCACCATCTCCGGCGAGACCATCGACTACGGCCCGTGCGCCTTCCTCGAGTCCTTCGACCCGACGACCACCTTCAGCTCGATCGACGCGCAGGGCCGCTACGCCTACGGCAACCAGCCGGTCGTCATGGAGTGGAACCTCGCCCGGCTCGGCGAGGCCCTGCTCCCGCTGGTCCACGACGACGAGGCCGAGGCCGTGACCCTGGTGACCGACGCCCTCGGCGGCTTCCGGCGCCAGTACTCCGCCGCCTGGTCCGCCGGCCTCGGCGCCAAGCTCGGCCTCACGGGCGCCGCCTCCGAGGAGCCGGTCGTCGACGACCTGCTGCGCCTGCTCCAGGAGAACCACCCCGACCTCACCTCGTTCTTCCGCGCGCTCACCACCGCCGCCGGCACCGGCGACCGCGAGCCCGCCCGCAGCCTGGTCGTCGACCTCGCCGGCATCGATGCCTGGCTCGACCGCTGGCTGGCCCTCGGCCCGGACGCCGACCTGATGCGCCGCACCAACCCCGTCGTCGTCCCGCGCAACCACCTGGTCGAGGAGGCGCTGGACGCCGCCACCGCCGGTGACCTGGAGCCGTTCGGCCGCCTGGTCGAGGCCGTCACGCACCCGTTCGAGGAGCGGCCGGGCCTCGAGCGGTACGCCGAGCCCGCGCCCGACTCCTTCGGCGGCTACACGACCTACTGCGGCACCTGACCGCTCACCGGCGGCGCAGCAGGACCGCGACCTCGTAGTGCCCGGTCTGCGGGAACATGTCGAGCAGCCGCGCCCGCTCGGCGACGTAGGACGGCAGGGCGGCGAGGTCGCGGGCCAGCGACTCCGCCCGGCAGCTGGAGTAGATCAGCGTCCGGGCCGGTGAGCGCTCGAGCCACGCGCACAGCTCGGGCCCCAGGCCCCGTCGCGGCGGGTTGACGACCACGAGGTCGGCGGCGGAGTCCGGCGGCGTCGTCGCGTCGCCGGCCAGGAAGGCGACGTCGCGCAGGCCCAGCTCGGCGGCGGTCGTCGTGGCGCTCGCGACCGCCTGGTCGCTCACCTCGACGCCGAGCACCCGCCGGCCCGGCGCCGCGAGGTGCAGGGCGAAGCCGCCGACCCCGCAGTACAGGTCGAGGACGTCGGTCGGGGCGACCTCGTCGGCCCACGCCGCGGCCTGCCGGTAGAGCGCCGCGGCCACCTCGGTGTTGGTCTGGAAGAAGCTCTGCGGACCGAGGTGCAGCGCGATGTCGTTGACGGCGACCCGCAGCGTCGACCGCTCGGTCAGCACGACCTCCTCCGGGCCCTCGAGCACCGCCTTGTGCTCGGGCTGGAGGTTGGCGCTGACCACGACGACGTCCGGGCGCGCCGCGAGGAGGGCCGGCAGGTGCTTGCGCAGCCGCGGCAGCGCCTCGCTCGAGCGGAGCACGAACCGCACCAGGTGCTCGCCGTCGGGCGACTCGGTCACCAGCAGGTGCTTGAGCTCACCGCGGCGCGACGGCACGTCGTACGGCGTCAGCCCGGCCCGTCCGACCAGGTCGGCGAGCGCGGGCAGCAGCGCCTGCATCCGGGGCGAGTAGAGCCCGCAGGTGCGCAGGTCGGTGCCGTGGCCGTGCGGGTCGAGGATCCCGAGCGTGGGCCGCTCGGCGGTGCCGCCGACGGCCATCTTGGCCTTGTTGCGGAACCCGCTCGGCCGGCTCGTCACCGGCGGCAGCCACGCGAGGCCCGGGTGGTCGCCCAGCACCCGCCGGCAGTGCTCGACCTTCGCCGCGACCTGCGCGTCGTACGGCGTCCGGAGCTCGGTGCACGAACCGCACCGGCCGTCCTCGAAGTAGCCGCACCGCACCCGGTGACGGTAGCCGGTCGCTGCTCAGAACATCGCGTCGCGGCGCGCGGAGCGGTGCACCACCAGGGCCGCCGCGAGCGGCAGCACGGCGACGACCACGGCCGCGACCGCCCACGGGACCTGGTCGCCGGCCGTGCGGGACCCCTCGAGCGCGGGGTCGCCGGCGGAGGCCAGGGTGACCAGCAGGGTGAGGCCGACGCCGGCAGCAGCCGTCCAGGCGGCGCCGCCGACGGCGACCCCGGTCGAGAGCGCGACGGTGCTGCGGAAGCAGTGCAGCGCGGCCAGCACCAGGTTGACCGCGCCGATCACGACGGCACCGGCCACGACGAACAGCGGGGTCAGCCCGTACAGCGGGTCGAGGTCGTCGACCCCCGCTGTCAGGGCAGCGTCGGCCCGCAGGAGGCAGGCCGCCGTCACGGCGACCGCGGCGAGCGGCAGCAGGAAGGTGGCGACGGCCAGCGCACGGGGCGCGACGACGGCGGGTACGGACCAGGTCTCACGGGAGGACGACACGACGGTGAGCCTGGTACCGCCGCCGCCCCCCGGACAGAGTCGTCGTACTCAGGCCGCGCCGGGGACCTAGGCCGACCGGTCGGAGGAGAAGCCGTGCTGCAGGCACCACACGACGGCCTGGCTGCGGCTGGAGACGCCGATGCGGCGGTAGGCGCTGCGGATGTAGGTCTTGACCGAGTTGATGCTCAGGTAGCTGCGCTCGGCGATCTCCTGGTTGCTGAGCCCCTGGGTGATGAGCGACAGCACGTCGACCTCGCGCGGGGTGAGCCCGACGTCGTGCCCGAGCCGGTGGCCGACGGCCTCGGCGTCGGTCGACCCGACCGCACCGGAGGTCGCCGCGACGCCGACCCCGACGGGCGTGGCCGAGAGCACCGCGCTGAGCAGCTCGTCGTCGTCGACGCCGAGGGAGAAGAAGCCGTCGGCGCCGCGGGCCAGGGCCCGGGCGGCGAGGTCGGGACGCAGGTCCTGCGAGACGACGAGGACGGCGGAGACGGTGGAGTTGACGTAGAACTCCAGGTCGGCGCCGTCGCCCTGGTGCAGGCCGACGGCGTCGTACAGGATCACGTCGGGGTCGTGGGCGTCGGCGCCGGTGGACAGCTCGACGACCGCGACCCGGTCGGGGTGGTGGGAGAGCATCGCGGTCAGCCCGGCCGACACGACGTCGAGGGGACTGACGACCGCGACCGTGCTCACGGGGGAGGTCATGACCCAGGTCTATCGGAGATGGACACCGGCCCGGCGCACGGTCACCCCTGAGGGTGAACCCGGGTGTCGCGCCACCTCCGGCACTGCCACGCCCGGCACGGCCGACCGGGAAGCCCGGTGGTCGTCACCCCCGTGGGCGGGTGCGCCTGCCTCTACGATCCTCCCATGGCACGCCCGCTCCGCATCGCGATCGTCAACGACTACCAGATCGTGGTGGCGGGCGTCGCCGCCGTCCTGCACCCCTTCGCCAGCCGGGTCGAGGTCGTCGAGCTCGACGTCAAGGCGCCGGTGCGGAGCGCGGTCGACCTGGTGCTCTACGACTCCTTCGGCCAGCCGCAGGGCGACGCCGTCCCGCTCGACGACATGGGGGCCGTCGCCGCCGGCCAGGTCGTCATCTTCAGCTGGAACACCGACCCGCGCCTCGTCGAGCGGGCCATGGCCGCCGGGGTCGCCGGCTACCTGTCCAAGTCCCTCTCCGGGGGCGAGCTCGTGGCCGCACTGGAGGCCGCGCACTCCGGACGGCGCGTGGTCCCCAAGCCCGACACGGAGGCTGCCGACGAGTTCGGTCGCTGGCCGGGCGACGAGCACGGCCTCAGCGCCCGCGAGGCGGAGGTGCTGGCGCTGATCTGCCAGGGCCTGAGCAACCAGGAGATCACCGAGCGGGCCTTCATCGGCATGAACACCGTCAAGACCTACATCCGCACGCTGTACCGGAAGATCGGCGTCGAGAGCCGCACCCAGGCCGTGCTCTGGGGCGTCGAGCACGGTTTCGAGCCGGTCCCGGCCCGGATCGTGCGTCACCCCCGGTCCTGACCGGCTCTTTACCCGGCTCCTCTTCACCCGCAGAGGCGGACCGGTCCCCGCCGCCGACTGTCATGGTCGCCGGATGGGATATGGATTCGGAGCATTTCTGCTCGTCGTCGGCCTGGTGCTCGCTCTCGCCGTCAAGGACTCCGTCGACGCAGTCGACCTCGTCACCGTCGGTTGGATCATGGCTGCCGTCGGCGTCGCCGTGATCGCGCTCACCGCGATCACCTTCAGCAGCAGCCGGCGCCGCAAGTCCGTCGTGGCGACCACGCACCCGGACGGCTCGCAGACCGTGCAGGAGCGCCGCGACACCCAGATGTGAGGACGCCGGTCAGGCCCGCAGCTTCTCCAGCAGCGGGCCGGCCGCCTCGTCGAGGAACTGCTGCTGCCACCGGTCGCCGACCTGGACCAGCGCGACGTCGGTGAACCCGGCGTCCACGAACTCGCGGACGGCGTCGGCGATCGCGTCGAGGTCGGGACCGCACGGGATCGAGTCGGCGACGTCCTCGGGGCGGACGAACTGGGTCGCGCCCGCGAAGCCGGCGGTCGTGGGCAGGTCGGCGTTGACCTTCCACCCGCCGGCGAACCAGCGAAACTGCTCGTGGGCCAGCTCGACGGCGGCGCCGGCGCCCTCGGACGCCGGGGCCCAGCAGATCGGGATCTGCCCGATCGCGCGGCCGGGGCCCTCGGGCCCGATCCGCGGCGCCCCGTCGACGGCGTTCCACGTCTCGACCAGCGAGGCGTCGGGCTCGACGGCGACCAGGTGGTCGGCCAGGGGGCCGAAGGTCTCGATCGAGCGGTCGCCGGAGACCGCGACGGCCAGGTCGACGCCGTCGTCGGGCAGGTCCCAGATCCGCGCCGACTCGACGCGGAAGTGCTCGCCGTCGTGGTCGACCAGGTCGCCGGTGTGCAGGCGCCGGATGACCTCGATGGCCTCCACGAGCATCGCCTGCCGGGTGGCGACCCCGGGCCAGCCCTGACCGACGACGTGCTCGTTGAGGCTCTCCCCCGAGCCGAGGCCCAGGGTGAAGCGTCCCTCGGCCAGCAGCTGGAGCGTCGCGGACTTCTGGGCCACGACGGCCGGGTGGTAGCGCAGGGTCGGGCAGGTCACGTAGGTCATCAGCCCGACCCGCTCGGTGGCGTGCGCGACCGCCCCGAGCACCGTCCAGGCGTGTGGTGCGTGCCCCTGGGCGGCCAGCCAGGGCGAGAAGTGGTCGCTCGACACCTCGAAGTCGAAGCCGGCCTCCTCCGCGCCGACCGCGTAGGACACCAGCTCCCGGGGGCCGCTCTGCTCGGTCATCAACGTGTAGCCGAATCTCGTCATGGCTCCAGCCTCACCGCCGCCGGAGGCTCGGGGAGCACCCCTGCGGATGACTCGGCGGCACCCGGCACCGGCGGGACCGGCCCGCCCCGTGGGCAGGCGGGCAGCGCGGGCGGCCGCGCTCTGGCATCCTCTGCAGATGAGCAGTGCAGCACCCGTGCGCGTCGCCGTCGTCAACGACTACGAGATCGTGGTCGTCGGCGTCGCCGCCGCACTGGCCCCCTTCGTCGACCGGATCCGGGTCGTGGAGGTCGCGGCCGGGACCCGCGCGGTCAGCGACGTCGACGTCGTCCTGGTCGACACCTTCGGCCAGCGCCAGCGCGGCCTGCGGCCGGTGACGGCGAGCAGGGGCGACGGCGCCCGGGTCGTGGTGTTCAGCTGGGACGAGGACCCGGCCCTCGTCGCGGCCTCGGTGGCGGCCGGGGCGGCCGGCTTCGTGTCCAAGCGTGCCTCGGCCGAGGAGCTCGCCTCGGCCCTCGAGCGGGTCCACGCCGGCGAGACCGTGGTGCCGGCGGACCCGCGGCCCGGCGAGCCGCCGGCCGCCGACGTCCTGGGGCGCTGGCCCGGCGACCGGCTCGGGCTGAGCCCGCGCGAGGCGGAGGTGCTCTCGCTGATCTGCCAGGGGCTCAGCAACGACGACATCACCGAGCACGCCTTCATCGGCATCAACACCGTCAAGACCCACATCCGCACGCTCTACCGCAAGATCGGCGTCGAGAGCCGCACCCAGGCCGTCGTCTGGGGCCTGCAGCACGGCTTCGAGCCCGACCGGGTCCGCGTCCTCGAGTCCTGAGGCCGCGGGGGCCTACAGGTGCTCGAGGGAGTCGAGCAGGCTCTCGGCCACGAAGTCCCCCAGCACCATCAGCCCGTCGCGGTCGAGGACGACCGACGACGAGGCGTGGCGCGGGCTGAAGACCGCGTGGTAGGTCACGCGGGTGCCGCCGGGGACGTCCTCGACGGTGATGGTGTCGAGCAGCGCCAGGCCGGCGCCCCGGCCGCGCAGCTGGAGCCGCTCGTGCTCGACGTACTCGGTGACGACGTAGTCGATCTCCGTGCTGAGCCCGTCGAACTTCGAGACGTTGTGGTAGGTCGTGCCGACGCCGCCGTCACCGCTGAGCCGCTCGGTCGACAGCGTGGGCGGGTCCCACTCCTCGGTGGTGGTGAAGTCGGCCAGGAACGCCCATACCGCCCGGAGCGGTCGGTCGACGGTGATCGTGCGCTCCACGACCGGCACGACGACTCCCCCGAGCTCCCTGGTCCGGCACCACGGCGGCGACGGGACTGCCCCGACCCTGTCCCGGATGCCCCCGCCGCGTCCGCACCCCGAGGGGTGGCCGCCGCTCAGGCGGCCTCGGCAGCGGCGCCCGCGGGCGCAGCCGCGGACGGCTCCTCCAGCGCACCCCGGACGACGTCGAGGACGTCGCCGACGACGTGCACCGTGAGCGCCTCCAGCACCTCGGCCGGGACGTCGTCGAGGTCCGGCTCGTTGCGCAGCGGCACGAACACGTCGGTCAGGCCGGCCCGCTGCGCGGCGAGCAGCTTCTGCTTGAGCCCGCCGATCGGGAGCACCCGCCCGTTGAGCGTGACCTCGCCGGTCATGCCCACCGTCGAGCGCACCGGGCGCCCGGTGGCCAGCGACGTCAGGGCGGTGACCATCGTGATGCCGGCCGACGGGCCGTCCTTCGGCGTCGCGCCGGCGGGCACGTGCACGTGGATCGCCTTGTCGAAGAACGCCGGGTCGACGCCGAGCTCGCCGGCGTGCGAGTGCACGAACGAGAGCGCGATCTGGGCCGACTCCTTCATCACCTCGCCCAGCTGCCCGGTCAGGGTCAGCCCGGCCCCGCCGGTGCCGGCGTCGTGGGCACTGGCCTCGATGAACAGGACGTCGCCGCCCAGCCCGGTGACCGCGAGGCCGGTGGCCACGCCGGGCACCGAGGTCCGCTCGGCCGACTCGGGCATGAAGCGCGGGCGCCCGACCAGCTCGGGGAGGTCGTCGACGCCGATGTCGACGTGGGTGGCCGCCCCGGTCGCGAGGCGGGTCGCCGCCTTGCGCAGCGCGCGGGCGATCAGCCGCTCCATCTGGCGCACGCCGGCCTCGCGGGTGTGGTTGGCCGCGAGCTCGTGCAGGGCCTCGTCGCTGACGGTGACCTCGTCGGTCGTCAGCGCGGTCCGCTCCAGCTGGCGCGGGAGCAGGAAGTCGCGGGCGATGGCGACCTTGTCGTCCTCGGTGTAGCCGTCGAGGGTGACCAGCTCCATCCGGTCGAGCAGCGCGCTCGGGATCTGCTCGACGACGTTCGCCGTGGCGACGAACAGCACGTCGGAGAGGTCGAGGTCGAGCTCGAGGTAGTGGTCGCGGAAGGTGTGGTTCTGCGCCGGGTCGAGCACCTCGAGCAGGGCGGCGGCGGGGTCGCCGCGGTGGTCGGCGCCGACCTTGTCGACCTCGTCGAGCAGCACGACCGGGTTCATCGAGCCGGACTCCTTGATCGCCCGGACGATCCGGCCGGGCAGGGCACCCACGTAGGTGCGCCGGTGGCCGCGGATCTCGGCCTCGTCCCGGACGCCGCCCAGGGCGACGCGCACGAAGTTGCGGCCCAGGGCGCGAGCCACGGACTCACCGAGCGACGTCTTGCCGACGCCGGGAGGCCCGGCCAGGAGCACGACCGCGCCGGAGCCGCGGCCGCCGACGACCTGCAGGCCGCGCTCGGCGCGGCGGGAGCGGACGGCGAGGTACTCCACGATCCGGTCCTTGACCTCCTCGAGGCCGTGGTGGTCGGCGTCGAGGACCGCCCGGGCGGCGACGACGTCGGTGGAGTCGTCGGTGACCACGCCCCAGGGCAGGTCGAGCACGGTGTCGAGCCAGGTGCGGATCCAGCCGGCCTCGGGGTTCTGGTCGCTGGCGCGCTCGAGCTTGTCGACCTCGCGCAGCGCGGCCTCGCGGACGGCGTCCGGCAGGCCGGTGTGGGCCTCGACCCGGGCGCGGTAGTCGTCGGAGCCCTCGGGCTCGCCCTCGCCGAGCTCCTTGCGGATCGCGGCGAGCTGCTGGCGCAGCAGGTACTCGCGCTGGGTCTTCTCCATGCCGTCGCGGACGTCCTCGCCGATCTTGTCGGTGAGCTCGACCTCGGCGAGGTGCTCGCGGGTCCACTCGACCAGCCTGGCGAGCCGCTGCTCGACGTCGGGGGTCTCGAGGAGCTCGCGCTTGCGCTCGTCGGAGAGGTAGGGCGCGTAGCCGGCGGCGTCGGCGATCGCGCTGGCGTCGGTCATCCGGTGCACGGTGTCGATGACCTGCCAGGCCTCGCGGCGCTGGAGGACGGCGACGACGAGCCGCTTGTAGTCCTCGGCGAGCTCACGGGCCCGGTCGGTGACGTGCTCGTCGACGGCCTCGACCTCGACCCAGAGGGCCGCGCCGGGTCCGGTGACGCCGCTGCCGATGCGACCGCGCCGCTCGGCCTTCAGCACCGCGGCAGGCGCGCCGCCGGAGAGCTGGCCGACCCGCTCGACGGAGGCGATGACGCCGTGGGAGGCGTAGCGGTCCTCCAGGCGGGGGGCGACGAGGAGCCGGCCGTCGCTGGAGGCGCGGGCGGCGTCGATCGCGGCGCGGGCGGCGTCGTCGAGCTCGACCGGGACCACCATGCCCGGCAGCACGACGAGGTCGGTGACGAAGAGGACCGGCAGCGCGGTCGTGCCGGGCTGGCCGGAGAGGTCGGTGGCGTTCGTGTCGGTTGTGCTCATGTCCGCTCAACCACGCAGGTTCGGTGCGCTGTTCCGCTGTTCGTCGTGGGCGAACAGCGGTGCGGACCGGGCGCCGTCCTAGGGTGGGTCGATGACCACGGGCGGGTTGCGCGCGGCGTACTTCGGTGCCGGCCAGGCGATCCTGGCGAGCGAGGGGTACGGCGGCCTCAAGCTGGCCGCGGTCGTCGGCCGCCTCGGCGTCACGACCGGCAGCTTCTACCACTCGTTCGCGAGCTGGCAGGAGTACACCGACGCGCTGCTCGAGAACTGGCGCGAGGAGCGGACCACCCAGCTGGTCGCCCTCGCGCGCGGGCACGCCCACCCCGTCGAGCGGCTCCGCGTGCTGGCCCGGATGAGTGCCGACCTGCCGCACCGCAGCGAGGCCGCGATCCGGGTCTGGGCCGCGGTCGAGCCGCGGGTCCGGGCGGTGCAGGAGCGCGTCGACGACGACCGCCGGGCGATCGTCGTCGAGGCCCTCGAGGAGCTGGTCGGGCCCGAGGACGCCGCCCACCACGCCGTGCTGGCGATGTGCACGCTCGTGGGCTACGAGATGCTCGCCGACCGGGTCAGCCCGGAGGAGCTGGCGTGGTCGTTGGACGCGATCCTGCGCTCGGCGGTCGACGGGCGGGGCCGGGACGGCTGACCCGGCCCTGTCGGGCCGCCGGCCCGGTCAGGCCCGAGCGGCCCGGCACTCCGGGCAGGTGCCGAAGAGCTCGATGGTGTGGCTCACGTCGACGTAGTCGTTCTCGGCCGCCTTGGACGCCGCCCAGCGCTCCACGGCCGGGCCCTCGATCTCGACGGTGCGGCCGCAGTGGCGGCACACCAGGTGGTGGTGGTGGGTCGTGCTGCAGCGCCGGTAGACCGCCTCGCCGCCGTCGGTCTTGACGACGTCGACCTCGCCGGCGTCGGTGAGGGCCTGGAGGGTCCGGTAGACCGTCGCCAGGCCGACCGACTCACCGTCGCGACGCAGCGCGTCGTGGATCTCCTGGGCGGTGCGGAAGTCGTCGGAGGCGAGCAGCGCGGCCTCGACGGCGCGCTTCTGCCGGGTGGAGCGCGTCCCTGCTGTCGGGCGGTCCACCGACTGGTCGTTCATGCCCGCCACCGTACCGTCCGGCCCCCGGACCCCGCGTCCGCGACCACCGCGTCCGGGGCGGTCTCAGGGCCGGCGCACCGCGGTGTCGCCCTCGCCGGCGAGGGCCTGGGCGCGGGTGGCGGCGACGCGGAACACCCGGTCGAGACCGGTCAGGCGCAGCAGCCGGGTCACCGGGTCGCCGTCGACGACGAGGATCATGCCGCCGCGCAGGCCCCGGGTCCGGCGGTGCGCGGAGACGAGCACGCCGAGCCCGACGGAGTCGACGAAGTCGATGTCGGTCAGGTCGACGACCAGCCGCACCCGGGCCTCGACGAGCAGCTCGTTCACCAGGCGGCGGAAGCCGGTCGCGGAGGCGATGTCGAGGGAGCCGGCGACGGACAGCACGACGGCCCCGTCGACGTGGGCGACCGACATCGCCGCGGACGGGTCAGGGACCACCGGTCACCACCGGGGCGGGCCGGCACCTGGAGTCGTCGTGGCCGGGGGTGCTCCGACCACGACGACTCCGAAGTATCCCTATCGGGACACTGCAATTAAAGGCGGTGGGGGGCGGCGTGCCAACCCGCCGGGCATCGGATCGCTCGACCCCGCGGAAGGCAGCGCCTCTCACGCAGCGTCCCGGGCGGGGCGTCACGCCGACGTCCCGGGCTCGAGCCGGGACCCCACCCCCACGTGGACGCCGGTTCCGACCGTGCTGCCCCGACCGACGACGGTGATCGCGTCGTCGTCGTCGAGGTCGGCGTCGGGTCCGCCGACGACGGCGTCCGCGCCGATGTCGCAGCGCATGTCGACGATCGAGCGGTGCACCGAGGCCCCGGCGCGCACGACGGTGTCGGCGAAGAGCACGCTGTCGACGACCTCGGCGCCGGCCTCGACGACCACCCCGGGCGAGAGCACGCTGCTGCGCACCGTGCCGGCCACCGTGCACCCGGGACTCACCAGGCTGTCGCTCAGCACTGCGCCGTCGAGGAACCGCGCCGGCGGCCGCTGCGGCTGGTGGGTGATGATCGGCCAGTCCTCGACGCCGAGCACGCCGACGTCGTCGAGCAGCACGTCGCGGTGCGCGGCGAGGAACTTGCTCGGCGTCCCGAGGTCGCGCCAGTAGCCGGGCAGGGCGAACGCCGCGGTCCGCCCGCGCGCGACCAGGCGGGGCAGCAGGTGCTCGCCGAAGTCGCCGAGACCGCTGTCACCGGGGCCGGCGTCGGCCCCGAGCTCGCGGTGCAGCTCCTCGAGCACCTCCACCAGCACGGCGGGGTCGTAGGCGAAGATCTCGGTCGCCACGACGCCCGAGGCGGGGTCCTCGGGCTTGTAGGCGAAGTCGACCACGCGCCCGTCCTCGACCCGCACGACGGCGTGGTCGCTCGCCTGCTCGACCGGGACCTCGGTGGTGACGACCGTGCACTCGGCCCCGGCGTCGAGGTGCGCGCGGACGACGTCGTCGAGGTCGGCGCGGTAGACGTGGTCGGCGCTCAGCACGAGCAGCACGTCGGGTCGCGCCGCCTGGACCCGGTCGCGGATGCGGTAGAGCTCGTCGGCGTTGCCGGTGGCGAAGCCGTCCTCGTCGAGGCTGCCGGTGCCCTGCTCGGGCATCAGCAGCCGCAGGCCCTCGTGGTTGCGGTCGAGGTCCCACGGACGGCCGTTGGCGACCTGCTCCTCCATCGAGGAGGCGCGGAACTGCACCGACAGCCAGATGTGGTTGACCCCGCTGTTGGCGAGGTTGGACAGCGGGAAGTCGACGAGCTGGAAGACCCCGGCGAAGGGCAGTGCCGGCTTCGCCCGCTCCCGGGTGAGGACGTCCATCCGGCTGCCGGCGCCGCCGGCCTGGATGATGGCGAGCACGCGGGACCTGGGCACGGGGTGATCGTGGCACCTGCCGCGCGGCCGCTGCACCCACCGTCGGGGTGGTACGCACGACTGAGACCCCCCGACCGCGATGCGGGAGAGGAGCCTCAGACGAACCCCGGACGACGTTGCGTCCCACCGGGAGTCGGACGTCGGTGCCGGCTGCGTGAGCCGGCGACGCCAGGTCGAACCTAACCCCGGGAGGAGCCCGCCGACCACCACCCGCAGGTGTGACCGGCCGCGGGTCTCAACGCGGCGGCGGGGGCAGCGCGTCGGTGGCCTCGAGCTGCTCCATCCCGGTGAGCATCAGCAGGTCGGCGACGACCGAGCGGATCTGGGCGAGCACCACCTCGGCGGTCATCTCCTCGGAGCGCTCGACCGCGCCCGAGCCGGCCCCCACCGCGAGCAGCGCGGGGCGGGCCGCGGTCGCCTGCCGGTTGGCCCGGAGCTCGGCGACGCAGGTGTCGACCGCGGCGGCCAGCTCGTCGGCCAGGACGGCGTACGAGTGCGGCACCGCGATGTCGTGGTAGGCCGCGACCGTCACCTGCCGCACCAGCACCCGGGTGCTGCGCAGGGCGCGGTCGAGCGGGTCCACGAGGTCGGCCATCTTCCGGATGCCGGGTCGATGTCGCACGCGGAACGGCGAGGAGGTGGCCACCGCCATCCCCTCGTCGGCAGCCGCCTCGAGCCGGCGCACCAGGTGGTCGGTCGAGCGGGCGTCGGCCAGCAGGAGCAGGGCGCGCTCGGCGTCGCCGTCGACGAGCACGGACGCCGACCCGCGCAGCAGCTCGGCCACCTTCTCCAGGACGGCGGCGGCCTGCTCGCGCGGGCGGCGCAGCGGCGCGGCCGGGACCACGGTGGCCGCGACCAGCGCGACCGCCCCGCCGACGAGGGCGTCGGTCCACCGGGTCAGCGACGCCCCGGTGCCCGGCACCAGCGCGGCGACGAAGAGGCCCTGGATGGCGGCCTGGTTGATGAACAGGGTGCCGGCGTCGAGCATCACCGCCGCCGTCATCGAGAGCCCGACGACGAGCGCGATCTGCCAGGCCCCCGAGCCGAGCCCGGCGACGAGCAGGTCACCGAGGAAGACGCCGATCGCCACGCCGGCCGTCACCTCGACCACCCGGCGCAGCCGCTGCGCGTAGGACGTCCCGAGGCTGACCACCGCCGCGATCGGCGCGAACACCGGGACGTCGTGACCCAGCACGTCCTTGGCGAGGAACCAGGCGACGCCCGCCGCGACCGCGCACTGCGCGATCTGCCAGCGCTTGTCGCGGAAGCGCTGCCGCCGCGCCGCGAACGACCGGCGGCCGCGCCGCCGCGCCCTGCCGATCGGGGTGGCGAACGGGGACGCCTCCATGGAGCGATCCTGTCAGACCGACCGGACCGGGTGGGTCACCCGCGACTCACCAGCGGTCGTGGATGGCGGCCCGGAAGTGCTCGTCGTAGATCGCCCGGACGCCGTCGAGCACGTCGGCCGGCAGCGGGTCGACCGAGCCGGCGGCGGCGTTGGCGGCGGCCTGGGCGGCGTCGCGTGCCCCCGGGATGACGCTGCTGACGCCCGGCTGCTGCCACACCCAGGCCAGGGCGGCCTGGGCCGGGGTGAGGTCGAGGCCGGCGCCGGCGACGAGCGCGGAGAACTCCTGCGCCGCGGCCACGCCGGTCTCGAAGTCGACGCCCGAGAAGGTCTCGCCGACGTCGAAGGCACTGCCGTCGCGGTTGTAGGTGCGGTGGTCGTCAACGGCGAAGGTGGTCGTGCGGTCGTAGCGCCCCGACAGCAGGCCGGAGGCCAGCGGCACCCGGGCGATGATCGCGACCCCGGCCTCGGCGGCCGCCGGCAGGACGACGTCGAGGGGCTTGAGCCGGAAGGCGTTGAGGATGATCTGGATCGAGGCGACGTGCGGGCGGCGGATCGCCGCGAGCGCCTGGTCGACGGTCTCCACGCTGAGCCCGTAGGCCGCGATCGAGCCGTCGGCGACGAGCGCGTCGAGGGCGTCGTAGGTGGCGTCGTCGTCGACGGTCTCCGAGGGCGGGCAGTGCAGCTGGACGAGGTCGAGGGTGTCGACGCCGAGGTTCGCCCGGGACTGGTCCACCCAGGTGCGGAAGTTCTCGGCGCTGTAGTTCTCGGGACGCTGCTCGACCGAGCGGCCCATCTTGGTCGCGACGGTGAGGCCGGCGTCGCGGTGCTCGGCGAGGAACCGGCCGATGACCTGCTCGCTCCGCCCGCCCCCGTACACGTCGGCGGTGTCGAAGAAGGTGACCCCGGCCTCGACCGACGCCTCGAGCACGGCGCGGGCGTCGTCCTCGCTCACCTCGCCCCAGTCGGCTCCGAGCTGCCACGTGCCCAGCCCGACGACCGACACCTCCCGACCGGTGCGACCCAGGGTGCGTGTCTCCATGCCGCCCAAGGTAGCGGTCGGCTCACTCCGGGGAGGTCGGGGCCGGGTCGGGAGCGGGGGTCGGGGCGGGCTCGGGAGCGGGGCTCGGCTCCGGCGGCGTCGGGGCGGGGGTGGGCTCGGGAGCGGGGGCCGGGGCGGGCTCGGGCGCGGGGGCCGGGGCGGGTTCGGGAGCGGCACTCGGCTCGGTGGTCGTGGCGGGGCCAGGGGCAGCCGCGTCGGCCTGACGGGGGCCGCCGCGACCGCGACCGCGGCGCGACCCGCCGCCGGACTTCTCGCCCTGCCCGGACCTCTCACCCTGGCCGGACCTCTCGCCCTGGCCGGGCTGCTCGCCCCGCCCGGACCGCTCGCCGCGGCCGGGCCGCTCGCCGCGACCGGGCCCGGCACCGCGGCCGGGGCGCGGGCCACGGCCGTGCGCCTGGCCGGGGCCCTGTGCCTGGGCGCGCGGCTCGGAACCACCGAGGAAGAGGTCGGCCGAGCCGAGGAGGAGCGGGCCGGCAAGGGCCTCGGGCGAGAGCCAGAGCCGGCCGAAGGCGTCGTCGTCGAGGACCGGGACGGCGACGCGCACGTCGGTGACGTCGACCTGGTGGTCGAACATCTCCAGCACGATCGGGTCGATGTCGCGCAGCGAGGCGACGACGTCGGCGACGGTGCGCCTGCGGGCCGAGACGAGCCGGTGCGCGAGCACGTCGATGGACGAGGACGAGCGCCCGCGCGGACGCTGGCCGGTGTCGAGCTGGTGCATCGCGGTGCCGAGGGCGTCGAGCGCGATCTCGAAGACGTCGGTCCACCCGTCGGCGCGCAGCACGACCTGCTGCGGCTCGTTCCGGCCGCCCTTGCGGGCGAGCTCGTCGCGGCTGCGGCGGTGCGGGCGGGTGAGGGCAACGGGGACGTCGACCCAGGACCCGCCGGCGGCCGGGGTGGTGCCGATGGCGACGGCGGTGACCCGGCCCGCGGCGAGCACGAGCGCGTCGGCGCGGCTGAGCTGGCGTCGGTCGAGCCGGCTGAGGTCGGAGCGGTGCTGGCCGGTGGCGACCCCGTCGACGACGGCGGTGACGGTGCTCGACGCACGGGCCGACGTCCAGAACTCCTTGTCGGAGGACGGCACCCGGTCGAGGCCGAGCGCGACCATCACGAGCGGCTCGCGCCCGGTGACGCCGAGGCGGCGCAGGGCGTCGCGCAGCGGGTCGACGGCGGCCGGGACGCCGGCGTTGACGGCCTCGATGACCGACAGCCGGAACGCCTGGGCCGAGAGCCCGACGTGCGGGGCGAACAGCCGGGCGACGTCGCCGAGGGTGGCCTTCTCCGGGTCGACGTCGGGCGAGCCCGCGACGTGGGCGGAGAGGACGGCGGCCACGGCGAGCCGGACGACCTGCTGCGTGGTCCAGTCGCGCGGGCTGGTGGTCCACTCCCCCTCGCTCCGCTCGGCGAGCAGCGCCAGCTGCCGCTCGGACGGGCGGGGCGGCACGCCGAGCCTCCGCGCCGGCAGGATCAGCTCACGGGACATCGACTCGGCCATGGCGAGAACCGTAGGCCATCTCCCCTCGCCCCCTATCGTCACTGTCCGTGAGGGTGTGCATCGTGGGAGCCGGCGCGATCGGCGGATGGATCGGGACGCGGCTGGCCGCGTCGGGCGCCGCCGAGGTGAGCGCCCTCGCGCGCGGCGCCACGCTCGGGGCGCTCCGGACGCACGGCTGGCGGCTCGACCAGGACGGCGTCCGCACCACGGCGCCGGCGCGGGTCTCCGAGAGCACGGCCGACCTCGGCGAGCAGGACGTCGTCGTCCTGACCGTGAAGGCGACCGCGCTCGCGGCGGTGGTCGACCGGCTGGAGCCCCTGCTCGGCGCGGACACCGTGGTGCTGCCGTTCCTCAACGGCGTGCCGTGGTGGTTCACCCACGGCAGCGACCTCGGCTCCCTCGAGAGCGTCGACCCGGGCGGCCGGGTCGCCGCGGCGGTGCCGTTCGAGCGGGTCCTGGGCGGCGTCGTGCACGCCAGCTGCGCCGCCGTCGAGCCGGGCCTGGTGCGCCACCACCTCGGCAACGGTCTGATCGTCGGCGAGCCGGGCGGCGGTGCGTCGGCGCGCGTGGACGCCGTCGCCGGCGTCCTGGGCGCCGCGGGCTTCGACGTCACCTCGAGCACCGACGTGCGCCGCGACGCCTGGTACAAGCTGTGGGGCAACATGACGATGAACCCGGTCACCGCGCTGACCGGCGCGACCGGTGACCGCGTGCTCGACGACCCCCTCGTGCGCGGGCTCTGCTCCTCGGCGATGCTCGAGGCCCAGCGCATCGGCGACCTGGTCGGCTGCCCGGTCCGGGAGACGCCCGAGGACCGGCACGTCGTCACCTCCCGGCTCGGCGCCCTGCGCACCTCGATGCTGCTCGACGTCGAGGCCGGCCGACCCCTCGAGCTCGACGCGCTGATCGGCGCCGTCCACGAGCTCGGCCGCCGCCTCGACGTCCCGACACCGGCGGTCGACGCCATCTTCGGGCTGACCCGCCTCTTCGGCCGCGTCCACGGCCTCTACCCCGACGAGCCCACCTGACCAACCCGACGACTGGGCGGCCCACACCTGAACTGGGGGGCCGCTACAGCGGCCCCCCAGTTCAGGTTTCCCCGGTCGACCGGGGAAATCCCGCCCCCCGGGGACCGCTCAGCTGGCGGTCAGCCCCGCCCGGCGCGGGAGCCGGACGCGGACCGTGGTGCCGCCGCCGGGGGTCTCGTCGAGACCGATCGTGCCGTGGTGGGCGGCGACGACCCGCCGGCAGGTCGCCAGGCCCAGGCCGGAGCCGGGGACGGAGTGGTCGAGGCGCTCGTGGGCGGCGAAGACCCGGTCCCGGGCCTCCGGCGGGATGCCCCGGCCGTGGTCGACGATCTCGAGCACCCAGCTCTCGCCGTCGCCGCCGGCGTCGACGTGGGCCTGGACCTCCACCGGTCCGCCACCGGCGTGCTTGGCGACGTTGGCGAGCAGGTTCTGCAGGAGCAGCCGCAGCTGGAGCGCGTCGGCGTTGACCGAGGGGAGCTCCCCGACCCCCACCTGCACCCCGGCGAGGGCCGGGACGTCGTCGAGCACCGAGGTGACCAGGTCGGCCACGTCGACCTCGCGGATCGTCAGCTCGCCGCCGACGACGGCGTAGCGCAGGACGTCGCGCACGAGCACCGACATCCGCGACACGCAGCGGTGGGAGCGCGCCAGCAGCATCCGCACCGTGTCGACGTCGGGGGTCTCGGCGGCGACCTCGTCCTCGAGCAGCTCGAGCGTGCCCGAGAGCGCCCCGATCGGGTTCTGCAGGTCGTGGCTCACCTGGGCGCCGAGGGTCTCGAGGTGCTCGTTGCTGCGCTCGAGCTCCGAGACCAGGCTGGCGGAGGCGAGCACCAGCTCGCGCTGGGCGATCTCGGCCGAGCAGGCCGCGGCCAGGTCGGACAGGTTCTCGAGGTCGACCACGGTCCACGCCCGCGGCTCGCCGTCGATGGCGCACAGGGAGCCCACGACCTGGCCGAGGCTGTTGGTGATCGGCCAGCCGGCGTAGGCGATGACGCCCAGGACCGGGATCGCGAGGTTGTCGGCCAGACGCGGCTCCTCGCGCGCGTCCTCGATGATGAGCGGCTTCTCCTCCGCCACGACGTACTTGCAGAACGAGTGGGTCAGCGGGGTCTCGCGCTCCTCCTGCCACGGGTCGGGCAGGCCGAGGGCGCCGGGGAAGACCTGGCGGTAGTCCTCGACGATGCTGACGAGGCCGACCGGGACGCCGAGGCTGCGGCGCACCAGCCGGGCGTAGTGGTCGAAGGAGCCGAGCTCGGGGATGGTGTCCGAGCCGTTCCGCGGGGGGGCGGGGTCCGGAGCGATGGTGCCTGCCTGGGGGGACATGGGGCTCAAGATACGCGGTCCGGCCAGCCCGGCGGGCCATGTCGTCGACAACCGGGTCAGGCGGCTGCCGGCGCAGCGTTCCTCAGCGCCGCGGGTGAGCCCGGGGTCGGGAACCAGCGCCACACGACGGCGGACTGGGCGAGGGTCCAGGTGGAGTTGGCGACCCAGTAGACGAGCAGCGCGACCGGCACGACCCCGCCGGCGAACAGCAGCCCGCCGGCCGAGAGCACCGGCATCATCCGCTGGGCCGAGGCCATCGCCTCCGGCAGGTCGGCGGTGACGACGTTGGGGGCCACGAGGTAGCGCTGGGTGACGAACGACAGGGTGGCCGCGGTGAGCGCGAGCCCGGCGACGACGGCGAGGTGGCCGGGCCCGGCGCCGGCGTAGCCCCGGTCCGCGAGCGGCACGCCGGCGATGGTGGCCTGGCCGAGCGAGGCGACCAGGTCGGAGCCCATCGCGCCCACGGACCGGCCGCGGCCGACGTTCGACATCAGGTGGTACAGCCCGAGCCAGATCGGCAGCTGGACCAGCAGCGGCAGGCAGCCGAGCCGCGACATGCCGTGCTCGGCGGCGATCGCGCGCCGCTCCTCGGTCAGGGCGCGCAGGCTGTCGGCGTCACGCTGGCCCCGGTAGCGCGCGGTGAGCTCCTTGAGCGCCGGCCGGGCGCGGGCGGCGGCGTGGGCGGACCGGACGCCGTGCACGACGAGCGGCAGCAGCGCGCACCGCACGACGAGGACGACGGCCGCGATCGAGGCCACCCAGGTGGCGCCGGCGTCGGGGTCGGACCCGACGGCGCCCAGTCCGGCGTGGGCGCCGGAGACGACGACGGCGAGGGCGTGCTGCAGTGGTTCGAGGACGGACATGGTGGCTCCTGGAAGGACGAGCGGGGTGGGTGGACGCCTCTGCTCGCCTCGTCGACCACCGAGCGGGGTCGCGAGGGAGCGTCAGTCCGTTCCAGGAGCGCGTGGGCGCAGCGGGTGGTGCACCGGGTCGGTGACCCGGCTGGTCAGGGCGACGGGCGGGACCCGTCGCGTGGCCGTGGCGATCGCCGTCGTGCGCAGCTGCACGACGCCGGACGCCGCCGACCCACTGGTGAGCGCCGCCGCCGCGAGGGCCACGACCGCCAGGGCCACGGTGGCCGAGGTGTCGGTGGTGACCGCGATCGACGGGACGACGAGCGCGAACGCCGCCGCGAGGGCGAGCGCCAGCGCCGCGCGCAGCTGCGCGATCACCGAGGTCGTCCCACCCATGCCGCGATGCTACGTCAACGGGACCGCGACCCGGCGACGTCGGCGACCCGGCCGGTCAGCCCCGGGCGACCCACGGCGTGAAGCTGCGGGGCGCACCGAGCCAGTCGACGACGGCCTCGCCGCTGCCGTCGGACCGCGTCCCCGACGACGTCACCGCGACGCGGACGTCCTCGGGGTTGCCGAGGGCGGCGCGCGACATGCGCATCACGACGCGGTCCCCCCGGTAGTCCAGCGTGAGCTCGTAGCTGCCCTCGACCGGCTCGCCCCAGGTGCGGCGGTTGAACCCGTCCGTCTCGAGGAGCTGGTAGTCGGTGCCCTCGAAGTAGCCGCCCACGAAGACGCGCTCCGGACCCTTGTCGGCCGGGTCGGTGTCGAGGAACACCGCGCCGCCCGAGCCCGACGCGGAGTCGCGACGCAGGTTGGTGTGGGTGGTGACCACGACGACCCGTCGCTCGAGGTTGCGGACCTCGACCGAGCGCAGGTCGGAGCCGTGGGCGGTGTCGCGGGGGTCGGAGACCTCGATGCTCCCGGCCGACGCCGGGCCGGCGAGGCCCAGCGTGAGCGCGGCGACCGAGAGGCCGACCGCCACGGCGGTCGACCGGGTGGCGAGGGTGCGGGTGCGGAACGGGTGGGTGGGCATGGCGGTTCTTCCTTCTCGGACGAGGTCGGCGGCGCGGCCGGGCCCCGGCGGGGCACACCCCCCAGACGCGGGATCGCGGCAGAAGGTTGCCACCCCGGCCGTGGATCTCTTGTGGGGTGTCGGTGGCGTGGGCGACGGTGGGCCCATGTCTCGGACCCGCTGCTTCCTCCCGCCGTACCTGATCACCACCCTGGCGCAGACCCGCCCCGAGGTCGCCGCCCGCTGGGCGCACACCCTCGCCGAGGACCACCGGCTCCGCACGGCGCGCGGCACCGGCGCGGTGAGCGGGCCCCGGGCCGGCGCCGCGACCGGGACCGGGACCGCCACCGCGACCGGGCCCGCGTGGGTCGTGCACACGGCCGGTGGCCGCACGGTGCTGCCCGGCGACGTCGTCCGCTCGGCCGGCGACCCGGAGACCGGTGACCTCGCCGTCGACGAGGCCGCCACCGGCGTCGCGGCCTCCCTCGCGCTCTTCGAGGAGGTCTACGGGCGCCGTTCGTACGACGACCGTGGGGCCACGGTGTCGGTGAGCGTCCACTACGGCACCGACTACGTGAACGCGTTCTGGGACGGCACCCAGCTGGTCTTCGGCGACGGCGACGGCGAGGTGTTCGACCGGTTCACCAAGCCGGTCGACGTGCTGGCCCACGAGCTCACCCACGCGGTCACCGAGCACACCGCGGGCCTCGTCTACCAGGGTCAGTCCGGCGCCCTCAACGAGTCGGTGAGCGACGTCTTCGCCGCGTGCCTCAAGCAGCGGCTCCTCGGGCAGTCCCCCGCCGAGGCCGACTGGCTCGTCGGCGCGGGCCTCTTCCTCCCGGGCGTCGACGCCCGCGGCCTGCGCGACATGGCGGCCCCCGGCACCGCCTACGACGACCCGGCCCTCGGCCGGGACCCGCAGCCGGCCCACCTGCGCGACTACGTCGAGACCACCGACGACAACGGCGGGGTGCACCTGAACTCCGGGATCCCCAACCGGGCCTTCCACCTCGCCGCGGTCGCGCTCGGCGGCTCGTCCTGGGAGCGCGCCGGGCGGGTCTGGTACACCGCGCTCACCGGCGGCGACCTCGGCCCGCGGGTCGACTTCGCGGGCTTCGCGGCGGCCACCGTCGCCGCCGCCGAGCGGCTCGACGGGGTGCGACCGGGCCCGGTCGAGCAGGCCTGGGCCGAGGTCGGCGTCACCCCCGACGGCGCCGGGCCGGCGTCCCCCGCCCCGGCGCCCCCGCGGGCGGGCGACCGGGTGGTGGTCCGCCGCAGCGGCGGGTTCGCGGGCCGCACGACGGCCGGCGCGGTCGACCTGACCGGCGACGACGCGCGGGCCGGCGAGCTGCGCGACCTGGTCGGCCGCATCGACGTCCGCCGGGTCGGCTCGAGCGCCCCGCAGCCCGACCGGTTCGTCTACGCCTTCGAGCTCGGGGACGTGCAGGTGACGGTGCCCGAGCAGGACCTCACCTCCGAGCTGCGCCGGGTCGCCGACCTGGTGCTGCGCGACGACCTCTGAGCACCGGCCCCGAGGACCGGCTCCACGCACGGGCGAGGTGCGCGCCGGTCGGGCCGGGCGTGTGACGGCGCGGCGATCGGGCACCGGGGGTGGTGATGACCTCAGCCCTCGCCCCCGTCCTCCAGGTCGACGGGCCGTTCGCCTCGGCCCTCGTCGACGTCAGCCACGACAGCGAGAACGGTGAGCACGAGCACGCCCTCCGGGTCCGTGCCGTGTGCGACCGGCTCGCCGAGGCCGGTGCCGGCGCCGGGGTGGTCGACGTCGTCTCGCGCGCGCTGCTCGAGCCCGCCGACCTGCCCGCCCCGGCCGCCCGGTTCGTGATCGCCACCGACGCCGGCGTGTGCCACGAGGCGGTGGTCGGCGCCCGGGTCGACCAGGCGCAGGCGACCTGGGGCGCGCTGCCCGACCTCGCCCCCTGGATCACCCACGCCGACACCACGGTGACCTTCGTGCTGGCCCTGGTCGACCACGCCGGCGGCGACGTGTCGCTGCACTCCAGCGCCCTCCCGACCGCGCTCGAGGAGGAGAGCGTGGGGGGCGGCGACCAGCGTGAGGACGACCTCCACAAGGTCTCGGTCGGCGGGTGGGCCGAGCGCCGCAACCAGCTGCGGTCCGAGAACGCGTGGCGCGAGAGCGCCGAGCAGGTCGTCGAGGCGATCACCTCGCACGTGCGCGCCGGCCACCGACTCGTGCTGCTGTCCGGGGACCCGACCTCGGTCGCCCTCGTCCGGGACCGTCTCGGGGAGGGGCCGAGGTGGTCGAGATCAAGAGCGGTCAGCGGGCCGAGGACGGCGGCGACGAGGCCCTGGAGCGGGCCGTGCAGCACGCCCTCACCGCCCAGGTGGTGCGCCGCCGGCTGGACCAGGTGCACGAGGTCAGGGCCCGGCTCGGCCGCGGCGAGGGAGTCGCGACCGGTGTCAAGGACGTCGCCGAGGCCTTCGTCCGGGGACAGGTCGCCCACCTGGTGCTCGACCCGGCCGGGGCCGCCGACCTCGAGCTCGACCCCGACCGGGTCGAGGGCCTCGCGCTCGGGGAGACCGGGGCGCACGGTCCGATGCCCGCCGACCGGGTCCTCCTCGCGGCCGCCGTCCTCACCGACGCCGAGGTCACCGTCCTGCCCGCCTCCGTGCTCGGGGGAGCCCCCGTGGCGGCGCTGCTGCGCTGGCAGCAGTGAGCCCCCGCGACCTCACGCCCGGGCGAGCCACTGCTCCAGCGTCGTGACCCCGGTGTGTCCGGGCTTCCCGCGCGGGGCCAGTGCGCCGCCGGCGACGTCCGCGCCGAAGTACCTCGCCCCCTCGTCGACGACGACCGGCCGCGCGTCGCCGCGAGCCGCCAGGACGCGGGAGGCCACCTCCGCCATCGTCGACAGCTCCGGGCCGGCGACCTCGACGTAGCCGTCGAGCGGGGCCGAGGTGACGACGTCGGCCAGCGCGTCGGCGACGTCGGAGGCAGCGACCGGCTGGAACGGCGCGGGCGGCAGGTGGATCTCGTCGCCGACCAGGCCGGCCTCGGCGATGCCGCCCACGAACTCGAAGAACTGCGTCGCACGCAGCACCGAGAACGGCACCCCGCCGCCGGCGATGGCGTCCTCCTGGGCGACCTTGGCCCGCAGGTAGCCGCTCGTGGGCAGGTCGCGGGCACCGACGATCGAGACTGCGACGTGGTGCCCCACGCCGGCCTGCTTCTCGGCGGCCAGCTGGTTGCCGGTCGAGGTCACGAAGAAGTCGAGGACGGCGTCGTCGTCCCAGACCGGCGAGTTGGTCACGTCGACGACGACGTCGATGCCGGCCATCGCCTCGACCAGGCCGGTGCCGGTGATCGTGTCGACGCCGGAGGCGGGCGAGGCGGGGGTGACCTCGTGACCCGCGGTCCGCAACCGTTCGGTGAGGAGGGAGCCGATGAGTCCGGTGCCGCCGATGACCAGTACGCGCATGTCGATGCTTCTCTCGAGAGGTGGGATAAACGTGGACACAACATATCCACGTTGAACGTGGATGGCAATAGTCCGCGTTCCGGTAGGGTGGTGGCGTGAAGCTGGCAGCGGGGGTCGAGTGGGCACTGCACTGCTGCGTCGTGCTGAGCCGGGCCACCGCGCCGGTGCCGGGCGCCCGTCTCGCCGAGCTGCACGACGTCTCCCGCAGCTACCTGGCCAAGACCCTCCAGTCGCTGTCGCGCGCCGGCCTGGTCTCCACGACCGAGGGGCGCGACGGCGGCTACCTCCTGGTGCGACCGGCGTCCGAGATCTCCGTGCTCGACGTGGTCCGCGCCGTCGACGGCACCGAGCCGGCGTTCCGCTGCACCGAGATCCGCCAGCAGGGCCCGTTCCCGACGACCGGCGAGGCCTGCCTGTCGCCGTGCGGGATCGCGAAGGTGATGCACGAGGCCGAGCAGGCCTGGCAGACGTCGCTGCGGCAGGTGAGCGTGGCCGACCTCGCGGCGACCTTTGAGGCCACGAGCGGCAGCGCGGCCCTGCGACAGCTCAGCGGCTGGCTCGCGGGCTGACCCACCCCAAGGCAGGGGGTCGGGTCTGGCACCGTTCGCCCATGACCTCCACCCACTACGACCTCGTGGTCGTCGGCACCGGCTCGGGCAACACCATCGTCGACCGCCGCTTCGCCGGCTGGCGGGTCGCGATCGTCGAGAGGTGGACCTACGGCGGCACCTGCCTCAACCGGGGCTGCATCCCCTCGAAGATGTACGTCGCGACCGCCGACCACGCCCACGACGCGGCCGACGGCGTGCGCTTCGACCTCGACACGTCCTTCGACGGCGCCGACTGGCCCGCGATCCGCGACCGGATCTTCGGCCGCGTCGACCTCCTCGCCGCGTCGGGTCGCTCCTACCGCGAGGGCCAGGAGCACGTCGACGCCCTCGCCGGCACGGCGCGGTTCACGGGCCCGCGCGCGCTCACCGTCGACCTCGAGGACGGCGGCTCGGTCGACCTCACCGCCGACCACGTCGTGCTCGCCACCGGCAGCCGGCCCATCGTCCCCGACATCCCCGGCCTCGACGAGGTCGAGCACCACACGAGCGACACCGTGCTGCGGCTGGAGACGCTCCCGGCCCGGATCGGCATCCTCGGCGGCGGCTACATCGGCGCCGAGCTGGCCCACGTCTTCTCCAGCCTCGGCTCCCGCGTGGTGCAGGTCGACGCCGCGAAGACGCTCCTCAAGCGCCACGACGCCGACATCGCGCAGGCCTACACCGCCGAGGCCGCCACGCGCTGGGACGTCCGCCTCGGCGTCGAGCTCGCCCGGGTGACCGGCCACGACGACGCCACCACCACCCTGCACCTCAGCGACGGCAGCAGCGTCGACGTCGACGCCCTGCTGCTCGCCGTCGGACGCCGGCGCAACAGCGACCTGGTCGACGTCGCGCGGGGCGGCGTCGACGTCGACGAGCGCGGCCGGATCCTGGTCGACCAGCACCAGCGCACCAGCGCCGAGGGCGTCTGGGCCCTCGGCGACGCCTCCAGCCCCGAGCCGTTGAAGCACGTCGCCAACCAGGACGCCCGCGTCATCCAGCACAACCTGCTGCACCCCGACGACCTGGTCGTCAGCGACCACCGGTTCGTGCCGGCCGCGGTCTTCACCCACCCCCAGGTCGCCACCGTCGGGCTCACCGAGGAGCAGGCCCGCGACCAGGGGCTCGACGTCGCCGTCGTCCGCCAACGCTACGCCGACATCGCCCACGGGTGGGCGCTGCGCGAGGACGACCCGATCTCGGAGAACCACCAGGTCAAGCTGCTCGCCGACCGCGCGACCGGCCGCCTCGTCGGCGCCCACCTCATCGGGCCCCAGGCCTCCAACCTGATCCAGCCGCTCGTGCAGGCGATGAGCTTCGACCAGCCCGTCCGTGGCCTGGCCCGCGGTCAGTACTGGATCCACCCGGCCCTCAGCGAGGTCGTCGAGAACGCCCTCCTCAAGCTCGAGGCCGAGCTCGACTCCTGATGCCGGCCGGGCGCCCGGGTTGACCCGTCGCCGTCGCTGCGTCACCCTTAACCGAACGATCGCTAGGTTTTTCGGACGGGCCGGGCGGCAGGCGCACCAGAGGAGCAGACGTGGCAACCAACGACCTCACCCCGGTCGAGCTGGAGGCGGTGGCGGGCGTCATGCGCGACGCCGGCGTCACGCTCGAGGGTCCGCTCACGTCGCGGCTGATCGCCGGCGGGCGGTCCAACCTCACCTTCCGCCTCGACGACGGCGCCGCGGCCTGGGTGATGCGGACGCCGCCGCGCGCCGGCCGCACGCCCTCGGCGCACGACGTGGCCCGGGAGTTCCGGGTCGTCAAGGCGCTCGGACCCACCGACGTCCCGGTCGCGCCCGCGGTCGCGGTGTGCGAGGACGAGAGCCTGCTCGGCGGCGCCTTCGCCATCTGCGGCTTCGTCGAGGGCCGCGCCGTGCAGGCCCAGGACGAGCTGGAGGCGCTCGGCGACGCCCAGCTCGACCGCACGGTCGAGGCGCTCTCGGAGACCCTGGCCGCGCTGCACCGCGTCGACCACGTCGCCGTGGGCCTCGAGCGCTTCGGGCGCCCCGACGCCTACGCCGAGCGCCAGCACAAGCGCTGGTCGGGGCAGTGGGAGATCGTCGGCACCCACCTCGACGACGACGTCCGCGACCTGGCCGAGCGACTGTCGACCCGGCTCGCCGACCGGCTGCCCGAGCAGCTCTCGACCGGCATCGTGCACGGCGACTACCGCCTCGACAACACCCTCGTCCGCCTCGGCGACGGCACCGACGCCGGCCCCGGCGACGTCACCGTGGCCGCGGTCGTCGACTGGGAGCTGTCCACGATCGGCGACCCGGTGGCCGACGTCGCCAACATGTGCGTCTACCGCGACCCGGCCTTCGACCTGGTCATCGGCTCCCCGTGCGCCTGGACCAGCGACCGGCTGCCCGACGTCGACGGCCTCGCCGCGGCCTACGAGAAGGCCGGCGGGGTCCCGCTGCGCGACTTCGAGCAGCACCTCGCGCTCGCCTACTACAAGCTGGCCGTGATCTCGGCCGGCATCGACCACCGCTTCCGCGCCGGTGCCGCCCACGGCTCCGGCTTCGACACCGCCGGCCAGGCGGTGCCCCTCCTCCTGGGGGCCGGCCTGGCCCGCCTCGACCGCGTGGAAGGCTGAGCGCCATGGAGTTCACCGAGCTGATGGCCGAGCGCTGGAGCTGCCGGGCCTTCCGCCCCGAGGCGGTCGAGGAGGAGGTCCTGCGGGGGATCTTCGCGACCGCGCAGCAGACGGCGTCCTGGTGCAACACGCAGCCGTGGGGCGTGCACCTCCTCAGCGGCGACAGTGCGCAGTGGTTCGGCAAGGAGCTGTCGGAGCACGTGGTCGCGAACGCCTCCCCCGAGCAGCAGAGCCCCGACCTCGACCTGCCCGCGGCCTACACCGGCGTCTACCGGGAGCGCCGCCGCGAGGCCGGCTACGCGCTCTACGAGAGCCTCGGCATCGAGCGCTCCGACCTCGGCCGGCGCGCCGAGCAGATGCTGCTCAACTACACCTTCTTCGGCGCCCCGCACGTCGCGATCATCACCTCCGACCGCGCCCAGGGCACCTACGGCGCCCTCGACTGCGGCGGCTACGTCGCCAACCTGATGAACGCCGCCCTCGACGTCGGCGTGGCCTCGATCGCCCAGGGTGCGATCGGCATGTACGCCGGCGCCGTCCGCGAGCTGCTCGGGCTCGACGACGACCGCGTCGTCGTGTGCGGTGTCTCGCTGGGGCGCCCCGACGAGGAGCACCCGGTCAACACCTTCCGCACCAGCCGGGCGGCGCTCGAGGACCTCGTCACCGTCGTCGAGCGGCCGTGACCTCCGCCGCCGGCGTCCTGGAGGTCGAGCGGGACGGCGCCGTCCTCGTGCTGACGATGAACCGGCCGCGCCAGCGCAACGCCCTCGACCGCGAGCTCACCGACGCGCTGTCGGCCGCCCTCGACCTCCTCGACGACGACCCGTCGCTGCACGTCGGCATCCTGGCCGGCCGGGGGCCGGCGTTCTGCGCCGGCACCGACCTGCACGAGCCCAGCAGCCCGGCCACCGACCGCGGCGGCGAGTACGGCCTCGTCCGGCGGCGCCGGGGCACGCCGCTGGTGGCCGCGGTCGAGGGACCCGCCCTCGGCGGCGGCTTCGAGCTGGTGCTGGCCTGCGACCTGGTCGTCCCCGGCACGGACGCCCGCTTCGGCCTGCCCGAGGTGGCCCGCGGCCTGGTCGCCACCTGCGCCGGCCTCTTCCGGTCCGCCGACCGGCTGCCGCCCGCGATCGCGGCCGAGATGCTCCTCACCGGCGACCCCGTCGGGGCCGAGCGGGCCCACCAGGTCGGCCTGGTCAACGTGCTCGCCGAGCCCGGTCAGGCCCTCGAGCGGGCCCGCGAGCTCGCCGCCCGCATCACCCGCAACTCCCCGGACGCCGTGTCGGCGTCGCTGCGCGCGCTGCACGACTCGCGTGGCCCGGCCGAGGCCGCGGGGTGGACCGCGACCGACCTCGCCATCGCCCGGATCGCGCAGTCGCCCGACCCCGCCGAGGGCATCGGCGCGTTCTTCGACAAGCGCCCGCCGCGCTGGAGCCGCTGACCCAAACCGCGCGATCGCGCCGTTCGGGCACGCCACAGGCCCCCCGACCGACCCAAACCGCGCGATCGCGCCGTTCGGGCACGCCACAGACACCCCAACCGACCCAAACCGCGCGATTGCGCCGTTCGGGCACGCCACAGACCCCTCGACCGACCCACAACCGACCCAAACCGCGCGATCGCGCCATTCGGGCACGCCACCGACCCCCCGACCGACCCAAACCGCGCGATCGCGCCGTTTGGGTCGGGGTCAGGAGCCGACGGGCGGGCCGACGAGCAGCGCGAGGCCGGTCAGGACGGCGACGACGGCCAGGGCCGCGAGCAGGCCGCGGACGGGGTTGCGCAGCAGCCAGCCGACGGGCCGGTCGACGCCGCGCTCGGCGGGCCCGGTCGTGAGCCGCCAGGCCCCGAACGCGCCGCGCCGCTCGGCCAGGAGGTCGAAGACGACGGTCACGAACGGCGGGATCGAGGCGAGCAGGCCGAGCAGCGTCCGCCCGATCGTCCAGCGCTGGTCGACCGCGACGACGACGGTCGTGACGCAGTAGGCGACGAAGACGACGCCGTGCAGCGGGCCAAAGACCTGGACGCCGAGGTCGGTGGTCTCGGTGACCCGCTTCAGCACCATCCCCACGAGCAGCAGCGCCCACGTGATCGCCTCCGCCACCGCGACGGTGCGGAACAGCCGCTGCGGGGTGAGGAGGCGGTCGGGTTCCGGTCCGGCGGAGGCGCGGGACGCGGCACCCGTGGGACGCCCTGCGGTGCTCACGAGGCGAACGCGGCGGCGGCGAGCGAGGTGAAGAAGCCGAGGCCGTCGGTGCCGGCGCCGGTGAGCTCCTCGACGGCGTGCTCGGGGTGCGGCATCAGGCCGACGACGTTGCCGCGCTCGTTGGTGATGCCGGCGATGTCGCGCAGCGAGCCGTTGGGGTTCTGGTCGAGGTAGCGGGCCACGACGCGCCCCTCGCCCTCGAGCCGGTCGAGCGTGGCGACGTCGGCGACGAAGCCGCCCTCTCCGTTCTTGAGCACGACCGTCACCTCCTGCCCGTCGGTGTAGGACGCCGTCCACGGGGTCGCGACGTTCTCGATGCGCAGGCGCTGGTCGCGGCAGACGAACTTCTGGTGGTCGTTGCGCACGAGCGCACCGGGCAGCAGGTGCGACTCGCACAGGATCTGGAAGCCGTTGCAGATGCCGAGCACGGGCATCCCCCTCCCGGCGGCGGCGACGACCTCGGTCATCACCGGCGCGAAGCGGGAGATCGCGCCGCAGCGCAGGTAGTCGCCGTAGGAGAAGCCGCCGGGCAGGACGACGGCGTCGACCCCGCGCAGGTCGTGGTCGCCGTGCCACAGCGCGACGGCCTCGTGGCCGCCGATCCGGACGGCGCGCTGGGCGTCGGCGTCGTCGAGCGAGCCGGGGAAGGTGACGACCCCGACCCTCACCGGACGGCGTCCTCGACGCGGACGGTGAAGTCCTCGATCACGGGGTTCGACAGCAGCTTCTCGGCCATGTCGCGCACCTCGGCGAGGACGGCCTCGGTGACCTCGCCCTCGAAGTCGAGCTCGAAGCGCTTGCCCTGGCGGACGTCGGCCACGCCGACGAACCCGAGCCGCGGCAGGGCTCCGAGCACCGCCTTCCCCTGGGGGTCGAGGATCTCGGGCTTGGGCATCACGTCGACGACGACCTTGGGCACGGGCCCGATCCTATTCGGCCCCGGCGTCCGCACCGTCGTCGGGCCCACCGTCGGGCTCCCCGCCGGCCCGGTCGGCGGGCTCGGCCGCCGGCTCGACGGCCGCGGTGTCGCCGAAGGAGGACCCGGCCGCGCCGTCGTCCTCGAACGCCCCGGCCTGCACGGCCATGGCCAGCACGGCGGCCGAGGCCGACAGGCCCGCGGTCACGAAGACGCGACGACGACGGCGGGGTTCACTCACCCTCCCAGCATGCGGTCCCGGTCCAACCCGGCCCCGGCTTCAGGGGACGCGGCACAATGGACCCATGAGCATGTCGACACCCACCGGCCGCGGACGCCCCGGCCCCACCACCCCGCTGCGCCTGGAGTTCCCGCAGTCGCTGGCGGTGTACGACGACTACGCGCAGGCCCAGAAGACCGTCGACTTCCTGTCCGACGAGCACTTCCCGGTCGAGAACTGCATGATCGTCGGCACCGACCTCAAGCGCATCGAGCGGATCACCGGCCGCCTCACCACCGGCCGGGTCGCGCTGGCCGGGGCTGCGTCGGGCGCCTGGTTCGGCCTGTTCATCGGGGTCGTGCTGACCCTGTTCACCGACGAGAGCGCGGTCGCGACGATCCTGTCGACGGTGCTCTTCGGTGCGCTCTTCTTCCTGATCTGGTCGCTGCTCGGCTACGCGATGACCCGCGGCCAGCGCGACTTCCAGTCGGTCACGCAGGTCGTCGCCACCCGATACGAGGTCCTCGTCGAGCACAAGGTCGCCGGCCAGGCGCGCGAGCTCCTCGCCGGGCTGCCCGGGGCGCTGCCCGACCCGTTCGCCTGAGCGCGGCGGGCCGGTGGTGGTGCCGCGGCGGCGTAGCCTCCGGCCCATGACCCGCACCCGTCTCGGACTCGCCGTCGCCGGCGTCCTGGCCCTCGTCACCCTCGTCACCCCGGCCTCGCACGCCGAGACCGGCTCGGTCGGCGAGGCGCCGGAGGCCGGCGTCCCGGCCCACCTCGACCTCGCCGAGCTCACCGTCGCCAACCGCCAGCGCCGGCTCGAGGTCGACCTCGTCCTGGACGCCGTCGCGCCGCGGCGGACGTCGGCGTACGCGATCGTGGCGCCCGTCGCCGGCCGGCGGGGGCCGACCTTCGTCGTCGGCTGGAGCCAGCTGCGCGGCGAGCCCGACATCGACCGCGGACCGATCTTCGTGCGGATCGACGGCGAGGGCCTGACGCCGGTCCGCTGCCAGGGAGCGCGGGTCCGGCCCGTCCCTGCCCAGACCGCGATCCGGATCTCGGTCCCCCAGCGCTGTCTCGGCGCCACCGCGGGGACCGTGCGCGTCGACGCGCTCACCGAGCGCAGCGGCGGCGGCGACGTCGACGAGCTCGGTCCGGTCCGGGTGCGCCGGGGCTGACCCCCAGCCGGTGGCCTCAGCCGATGGCCCCAGCCGGCGGGCTCAGCCGGCGGGCGGGGCCGGCTCCGGCTTCCGCACGGTGGCGAAACCCAGCGCGACGCAGCCGAGCAGGCACGCGACCACGACGAGGACCGCGCCGAGACCGAACGACCACGCCGACACCGAGCCGACCGCCACGACGAGGACGACGGCGCCGGCGGTGGACACCAGCCACAGCAGCACCCGGGCCACCATCGCCCCCACGCCGCGCAGCGGCGCGATCCCGAGCAGCACCAGGGCGCACAGGGGCAGCGGCAGCAGGGCCAGGCCGAGGACCGGGGGGAGGTCGAGGACGCCGGTGCGGAGCAGCTCGGCGCCGCCCAGGGGCGACGTCCCGGCGGCCACGCCGTGGCGGAACCACGGCACCCACATCGCCGCCACCCAGGCGCCGGCGGCCAGCGCCCACAGCACGACGCCGACCAGCTCGTGGGCGCGCCGGTCGGTCACGGGCCCGTCCCGAGCAGGTCGTCGCCGCTCGACTCCAGGCTGACGTACCAGCGGCCGTCGCGGCGCACCGTGGTGAGGAACGGCTCGACGACCGGGTCCCCGTCGGCGCGCCAGCCCTCGGCCAGCGGCATCGAGTAGGTCGCGGCCTCCAGCCCGGCACCGGAGCCCGCCGGGAGCCGGCCGGGGTCGAGGACGACGTCGATCGCACCGTCGACGACGACGACGCGGACGGGGCCGGACCCGATCGAGTCGGCGTCCAGGCGCAGGTCGGCCAGGGAGAGGTCGACGGCGGCGAGCGTGGCCAGGGACCGCCGGTCGACGCCGTCGCCGAGCTGGGACTCCGCGGCCAGCAGCACCGCCGTCACCTCGTCGGGGACCTCCGCCCCGACGCGGAGCAACCGGCTGCTCAGCCGCTCGTAGGCGGTGCGGGCCCGGTCGGGGTCCGCGGTCTCCTCCGGGTCGACCACGGCGAGGACGGCGGCCGGGTCGACGTCGACGATCCCCTGGAGCAGCTGGGCGACGGCGTCCTCGGGCGAGTCGGCCCCGGTCTCGTCGACCCAGACCAGCGGCACCACCAGCGACAGCGCCAGCAGCCCGGCGACGACCCAGCACCCCACCTTCAGCGCCGTGCGCGCGGGCCCGTCCCACAGCGGACCCGTGGGCCGCGACGCCGACCGGCGGCGCTCGCGCGGCACCGCGGCCGGCTCGGCGTAGTCGACCTCCTGGCCGTGCGGTGCCGTCATGCGGCGAGCCTACGAGGGCCGCACCAGCACCCGCGGGCCTCCGCGCGCCGGGCTAGCGGCGGGGGCGCAGCAGCACGAAGCCGAGCGCGACGCCGAAGCCGGCGACGAGCGGACCGATCGTGGCCCAGGTGCGGCCGCTGGTGAAGCCGCCGTCGACGTAGCCCAGGCCCTGCAGGGTCCAGAGCACCCCGACGGCCACGAGGATCCCGGCCAGGAGCAGACCCACCCCACGCGCGGCCACTACGACAGCTCGCGCTTGAGGATCTTCCCGGTCGCCGTCATCGGCAGGGCCTCGACGAACTCGACGACGCGCGGGTACTTGTAGGCGGCCATCTGCTCCTTGCCCCAGGCGACGAGCTCGTCCTCGGTGACGGTGGCGTCCTTGGCGCGGATGACGACGGCCTTGATCTCCTCGCCGTGGCTCTCGTGCGGCACGCCGATGACGGCGGCGAGGGAGACGTCGGGGTGGGTGAGGAGCACCTCCTCGATCTCGCGGGGGTAGACGTTGAAGCCGCCGCGGATGATCATGTCCTTGGACCGGTCGACGATGTAGTACCAGCCGTCGTCGTCCTTGCGGCCGAGGTCGCCGGAGCGGAACCAGCCGTCCTGGATGGCCTCGGCGGTGGCGTCGGGGCGGCCGTGGTAGCCCTTCATGATGTTGTGGCCCCTGATGGCGATCTCGCCGACCCCGCCCGCGGGTCCGCCGGGCTCGATCTCCTCCCAGGACTCGGGCGCGAGCAGCTTCATCTCCACGCCCGGGATCGGCGTGCCGATCGAGCCGACCCGCACCGGCTCGCCGAGCCGGCTGAACGACGCGACCGGGCTGGTCTCGGAGAGCCCGTAGCCCTCGAGGATGGTCACCCCGAACCGCTTCTCGAAGTCCTTGTGCACCTCGACCGGCAGCGCCGAGCCACCGGCCGCGGCGATCCGCAGGTTCGCCGCGATGGCGCTGACGTCGACGCCGTCCTCGAGCGCACCGAGCAGGCCCCAGTACATCGTCGGGACGCCGGCGAAGAAGCTCACCTCGTGCTCGAGCATCAGCTCGAGCGCCGGCCGCGCCTCGAAGCGCGGCAGCATGACGACGGTCCCGCCGAAGGCGAAGGCGCCGTTCTGGATGACGGTCTGGCCGAAGGAGTGGAACAGCGGCAGGACGCAGAGGTAGGTGTCGGGCGTGGCCGCGTCGGCCCCGAAGAGGTCGGCCCCGGCCAGCGCGTTGTCGCGCATGTTGCGGTGCCGCAGCTCGGCACCCTTGGGCTGGCCCGTGGTGCCGGAGGTGTAGAGGATGACCGCGGTGTCGTCCTCGTCGGTGGCGACCGAGGCGAACGTCGGCGGCTGCCCGGCCATCGCGCGGCCCATCGTCTCGGTGCTCTCGATCGGGCTCTCCGCGGCCGGGTCGGCGGTGATGACGAGGAAGTGCTCGCACGACTCGGTGGCCTGGAAGCCGCTGTGGCCCTCCTGGCCGATCGGCAGCTCGGGCGTGCCCTGGAAGCAGAGGTAGGCCTTCGCCCCGGAGTCGGCGAGGTGGTAGGCCACCTCCCGGCCCTTGAGCAGCACGTTGAGCGGGACGACGGTCGCCCCCGCCTTGAGGATCCCGAAGTAGGCGATCGTGAAGTACGGCAGGTTCGGGCAGCTCAGCGCCACCTTGTCGCCGCGCTCGATGCCCCGGGAGGCCAGCAGCCCGGCGACCTGGTTGGCCGCGCCGTCGACCTGCGCGTAGGTCAGCCGGGTGGCCCCGAGGACGATCGCGTCGCGGTCGGGGTGGGCTGCGGCGCTGTCCTCGAGGAGGGTGGCCAGGTTGTAGTCCGTCACGCCGACAACCTACTCAGCCGTGGGTGAGGCCGCCACGCTCCCGCGGTGCCGGCCCGGGTCGTCCTCCGACCGGCGCGAGAGGTGGCCGGGCCACCAGAACCGGCGACCGAGCAGCGCCACCAGGGCCGGCACCAGCACGCTGCGCACCAGGAGGGTGTCGAGCAGCACGCCGAAGCCGACGATGACGCCGATCTGGGTGAGCACGATCAGCGGCAGCACGCCGAGCACGGTGAAGACCGCGGCGAGCAGGATCCCGGCGCTGGTGATGACGCCGCCGGTGACGGCGAGCGCCACCGAGATCGCCGTGGTCGTGTCGTGCTCCTCGGCCTCCTCCTTGGCCCGCGTGGTGAGGAAGATGTTGTAGTCGACGCCGAGCGCCACCAGGAAGAGGAAGCTCAGCAGCGGCACGCTCAGGTCGAGCGCCGGGAACCCGAACCACTGGGTGAAGGCGACCCAGCTGGCGCCGAGGCTCGCGGCGTACGTCGCCACCACCGTCAGCACGAGCACCACCGCGGCCACCACCGAGCGCAGCAGGACCAGCAGCACGACCAGCACCACCCCGAGGATCAGCGGCACGATCAGCCGCTGGTCGCGGTCGGCCGCGTCGGCCGCGTCGAGCGCCTCGGCGTCGGGGCCGCCGACCATCGCGGCGCCGTCGACCCCGGTGGCGGCCGCGCGGACCTGCTCGACGACGTCGAAGGCGGCCTCGGAGGCCGGCTCCGCGGTGAGGACGGCCGACAGCACGGCGCGCCCGTCCGCCTCACCGGACTCGTCGACGCGCTGCACGCCGTCGACGTCACCGATCGCGGCGGCGACGGCGTCCCGCGCGGCGGCCGGGACGACGACGACGGTCGGCTGGGAGGAGCCCGCCGGGAAGTGCTCGGCCAGGACCTCCTGGCCGGTGACGGCCTCGGGGGTGGCGCGGAACTGCTCGGTCTCGGACAGCCCCACCTTGAGGCCGATCACCGGGAGCGCCAGGACGACGAGCACCAGCACGCCGGCCACGCTGACCAGCACCGGTCGCCGGGTGACGGAGGCGCCGACCTTGGCCCACACCCCGGTGCGGGACGGGTCGTCCTGGCCCACCCTCGGGACGAAGGGCCAGAAGAGACGGCGTCCGAAGCAGGTCATCGCGGCCGGCAGCACCAGCAGCGCGTAGACGACCGCGGTGACGATGCCGATCGCCCCACCGAAGCCGATGTTCCGGCTGGTCGGGTTGTCGGCCAGGCCCAGGCAGAGCAGCGCCAGCACGACGGTGCCCGAGCTGGCCAGGATGGCCGGGGCGGCCCGTTCGAGGGCGCGGCGCATGGCGGCGTACCGGTCGTCCTCGCGGCGCAGCTCCTCGCGGTAGCGCGCGATGAGCAGCAGGGCGTAGTTGGTGCCGGCGCCGAACACCAGCACCGAGGTGATGCCGACCGAGGCGCCGTCGGTGGTGAAGCCGAAGAGCTTGGTGCCGATTGCGACGAGCTGGACGGCGACCTGGTCGGCCACCCCGACCACGCTCAGCGGCACCAGCCACAGCCAGGGGCTGCGGTAGGTGACGAGCAGGAGCAGCGCGACGACGGAGGCGGTCACGGCGAGCAGGCGCACGTCGGCGCCGTCGAAGACCTTCGACAGGTCGACGATGAACGCCGGCCCGCCGGTCACCTGGGCCTCCAACCCGTCGGGCAGACCCTCCGAGGCCGCCGCGCGCAGGTCCTCGATCGGGCCGGCGAGCTCGTCCTCGGGCGTGTCGGTCGCGAACGGGACGCCGATGAACGCGGCGGCGCCGTCCTCGGCGAGGACCGGGAAGGCCTGCTGGCCCTCGGCGGCGAACTCCTGGAGCGACCCGACCTTCTCCTCGACGGCCTGGCGGTCCGCCGCGGTGAGCTGCTCGCCGCCGCGGTCGAGGACGACGATCGCCGGGGTGTACTCGGCGGTGCCGAGCTGCTCCTGCAGGCGCGCGACCTGGGCCGACTCGGCGTCGGTCGGGAGGTTGGCGGTGGAGTTGTCGGACTCCTCGGCCTGGATCCCGGCACCCAGGAGCGCACCCGAGAACAGGATCGCCACCACGACGACGACCCAGCTGAGCCGGCGGCCGACCAGGTGCGGCAGACGGTACTTCCACGACTTAAGTAGTTCCACGCTCGAAAGAGTAAGGTATGTGCGTGCCTCCCGCCACATCCGCCCGCCGTCCCGATCCCGGCCGCTCCGAGGAGGCCCGCCGCGTGACGCGGGCCCTGCGCCGCTACGCGACGGAGTCCGACCTGTACGTCGCCGCGGCCGGCCGCGAGAGCGCGATGCACCGCACCGACCTCAACGGCCTGGCCCTGGTCATGGACCTCGGCCTCCAGGGCGAGCCGGCCACCCCGGGCCGGCTCAGCGCCACGATGCAGCTCAGCGCGCCCGCGACGTCGGCGATGCTCGACCGCCTGGAGCGCCAGGGCCACGTCACCCGCACGCCGCACCCCGAGGACCGCCGCTCGGTCGTCGTCGGGGTCACCGAGCACGCCCTCGACGTCGGCGGCCGGATGTTCGCCCGCCTCGCCGCCCACCTCGCCCCCGTCCTCGACGGGCGCACCGACGAGGAGCTCGCCCTCATCGCCACCTTCCTCGAGGAGGTCGGCGAGGCCACCGGCGCCGCCCGGCGCGACGTCGCGGCCGCCGACGACTGAGCGCGCCCGACGGCCGTGCGCCACGGTGGTCGAGGCGTCTCGCCCCGGACGGCGGCGCGGCCCGGCTCAGTCGGGGTCGGTGCCGGCGGCCGCCTGGACGTCGCCGGCCTGAGAGGTGCCCGGCTGGGCACGGTCGGCGCGCGAGCGCTCGAGCGCCTCGGTGAGCCCGGTGAAGGTGTAGCCCGGCTCCAGCACGTCGCGGCGGACGGCGTCCTCGCCGCAGACCATGTCGTGCGACAGGCTCTCCACGAGCGAGGTCACCGTGGGGCGGTCCATGCCGCTGATCAGCGCGCAGGCGCGCCCGACGACCCACCGCGGGACGAACGGCACGGGGAAGCGGACCCGCCGCAGGCCGGCCACCTCGGCGTAGCGCGCGAGGAGCTCGGGGTAGGTGACGACCTCGTCCCCGCCGATGTCGTAGTGCCGGTTGCGCGGGTCGCCGAGCAGCGCGCGGCCGACGAGGTGGACGACGTCCTCGACGGCGACGGGCTGGATCTTGCGGCACATCCACGACGGCACGGGGGTCACCAGCGGGACGCGCTCGCTGAGCCGGCGCAGCAGCTCGTAGGACGTCGACCCGGAGCCGACGACCATCGCGGCGCGGAGCACGGTGGCGGGCACGGGGGCGTCGAGGAAGACCTGCTCGACCTCGAGCCGCGAGCGCAGGTGGTCCGACAGGTCGCCGTCGGGGACCAGGCCGGAGAGGTAGACGATCCGCTCGACGCCGGCGTCGGCACAGGCCGCGGCCATCCGCTCGGCGGCGGCCCGGTCCTTGGCGACGAAGTCGTCGGACTCCATCGAGTGCACGAGGTAGATCACCGCGTCGACGCCGCGGACGGCGGCCCGGACGACGTCGTCGTCCCCGACGTCGAAGGTGCGCGCCTCGACCCGGTCGCCCCAGGGGTAGTCGCCGAGCGAGGACTCGTGGCGGGTGGCGGCCAGCACCGTGTGGCCGGCGTCGAGGAGCTCGGGCACCAGCCGCGAGCCGACGTAGCCGGTGGACCCGGTGACGAGCACCCGCAACGCCGTCGGCTCGGTCGGGACCGGGCGGTCGGGACGGGGGTCGCCCTGGGCGGGCACGCTGGACATGCACCCGACGCTAGGGCCGGGGTCGACCGGCCGACTCACCCCACGGGACCCGTGCCCGAGGTCACACCCCGCGCGCCGACCCGTCCCTGATCAGTGACGGGTCGACGAGGTGCTGCGCTGACCCGTCGCTGATCAGCGACGGGTCAGCGGGCGGCGAGGATCCTCGCGGCGCGCCGCAGGTCGGACCGGACGGCGGCCGGGGCGAGCCTGCCGAGCGCCAGGGCCAGGGGCCGGGCCGGTCCCGTGGCCTGCAGGTGCATCGTCACGCCGACGTCGCAGCCCTCGCCGGCGGGCACGAAGGTCAGCGTGAGGGTCGCGTGGAACCGGCGCCAGGTGCCGCGCTCGGACCACCGGTGCGGACGATCCGCGTCGGTGAGCTCCATCCGCGGGTTCACCCGGGCGACGGTGAGGTCGGTCCAGCTCTGGCCGACGACGCCGTCGGGGCCGACGACGTCGGCGACGCCGCGCAGGCTCGACTGCCACTCGGCGCGGTTGGCGGGGTCGACGAGGTAGTCGTAGGCCTCCTCGCAGGACACCGCGAAGCGGACCGGGGCGCTCACCAGCGCTCGCCGGTGAGCAGCTCGTAGGCCTCGACGTAGCGCGACCGCGTGCGCTCGACGACCTCGGGTGGGAGCGGCGGGGGCGCCTCGCCGCTCGCGCGGTCCCAGCCGGACTCGGGCGAGAGGGCCCAGTTGCGGACGATCTGCTTGTCGTAGGACGGCTGCGCGCGGCCGGGCTCCCACGCCTCGGCCGGCCAGAAGCGCGAGGAGTCGGGGGTCAGCACCTCGTCGCCGAGGACCACCCGCCCCGCCGCGTCGGTGCCGAACTCGAGCTTGGTGTCGGCCAGCACGATGCCGCGCTCGCGCGCGAGCGCGTCGGCGCGGCCGTACACGGCGAGGGTGAGGTCGCGCAGGGTGGCGGCGGCGTCGGCGCCGACGGCGGCCTCGACGGCGGCGTAGGACACGTTCTCGTCGTGGTCGCCGAGCTCGGCCTTGGTGGCCGGCGTGAAGATCGGCTCGGGCAGCCGGCTGCCGTCGACGAGCCCGGCCGGCAGCGCGATGCCGCACACCTCGTGGTCGGGCGCGGTGGCGGCGTAGTCGAGCAGGCCCGACCCGGTGAGGTAGCCGCGCACGACGCACTCGACGGGGTACATCTCGAGCTTCTGGCACACGACGGCGCGACCCGCGACGGCGTCCGGGACGTCGGTCGAGACGACGTGGTGGGGCACCAGGTCGCGCAGCTGCTCGAACCACCACAGCGACATCCGGGTGAGGATCTCGCCCTTGTCGGGGATCACCGAGTCGAGGACGAAGTCGAAGATCGAGATCCGGTCGCTGGCGACCACGAGCAGGTGCCCGGCGTGCGGGCCGCCCTCGATCTCGTAGAGGTCGCGCACCTTCCCGGAGTGGAGGTGCCGCGCCCCCGCGATGGCCGGCGCGTCAGGGATGTTGAGCACGGCAGGAGTCTAGGGGTGCCGCGTCACCCCCGCGGGTGCCGAGATCCCCATTGTCATTTGAAGCACGTGACATACCCTTGTTTCATGCTGCGGTCGCCCCGTCCCGACTTCCTGATCATCGGCGCCCCGAAGGCCGGGACGACGGCGCTGCACGCCGCCCTCGCCCAGCACCCGGACGTCTTCGTGAGCAACCCCAAGGAGCCCAAGTACTGGCTCTGCGACGACGCTCCCCCGCCGCACTGGACCGGGCCGGGCGACCGGCACTCCCAGCAGGAGTGGATCTGGCGCCCCGACCGGTACGCCGACCTCTTCCGCGGCGCCCGCGACGACCAGGTGCGCGGCGAGAGCACGCCGTTCTACCTCTGGAGCCGCGGCGCCCACCGGCGCATCGCCGAGGCGCTGCCCGACGTCCGGCTGATCGCCGTGGTGCGCGACCCGGTCGACCGGGCCTACAGCAACTGGATGCACCTCTGGTCCGACGGCCTCGAGCGCGAGCGCGACTTCGTCGAGGCCTTCGCCGCCCAGGACCAGCGGGTCGCCGACGGCTACGCCCCCTTCTGGCGCTACCGCGAGCTCGGCCTGTACGGCGACCAGCTCGCCCACCTCCACCAGCACGTCGACCCGCGCCAGGTGCTGGTGCTGCGCTACCGCGACGTCGTCGACGAGCCGGCCAGCGCCGTCGACCGCGCCTGCCGCCACCTGGGCATCCGGGAGGGCCTGGTCGACACCATCCCCCGCGACAACGCCCGCGCCTTCGCCCGGCCGGGCTGGCGCACCCGCGCCTTCGGGCCGCTCGTGCGGGCCGGCGCGGCCGCGGGCCAGTTCCTGCCGCCGCAGGTCTGGCGCACCGCCAGCAAGCCGGTCGTCGCCCGGCTCAGCGACGGCACCGCCCGGCGTCCGCCCCTCTCGGCCGAGCAGCGCGCCGCCCTGGTCGACGTCTTCACCGACGACATCCACCTGCTGTCCCGCCTCACCGGCGAGGACTTCTCCGACTGGCTCTCCCCGGTCTCCCGCGGCTCCTTCGACGAGCGCGTCCGCCGCTGACGCGCTGACCCGTCGCTGATCAGCGACGGGTCAGCGCGGTGGTGGGTCAGCGCAGGACGGTGACGAGGTCGTGGGCGCCGTCGGGGCGGGCGGCCTCGACGTAGTACCGGACGCCGCCACCGGGCAGCGGGACGGCGCTCGCGTAGCGCCACGCGCCGTCGGAGTGCGGGGAGGCGATGGTGCCGACGGCGTCGTCGGGCACCAGCCGCCCGCCGTCCCAGACGGCGACGCCGGTGGTCTCGTGCCAGTTCGCGTCGGCGTCGGCGCGGCCGTCGTAGAGCACCCGCAGCGGCGCGCCGTCGGCGGACGGGAGCACGGTGGTCACGCGGGCGCCGCGGGCGTCCCACGCGCCGGCGCGCCCCGCGAGCACCTCGCCCCGGTCGGTCCAGACGAGGCCGTCGGGGCTGGTGAGGTGGCGCGTGGTCATCCGGTCCTCGTGGCCGGGCTCGGTCAGCGGGTGGCAGCACAGCCACATGTCCCAGCCGTCGAGCCGCGACGGGTCGTGGGTGACGACCGGGTCCTTGACGGCGACGGTGTCGTCGCCGGGCAGCACCACCCGGCGCTCGCCGTCCGGCAGGTCGGCGGGGGTCGCCGCGGTCAGGCTGTCGACCCACCAGTGCTTCGAGTCGTACGTCGCGCAGGAGAGGTAGAGGCGCCAGCCGACGCCGGGCACCGGCACCAGAACCGGGCGCTCGAACGACTCGCACCCGAACGCCTCGCGGTGCACCTCCGCGACCGGCTCGAAGAGCAGCCCGTCGTCGGAGCGGGCGACCACGACGCTCACGCCGCGCCCCTCCGCCAGCGGACGCCGCACCCGCCAGGTCAGCCAGAAGACGTCGTCGACGAGGACGGCGCTGGCCGCGCCCGCCCAGTTGCCCGGGCCCGGGCCGGGGGCCGGGACGACCACGGTCGCGCCGTCGTGGGTCGGGAGGTCGAGCGTGTCGAGGGTCATGCGCCCACGATAGTCGACTCGATCAGTCGAGAATCAGTCGGCGACGCCCTGCCGCCGCACGGGTGCGACGAGAGGTCCCCGTCACCGGGGCCGACCCTCGCGCCCGCCGGCCCGGGACGGGTGGCAGGCTTGCGCCATGCCGGAGTCTGCAGATGAGGTCTACGCCCGGGTCGTCGCCGCCGTCGGTGCCGACGGCCACCTCCCGATGCCCCCGCTCGGCGCCTGGGACATCTTCCCGTGGACGACGGTCGACGGCGCGATCGTGCCGCGCACCCTGGCCGCCCCGTCCGACGAGCCCCCGCGGTGGGGCGAGTCCGAGGAGAAGCCCTGCAGCGCGTGCGCGGTCGGCTTCGACCCCGGGCGCGTCGTCTGGGAGGACGAGACCTGGGTGCTGACCCACCACGGCGCCCCGAGCGGGCTGCCGCTGGTGCTCACGCTGCACACCCGCGAGCACCTCGACATGGGCAACCTCGACGACGACCTGGCCTCGCAGCTGGGCCGGATCACCAACCGCCTGGTGCGCATCATCGAGAACCTCCCCGAGATCGGCCGGGTGCACGTGAACCGCTGGGGCGACGGCGGCTCACACTTCCACCAGTGGTTCTTCGCCCGCACCGCGCGGCTCACGAACGTCCAGGGCTCGACGGCCAGTGAGTGGGACGAGATCCTCCCGCCCGGCCCCGAGGACGTCTGGCGCGCCGACCTCCACACCGTCGCGACCAAGCTCGCCAACTGGGGCGGCGACGCCCGCGCCTGACGCGCGCCTCCCCGTCCGGCCAGGCTCAGCCGGTCACCTCGAACGACGACGCGCCGGTGACGGCGGCCTCGACCACCTCGACGCCCGCGACCCGCGCGGACGGCGGCCCGGTGCGACACCAGGCGACCATCGCCGCGACGGCGTCCTCGGCGCCCTCCACGTGGGCGACCACGGCGCCGTCCGGCTCGTTGCGCACCCACCCGGCGACGCCGAGCCGGCCGGCCTCGACGGCGGCGCTGTGGCGGAAGGCCACGCCCTGGACGCGGCCGGTCACGGTGAGGTCGACGGCGCGGCTCATGGGGACCACCCTGCCGAGCGCTGCCGGTCGCTGTCCAGGTGAGCGAGGCTGGTCCGGTGCCCGCCGACCTCCACGAGCCCGAGCGCCCCGACCACGACCCGACCCACGACGACGCCGACGCAGCCGACGACTCGGACGACGACTACCGCCCCGACCCGCGCCGCTGGCGGATCCTCGGCGTCTCCCTCGTGGTCGGCTTCATGTCGCTGCTCGACGTCACCATCGTCAACGTCGCCATCCCCTCCATGCAGGAGGGCCTGGCGACGTCGGCGTCCACCATCCAGTGGGTGGTGTCGGGCTACGCGCTGACGTTCGGGCTGACCCTCGTCGCCGGCGGCCGGCTCGGGGACACCTACGGACGCCGGCGGCTGATGGTGGTCGGGCTGGTGGCCTTCGTGGTGTCGAGCGCCGCCGTCGGCATCGCCCCCAACGCCGAGCTGGTCGTCGCGGCCCGGCTGCTGCAGGGCGCGTCGGCCGGGCTGCTCACGCCGCAGAACTCCGGTCTGATCCAGGTGCTCTTCCGCGGTGCCGAGCGCGGCCGGGCCTTCGGCGTCTTCGGGCTCACGGTGTCGCTGGCCTCGGCGACCGGGCCCGTCCTGGGCGGCGCGATCATCGCCCTCGCCGGCGAGGAGGACGGCTGGCGCTGGCTGTTCCTCGTCAACGTGCCCATCGGGCTGGTGGCCCTGGTCGGCATCCTGCGCCTGGTGCCGGACCGGGACGCCGAGGGCGGCGGCAGCAGCCGGGAGCGGATCGACGTCGTCGGCGCGGTGCTGCTCGGCGCCGCCGTGCTGTGCCTGCTCTACCCAATCGTCAGCCTCGAGGGCGGCGCGCGCCTGCCCCTGGTGCTGCTCGTGCTCGTCCCGCCGCTGCTGGTCGCGTTCGTGCGCTGGGAGCACCGGCTGCGCCGGCTCGAGCACGCGCCCCTCCTCGACGTCGCGCTGCTGCGCCGCACCCCCGGCTACGCCGGCGGGCTGAGCGTCGGGACGCTCTACTTCACCGGGTTCACCGGCGTCCTGCTCGTGCTGTCGGTCTTCCTCCAGGACGACCGCGGCTTCTCCCCGCTGCACGCCGGGTTGCTGCTGACGCCGTTCGCCCTCGGCTCCGCGGTGTCGTCCCTGCTCGCCGGCCGGGTCGTGACCCGCGTCGGGCGCCGGCTGACCATCGGGGCCCTGCTCGTGATGGGCAGCGGCGTCCTGCTGGTGGCGCTGCTGGTGCCCGGCCGCGCCGACGGCGACCTGTGGTGGGCCCTGCTCCCCGCGCTCCTGGTGGCCGGGATCGGCGGCGGCGCCGTGGTCTCGCCCAACCTGACCCTCACCCTCGCCGACGTCCCGCCGCGGATGGGCGGGGCGGCCGGCGGCGCCGTGCAGACCGGTCAGCGGCTGGGGTCGGCCCTCGGCGCGGCGCTGCTGATGACGGTCTTCCAGGTCAGCGGGCTGCGCGCCGCGCTCCTGACGGCCATCGGCGTGCTGTCGCTGGCGCTCGCCGCCGCGGTGGTCACCCGCGCCACGGGGGCGGCTCCCCCTGCAGCCACCACTGCAGACGACGGGTGATCCAGGGCAGCGCGAGGTAGGTCATGATCGGCGTCATCGCCAGCACCGTCGCGAGCACCCGCACCGGCAGGACGACGTCGGCGAGGTACTCCCGCGAGAGCCAGTTGGCCACCACGCTGAGCGGGAAGAAGACCACGAAGATCACGCTCGCCTGCTTCCACCGCGGCGGTGGGGTGGGCGCGGCCGCTGCCTCGCCGGACTCGAGCACCGACGAGGACGGCACGTCGAACCAGCCCTCGATCCCGGTCCGCTTCTCGACCCGCGACTCCACGACCCCCAGCCCGCTGGCCGCCGAGCGCCACCACTGCCGCTGCGGCGAGTGCTCCCACTGGTCCAGCGACTGGTGGTCGGCGAAGCGGTAGAGCATGTGCCAGCTCTCCGAGGCTGCCTCCGGACGCACCCACCCCGCCCCCAGGAACCCGGGGAACTTCTCGGCGAGGTTGATGCCGGCGTTGAGCCAGCTCATCATCTCGGCCTCGTGACCGGCCGGGAGCTGACGGGTGATGGCGACGGTGACCGGTGCGTCCATGTCCCCATCGTCTCGTGCCTCCCGGCCCGACGGGCAGCGGACGGCGGGGAGCCGTCGGTCACACCGCCGCGCCGCCGGGGCAGCTACAGGATCGCGCCGGGCGCGTACGCCGCCGCCGCCGGGAGCCGCTCGGCGACCTCGGCCACCCGGCGCACGACGCCCTGGGTCTGCTGGACGGCGGCGCCGGTGAAGGTGATCGGGTCGGCGACCAGGCTGTCGAGCTGGGCGGCGGTGAGCCCGAGGCGCGGGTCGGCGGCGAGCTTGGCGAAGACGTCGTTCTCGGCCTGGCCCTGGCGGACCGCCAGCGCGGTGCCGACGGCCGCCTCCTTGATCGCCTCGTGCGCGGCCTCGCGGCCCACGCCGTTGCGGACCGCCGCCATCAGCACCTTGGTGGTCGCGAGGTAGGGCAGGTACCGGTCGAGCTCGCGCTGGATGACGGCGGGGAAGGCGCCGAACTCGTCGAGCACGGTGAGGAAGGTCTGGAAGAGGCCGTCGGCGGCGAAGAACGCGTCCGGGAGCGCGACCCGGCGCACCACCGAGCACGACACGTCGCCCTCGTTCCACTGGTCGCCGGCGAGCTCGCCGACCATCGAGAGGTAGCCGCGGGTGACGACGGCGAGGCCGTTGACCCGCTCGCAGGAGCGGGTGTTCATCTTGTGCGGCATCGCCGAGGAGCCGACCTGCCCCTCCTTGAAGCCCTCGGTGACGATCTCGTTGCCGGCCATCAGCCGGATCGTGGTGGCGAGGTTGGACGGGCCGGCGACGAGCTGGACGACGGCCGAGAGGACGTCGAAGTCGAGGCTGCGCGGGTAGACCTGCCCGACGCTGGTGAGCACCCGCTCGAAGCCGAGGTGCCGGGCGACGCGCTGCTCCAGCTCGTCGAGCCGGGTCGCGTCGCCGTCGAGGAGGTCGAGCATGTCCTGGGCGGTGCCCATCGGGCCCTTGATGCCGCGCAGCGGGTAGCGGGCGATCAGCTCCTCGACCCGCTCGAGCCCGATCAGCATCTCGTCGGCGACGCTGGCGAACCGCTTGCCGAGCGTCGTGGCCTGCGCGGCGACGTTGTGGCTGCGCCCGGCCATCACGGTGGTCTCGTGCTCGGTCGCCAGGCGGGCGAGCCGGGCCAGGGCGGCGACGGTGCGGTCGCGCAGCAGCTCGAGGGACTGCCGGACCTGCAGCTGCTCGACGTTCTCGGTGAGGTCGCGCGAGGTCATGCCCTTGTGGATGTGCTCGTGCCCGCCCAGCGCGCTGAACTCCTCGATGCGCGCCTTCACGTCGTGGCGGGTGACCCGCTCCCGCGCGGCGATCGAGGCCAGGTCGACGCCGTCCTCGCCGCGGGCCACGACCGCCTCGTAGGCCTCGACGACGCCGTCGGGCACCTCGATGCCGAGGTCGCGCTGGGCCCGGAGGACGGCGACCCACAGCTGCCGCTCCAGCACGATCTTGTGCTCCGGCGACCAGATCTGCACGAGGTCGGCGCCGGCGTAGCGGGTGGCCAGGACGTTCGGGACTGTCACGGTGGCATTCTCCCCCGTCAGCGGCCGTCCCGGGCTGGTGGGGTCGCCGGGGTCGGGGTCAGACGCCGGCGGCGATGTCGGTGCGGTGCTGGGCGCCGTCGAAGCGGACGGCGGCCACGCCCTCGTAGGCGGCCGCGCGGGCCTCCGCGACCGAGGCGCCGGTCGCGACGACGGCGAGCACCCGGCCGCCCGCCGTCACCAGGGCCGGGCCGGCCAGGGCGGTGCCGGCCTGGATCACGTGGACCCGGTCGAGCGACTCCGCGACGTCGATGCCGACGATGACGTCGCCCCTCGAGGCCGACTCGGGGTAGCCGGCCGAGGCCATCACGACGCCGACGGCGGCGCCGGCCCGCCACACCGGCGGCGGGACGTCGGCGAGGGTGCCGGTGGCCGCGCCGAGGAGCAGCGGCAGCAGGGGCGAGTCGAGCAGGGCGAGCAGCGGCTGGGTCTCGGGGTCGCCGAAGCGGGCGTTGAACTCCACGACCCGGGTGCCGCGGGCGGTCAGGGCCAGCCCGGCGTACAGGAGGCCGGCGAAGGGCGCGCCGCGGCGGGCCATCTCGTCGACGGTCGGCTGGAGGACGTCGCGCAGCACCTCGGCGACCAGCTCCTCGGGCGCCCACGGCAGCGGCGTGTAGGCGCCCATGCCGCCGGTGTTGGGCCCGGCGTCGCCGTCGCCGATCCGCTTGAAGTCCTGGGCCGGCAGCAGCGGGTAGACGGTGTGCCCGTCGGTGATCGCGAACAGCGACACCTCGGGCCCGTCGAGGTACTCCTCGATCACCACCCGGTCGCAGGCCGCGGCGTGCTCCACCGCCTCGTCGCGGTCGGAGGTGACCACGACGCCCTTGCCGGCCGCCAGCCCGTCGTCCTTGACGACGTACGGCGCCCCGAACTCGTCCAGCGCAGCGGCCACCTCGGCGGCGGTGGTGCACACCCGCGCGGCGGCGGTCGGGACACCGGCCGCGGCCATCACGTCCTTCGCGAAGGCCTTCGACCCCTCGAGCCGGGCGGCGGCGCCGCTCGGCCCGAAGACCGGGATCCCCCGCGCGACGACCGCGTCGGCCACCCCGGCGACCAGCGGCGCCTCGGGTCCGACGACGACCAGGTCGACGCCGAGGACGTCGGCCAGCGCCGCGACCGCCTCGCCGTCGAGCGGGTCGACGTCGTGCAGCGTGGCGACCTCGGCGATGCCCGGGTTGCCCGGGGCCGCGTGGACCTGGGTCACGTCGGGGTCGAGGGAGAGCGAGCGGGCCAGCGCGTGCTCGCGGCCTCCGGTTCCGATCACGAGGGTCTTCACGGTGCTCGATCCTAGGGCGAGCGGTCCCCGGGCCCGACGCCGTGCTGCGGGCGGCCGCCAGACCCGACGCGCGGGGAGGGTTCAGCGGCGTCGGATGGGGGAAGGACGCGCCCGTGCCCACGCTCCCTGTTGTCGGCGACCTGTTCGGTCGCTACCGCATCGACGGCGTCATCGGCCGGGGCGGGATGGGGGTCGTCTTCGAGGCGACCGACAGCTCGCTCGACCGCCGCGTCGCCCTCAAGGTCGTCTCGGCCGATCTCGGCGGCTCCGCGGAGTTCCTGCGCCGCTTCGAGCGCGAGGCCGCGGTCCTGGCGCGCCTGGACTCGCCCCACGTCATCGCGATCTTCGACTACGGCACCCACGACGACGTCCCCTACATCGCCACCCAGTACATCGGCGGCGGCGACCTCGGCGCCTACCTGTCGCAGCACGGCCCGATGCCGCCGGCGGCCGCGCTGCGGCTGTGCGCCCAGGTGGCCGACGCCCTCGACGACGCCCACCGCGTCGGCGTGGTGCACCGCGACGTCAAGCCGACCAACGTGCTGCTGCGCGGCGCCCGGGCCGCGAGCCCGGGCGACCTGCACGTCTACCTGTGCGACTTCGGGATCGCCCGCACCGCGTCCGACGGGCTCACCGCCCCCGGCGCGGTCGCCGGCACCTGGAGCTACCTGTCGCCCGAGAACGGCCGCGGCGCCCCCGGGACGCCGTCCTCCGACCTCTACGCGCTGGGCTGCCTGCTCTGGGCGACCCTGACCGGGCTGCCGCCCTACCGCGGCACCGACGTCGAGATCGCCATCGCCCACCAGCGCGCCCCCGTGCGCCAGCTGCCCGGCGGCACCCGCGTCCTCGACGCGCTCAACGACGTCCTGGCCCGCAGCATGGCCAAGGCCCCCGCCGACCGCTTCCCCGACGCCGACCGGATGCGCGCCGCGCTCCTCGCCGTCGCCAACCTCCCGGACGCCGACGCGCCGCTGCCGCCGGTGCCGCCGGAGCCGGCGTCGACCGGTCCGACGACCTCGCGACCGCCCTCGACCCCGCGCCCCTCGGGTCCCCCGTCCACCCCGCCCCCGGGCACCCCGCCCGGCAGCACCCCGCCCGGCACCCCGCCCGGCACGCCCCCGCCCGCCTACCAGTCGCTGTCGTTCCCGTCGTCGCCGCAGGAGGCCGCCCTGGCCGCCGCCCTGCCGAGCACCCAGCCCGGGAACCAGCACGGCGGCCACCCCCAGCCGACCCACGCCCAGCCCGGGGGCCGGCGCACGAGCCGGCGCCGCACCGCCGCGGTGGTGGCGGTCGCCGGGGTCGTGGCCGTCGCCGGGATCGGCTACGCCGGCCTCCGCGCGGCGCAGGACGACGACCCGGCCGGCGGCGGGTCCGGGGGCGGCGAGACGCCGGTGGAGACCGCCGAGCGCCCGATCACCGGCGACCTCGACGGCGACGGGTTCGGCGACCTGAGCGCGACGTACTCCTTCGACGACCCGACCCAGGTGAGCCTGATCAGCTGGCGCTCCGACGGCACGCAGCTCTCGGTGGCCAGCGACGAGGAGGTGACGCCCGCGGGCGTCGCCTGGCCCCGCGTCACGCGGCTGGTCGGTCACGTCGACGACGACGCGATCACCGACACGGTCCTGTTCACCCGCGAGAGCGAGACCTCCGCCGCGATCCTCACCGCCACGCCCAGCGGGGGCGGCGACGCCATCGAGGTCGAGGTGCCCGGCAGCGACACCGGCACCACCCGCGGCTACGCGCTCGCCGACACCGACGGCGACGGGATCGACGACGTCTACGTCCTCGAGCTCGACGAGGAGGCGGAGACGGTCGAGCTGCTGGAGAGCCGGTTCGACGGCACCAGCCTCGCCGCTCCGGTCTCGATCGCCACCGTGACCGACCGGGTGCTCACCAGCCGGTTCCGCCTCGGCGACGTCGACGGCGACCGCAGGGCCGACCTCCTGACGGCCGTCACCACCGACTACGACGAGACCCAGGCCGCCTGGCCGGCGACCGTGTCGGTGCGGCTCGGCGACGGCGAGGGCGGCTTCGCCGAGCCCGTGACGCTGCCCGACGGGTGGGAGAGCTCGGCGGTCTTCCTCCGGGCCGCCGACGTGAACGGCGACGGCGACGACGAGGTGGTGGTCGTCGCCGACGACCTCGGCAACCTCGTCGTCAGCACCTACGACCTCACCGACGACGGCACGCTGGAGGTGCTGCCGATGGCCGGCGGCTTCGGCTACCCGCTCCTGACGCCGGTGCCGCCGGAGATCGCCGTGGTCGACGTCGACGGCGACGGCGCCGACGACCTGGTGCTGCTCCACGGCACCCGGCCCGGCGGACCGGGACGCGTCGTGGTGGCCCAGTCCCGCGACGACCGCTACGTCACCTCGACGTGGTACCGCTGGGACACGGCGTTCCCGGACGAGGAACGCGATTCCGGGCTCCGCCCGGTGGAGGAGTCACGATGGTACTGAGCCCCGGCTCCCCCCAGCTCGGCCCCGGCGCGTCCTTCGGGCCGTACCGGATCGACCGCGTCATCGGCGTCGGTGGCATGGGCGTGGTCTACCTCGCCACCGACGGCCGGCTCGGCCGACGGGTGGCGCTGAAGACCGTGCTGGGCCACCTCACCGACTCCCCGGCCTTCGTCGAGCGGTTCCAGCGCGAGGCCGCGGCGCTCGCGCGGCTGGAGTCGCCGCACGTGATCCAGATCTTCGACCACGGCGTCGAGGACGACGTCCCGTTCATCGCCACCCAGTACGCCGCGGGCGGCGACCTCGGGCACCTGCTGCGCACGCACGGCCCGATGCCGCCGCAGCTGGCCGCCGAGCTCTGCTCGCAGGTCGCCGACGCGATGGCCGACGCCCACCGCGTCGGGGTCATCCACCGCGACGTGAAGCCGGCCAACGTGCTGCTCCGCGACGACCGGCTCGACCGGGTCCACGTCTACCTGTGCGACTTCGGCGTCGCCCTGACCGACACCGACACCGGCGGGTTCACCGAGCCGGGCGGGGTGAGCGGCACCTGGAACTACCTGGCGCCGGAGCGGATCAGCGGCGGGCCCGGGTCCGCCGCCACCGACCTGTACGCCGTCGGGTGCCTGCTGTGGGAGACCCTGACCGGCCGGCCGCCGTACGGCGGCTCGGACGTCGAGGTCGCGATGGGCCACCAGGGCGAGCCGGTCCCGCAGCTGCCGGGCGACGACGAGTTCAGCCGGCACGCGAACCGGGTCCTGGCCCGGGCCCTGGCCAAGGACCCCACCGAGCGCTACCCCTCGGCCTCGGCGCTGCGCGACGACCTCCGCTCGCTCGCCGGGCTCACCCCGTCCGGCTCGGCCCAGAAGCCCGTGCTCGCCCCGGCCGGGGACGGCGCCGGCTGGCAGCCCACGCCGCAGACCGCCGTCTCGGCCGGCCGGGCCGGGGCGAGCACCCCGCGGCGCTCGCGCCGCGCCGTCTGGGGCGCGGTCGCCGCCGTGGCCGTGCTCGCGTGCGGCACCGGCGCCGTGCTGGCGGTGACCACCGGCGACGACGGCGGGTCCGCGCCGACGACCAGCGGCACGTCGAGCGGGTCCGACCCCTCGCCGACCTCACCGTCGCCGACGCCGGCCCCCGACACCCCCGAGCCCATCACCGGCGACCTGACCGGCGACGGCCTGGGCGACGTGGGGCTGATCGAGGCCGCCGAGCCGCTGCGTGTCTACGCCTCCGACGGCCGGCGGTTCCTCGACCCCGAGAGGAAGAAGCGCGCCGAGAACGTCGTCCTGTCCGGCGACGTCGACCGCGACGGCGTCCTCGACCTCGTCCGGATCGGCGGCGACCCGCCGAACCTGGCCGCCGTCGTCGCCGGGCTCTCGGTCCGCTCGCCGGTGCCGGTGCCGGTCGAGGGCTCCTTCGTCACCTCGGTGCTCGACGTGTCGTTCAACCTCGCCGACCTCGACGGCAACGGCTACCCCGACCTGGTGATGTCGACCCAGGTCGGCGAGACCGAGCGGCAGGTCGACGTCGCGCTCGGCGACGGCACCGGCGCCTTCGCCGCGCCGACGACCTGGTTCAGCGGCCCGCTGCCCGATCGTCAGCTGGTCCCGCTGGACGCCGACGACGACGGCACCGACGACCTCGTCAGCGTCGACCGGACCGCCGGCACCCTGACGCTGCTGCGCTCCGACGGCAGCGCGGCCCTCGCCGTCGAGGGCGAGCCGACCGCCACGGGCATCGACAGCTTCGGCATCGAGGCGGTGATGGCCGGCGACGTCGACGGCGACGGCACCGACGAGCTGGTCGCGGTCGCCGACCCCGGCGGACTGGAGATCGGGGTCCTGAGGTGGGACGGGACCGCCTTCGAGTCCGACTCGTGGTTCCGCGAGCGGGCGTGGCCGCGCTTCGGCACCGCCACCTTCGTCCTGTCCGACGTCGACGGCGACGGTGACGACGACCTGGTCCGGGTCGGGGACGACCGCGAGTCGCCCCGGTTCGAGGAGACGATCAACGTCTTCCTCAGCGACGGCACGTCCGCCTACACCCGCGGGACCGCGTGGCGGGTGGGGACGATCCCGTTCACCTTCCCGCGGCTCCTGGGACCGCAGGCCAACAACAACTACGTCTGACCCGGAGTCCAGCGGTCCGCGGTCGCGCGGGCCGCCGGCCCTGAGGGCCGCCGGCTCAGATCAGCTCGTGCCGCACGATCGTGGCCGCGCGCGAGGGACCGACGCCGACCACCGAGATGCGGGCACCCGACATCGCCTCGACCGCCTCCACGTAGGCGCGGGCGTTGGCCGGCAGCTCCTCGAAGGTGCGGCACTCGGAGATGTCCTCCCACCAGCCGGGGAGGTACTCGTAGATCGGGACGGCGTGGTGGAAGTCGGACTGGTTGACCGGCATCTCGTCGTGCCGGACGCCGCCGACGTCGTAGGCGACGCAGACCGGCACCTGGTCGAAGCCGGTGAGGACGTCGAGCTTGGTGAGGATGAAGTCGGTGACGCCGTTGACGCGGGCGGCGTAGCGGGCGATGACGGCGTCGTACCAGCCGCAGCGGCGGGCCCGCCCGGTCGTCACGCCGAACTCCGCGCCGACCTTGGACAGGTGCGCGCCGTGGTCGTCGAACAGCTCGGTCGGGAACGGACCCTCGCCGACGCGGGTGGTGTAGGCCTTGACGATGCCGACGACCTGGTCGAGGCGCATCGGCGGGATGCCGGACCCGGTGCAGGCACCGGCGGCGGTGCACGACGACGAGGTGACGAACGGGTAGGTGCCGTGGTCGACGTCGAGCAGCGTGGCCTGGCCGGCCTCGAGCAGCACGATGTCGCCGTCGTCGAGGCGCTGGTTGAGGAAGAGACCGGTGTCGCAGACCATCGGGGCCAGCCGCTCGACGTAGGCGAGCAGCTCCTCGACGATCTCGTCGACCGCCGGGGCCCGGCGGTTGTAGATCTTGGTGAGCACCTGGCCCTTGAGGTCGAGGGCGCCCTCGACCTTCTTGCGCAGGATCGACTCGTCGAAGAGGTCCTGGACCCGGATGCCGATCCGGTTCATCTTGTCGGCGTACGTCGGGCCGATGCCGCGCCCGGTGGTGCCGAGGCGGCGGGAGCCGAGGAACCGCTCGGTCACCTTGTCGACGGCCTTGTTGTAGCTGGGGATGACGTGGGCGTTGGCGCTGACCTTGAGCTTGCTGACGTCGACGCCGCGCGCGGTGAGCGCGTCGAGCTCCTGGAAGAGGACCTCGACGTCGACCACGACGCCGTTGCCGATGACCGGGGTGCAGTTGGGCGAGAGGATGCCGCTGGGCAGCAGGTGCAGGGCGTACTTCTCGCTCGTGCCGTCGGGCATGTCGATGACGACGGTGTGGCCGGCGTTGTTGCCGCCGTTGAACTTCACCACGTGGTCGACGCGGCTGCCGAGCAGGTCGGTGGCCTTGCCCTTGCCCTCGTCGCCCCACTGGGCGCCGATGATCGCGATGGCCGGCATTGGGTGCCCCCTCTTTCGACGGTCGGGTTCGACGTCGGTTGGAAAAACGAAAGTCCCCGGCACAAGCGCACCGGGGCCTCTTGCGGCGCCACGATACCGTGGATCGGCGGTGGGCCGCTCCCGCGCCGGAGTGTGGTCGGGCCGTAGCGGTCGGTGTCCCGCCGGCGGCCACCGGCGTGGGCGGTGACGGCGCCGTGGACGGGCAGAGCACAATGACGCCATGAGCGAGCCCCTCCTGGTCATCACCAACAGCGGGGCCGGCACCTCGGACGAGGAGAGCCTCGAGCGCGCGCTCGCCGTCCTGCGCCCGCACCGCTCGGTGGAGGTGGAGGCGACCTCCGAGCCGGGCGAGCTCGACGGCGTCCTGCACCGCGCCGGGTCGCGCACGGTCGTGGTGGCCGGCGGCGACGGCAGCCTGCACGCCGTCATCGCCGCGCTGTACCGCCGCCACGACCTCGGCAAGAACACGATCGGGCTGCTGCCGCTCGGCACCGGCAACGACTTCGCCCGCGGCACCGGTCTCCCCCTCGACGTCGAGGACGCCGCGCGCGTGATCCTGGAGGGCACCCCGCGCCGGATGGACCTGCTGGTCGACGAGGTGGGGCAGGTCGTCGTCAACAACGTGCACGTCGGCGCCGGCGCCGCGGCCAGCCGCCGCGCCCACCGCTGGAAGGGCCGGCTCGGCTCCGTCGGCGTCGGCAAGGTGAACCTCGGCAAGCTCGGCTACCCGATCGGCGCCGCGATCACCGCCTGGAACCCGCCGGTGGTCCGGCTGCGCGTGGAGGTCGACGGGAAGGTCGTCACCGACCTCGACACCCCCGTGCTCCAGGTCGCCGTCGGCAACGGCGCCTCCGTCGGCGGCGGCACCGACCTCACCCCGGACGCCGACCCCGGCGACGGCCGCGTCGACGTGATGGTCTCGCGCGCCACCGGCCCGCTGGCGCGCTTCGTCTACGCCGCCCGTCTCACCGTCGGGTCGCACCCCGACCACGCCGACGTCGACTACCTGCGCGGCGAGCAGGTGACCGTCAGCGGCGAGGAGTTCTGGATCAGCGCCGACGGCGAGATCTCCGGCCCGGAGCGGCGGCGGTCCTGGCGACTGATGCCGGCGGCCTACTCGATGCTGCTGCCCTGACCGGTCCGCGCCGGCGGCACTTCGTTAGCGTGGCGGCGTGGCACGAGGAAGCAAGGACCCCGACAGCGCGACCGCCGACCCCACCGACTGGGTGACCCGTGCGGCCGACGCCGCGATCCGGCACGCCGGCGAGGGCGCGGAGATGATCACCTGCGCCTCGGGGGCGAGCCCGTCCGGGCCGGTCCACCTGGGCAACCTGCGCGAGTTCCTCACCGTCCACTTCGTGGCCGAGGAGATCCGCCGGCGCGGGCTCCCGGTCCGCCACCTGCACAGCTGGGACGACTTCGACCGCTTCCGCAAGGTGCCGGCCGGCGTCGACCCGTCGTGGGCCGACCACATCGGGCGGCCGCTCTCGGCGGTGCCCGACCCCGACGGCTGCCACGTGTCCTGGGCCGAGCACTACAAGGAGCCGCTGGTCGCCTCGCTGCGCGAGATGGGCGTGGAGATGGAGGAGGTCTCGCAGACCGCGATGTACCGCGCCGGGGCCTACCGCGAGCAGGTGCTGCACGCCGTCCGGCACCGCGACGAGATCGAGGCCGTGCTGGCCCGGTTCCGCACCAAGGCGCCGGCCACCGAGGCCGACGACACGGGCGACAGCAGTGGCACCGGCGCGGCGGAGGCGCTCGACCGCTTCCCCTACAAGCCCTACTGCCGCGAGTGCGGCCGCGACACCGTCACCGTGACCGCCTACGACGACGACACCACCGACCTGTCCTACACGTGCTCGTCGTGCTCCTTCACCGGCGTGACCGACCTTGCGACCCAGGACGAGGGCAAGCTCGTCTGGAAGGTCGACTGGCCGATGCGCTGGGCCTTCGAGAAGGTCGACTTCGAGCCGGGCGGCGACGACCACGCGACGCCCGGGTCGTCGTTCACCGTCGGCAAGGAGATCGCCCCGGTCTTCGGCTGGCGCGCCCCGTCGTTCGTGGCCTACTCGTTCGTCGGCGTCGCGGGGATGACGAAGATGTCGTCGTCGCGCGGCGGGGTGCCGACCGCCGCGGACGCGCTGCGGATCCTCGAGGCGCCGATGCTGCGCTGGCTCTACGTGCGCCGGCAGCCGCGGCAGAACTTCACCATCGACTTCGGTCCCGAGGTCGTGCGCCTCTACGACGAGTGGGACGCCCTCGGCCGGAAGGCCGCCACCAAGCGCGACGTCGCGACCCTGTCGTGGGAGCGCTCGGTGTCGACGGCCGCGGCCGGCGTCCTGCCGACCGCGCCGGTCGTGGCCCCGTTCCGGCTGCTGTCGTCGGTGGCCGACGTGACCGCCGGCTCCACCGCGCTGGTCTCCTCGGCCGTGGCCGCCTCGGGCTACCCGCACGCCGGCGTCGAGGAGCTCGAGCCGCGGCTGTCGAAGGCGATGACCTGGACCGCCGACCTGCCCGCCGCGGACCGCACGACCGTCCGCACCGAGCCCGACACCGCCCGCCTCGCCGCCCTGTCGGAGGACGAGGAGCTGTGGCTGGCCCAGCTGCTGGACCGGATGCCCGACACCTTCGACCAGGCCGAGATCACCACGCTCGTGTACGGCGTCCCGAAGCTCGGCCGCGGCCTCGGTCTCGACGACCCGCCCACCGACGAGGTCAAGGCCGACCAGAAGGACTTCTTCCGGCTGCTCTACCAGCTCCTCGTCGACGCCGAGCGCGGTCCGCGCCTACCGACGCTCTTCCTCGCCCTCGGCGCCGACCGGGTCCGCACCCTGCTCGGCGGGGCCTCCGCCCCGTAGTCCGGCGGCGCCCCGTGCGAGTAACTCACCGTTACGCACACCTACCCGCCCGAATTCGGGCGGGTAGGTCCATCGAATGGTGAGTTACCCGACCGGGCCGGTCACCCGGCGTCCCGCCGCCCGTACCGCTCCCGCAGCATGCGAGCGTTCTGCTCGAGGCGCGGGTGCAGCACCGCACCGAAGCGCCGGACCGACTCCTCCCAGTCGGCGCGGGCCCGCTTCACGGCCCGCGCCCGGCCGGCTCCGAAGAAGTCCTCCCAGTAGAGGTTGGTCGCGCCGAGGCCCTCGGCGGTGACGAGCCGCTCGCGCTTGCGCTCGTCGAAGACGACGTCGCGGGCCTCGCGGTCGGCGACCCCGCCCTGCTCCGGCGTCAACACCTTGATGCGGCCGTGCACCTCGAACACGTGGTTGCCCACCCGCAGGTCGCACCAGGCGACCGACCCGGTCGAGAGCGCCACCGGGAACTGGAGGTCGACGTCACCGATCCCCAGGCCGAGGACGAGGTCTCGGCCGAGCGACTCCGCGGCGGACTCCGCACGCGGGTCGGCGAGGCCGATCACCTGCCGCACGGTGGTGACGTAGGGCCAGTGCCGCATCACGTCGACGGCCTCCCACAGGGCTCCGCGGGCGACACCGGCCCGCATCGCGGAGTCGGCGGTCACCAGCCCGGCCCGCAGGCCGTGCTCCCGCACGACGTCGCAGACGGTGCGTGCCCGCTCGAGCGTGGGGTGCCCGTCGACGTCGACGACCTGGTCCTGGCGGTAGCGGGCGAGGTGGTGCTTGACGTGCCCCTTCGTCCAGGCGTTGGTGAAGCCGGGGCGGGTGATGTGCGCGTAGGGCCGTTCGGGATTCAGCATCTCCAGGCCGAGGGCGTGCGCGGCCGAGTCGTGGCTGAGCACCCACCCCCGCCTCATCGCCATCACGGCCGCCTTGGCCCTCATCAGGGGCTGGCCGCGGTACGGGTCGAGGGAGTCCCACAGCTCGGCGTCGCCGTAGACACCGCGGTGCGCGACCACCCAGTCGCGACGCTTCAGGTAGCCGGCGATGGTGGTGGGGCTGACCCCGAGGTCGAGCGCGTCCACCCGGCGGATGAGACCACCCTGGGTGGCCAGGCGGGCGACGACTCTGGGGTCCATGGGCCGATCGTGCCGTGCGCCGGTACGGCGCGCACGGGCCTGCGGAGCGCCTGTGGAGAACGCTCCGGGGCACCGTCCTGGGGCGAGCCCGGCCGGGCGGGTAACCCACCGTTACGCCGACTTACCCGCCTGTATACGGGCGGGTAAGTGCGAGCAACGGTGAGTTACCCGTCTGGTCACGCAGCCCGGCCGCGGGCCTGGGAGCGGGGCTCAGGCCAGGAGCTCGGCGTAGGCCGTCGGGCTCGAGTCGCGCAGGAACTCCGAGCAGCGGGTCCACTCGTCGTCCTCGCCGATCGCCCGGGCGGCCTTGGCGAGCAGGGAGAGGCAGACCAGGAAGCCGCGGTTGGGCTCGTGCTCCCACGGGACCGGGCCGTGTCCCTTCCAGCCGTTGCGGCGCAGCATGTCGAGCGAGCGGTGGTAGCCCACGCGGGCGTAGGCGTAGACGGTCACCGCGTCGACCTCCTGGGAGACCGCCTCGGAGGCCAGGGCCGCCCAGGCCACGGGCGAGGCGGGGTAGGCGCGCACCGCGTCGATGGGGCTGGTCCCAGAGCCCAGGACGTCGGCCGCCGGGTCGGGCGGGAGGTGGGTGGGCGGGGGGCCGGCCATCAGGTCACCGAAGGAGCTCATGGCCTCATCATGGCCGACGCCCCCACCCGGTGGTCGCGGGTGGGGGCGTCGGTCGAGCGGTCGAGCGGGTGGGGCGGCGGCGCTCAGCGCCGGTAGAGCGGGCGCGCCGGCGGGCAGACCCGGCCGTCCGGCGGGAGCGTGCGGTGCACCAGGTAGTCGGCCATCGTCCGGCTGATGCAGGCACCGCCGCCGAGGGCGCCGTGGCCCCAGGCGTCGTACTGGGTGAACACCGAGTCACGGAACAGCGAGTTCACCTTCCGGGCGCCGCGCACCGGCGTGGCCGGGTCGTGGCTGTTGCCGACGACGAGCAGCGGGTACGACGTCGAGGTCCTCCAGGGGCCGCGGAACGAGTCGGAGCCGTCACCGACGCCCCCCTTCGCGCACAGCGACGAGGCCCAGGTCCAGGAGCGGCCGAACCACGGCTGCACCCGGTCGGCGAGCTTCGCGGAGCGCTCCCAGGCGCCGGGCGACTGCGGGTTGCGGCCGTCGCTGCAGGTGACGGCCTGGAAGAGGACGTCGACCGTGCTGGGGCGGGCCGCCGGGGCCGTCGAGGGCACCGAGGTCGAGGAGAGGGCCGGCGCGGCGTACGGGCCGCGCTCGTCGAGGTCGCGGCGCAGGTCGGCAAGGACCCGGAAGCTCGAGACCCGGGCGACGTCGACCCGCCGGCCCCGCGTGCCGCGGGCGGCCGCGGTCAGCTCGGCGTACAGGCCCGCGACGAACTGCGCGAAGTAGCGCGGACCGACCGGGTCGTAGAGGGCGCCGAGGCCGAAGCCGACGACGTCCTGGTAGACCCACGGCTCGCCGTCGAGGGTCAGCCGGCCCTGGCGGGCGGCCCGGACGACGGCCTGCCACTTGGCCAGCGAGGCCGGCGCGAGCTCGCACCGCGTCGGTCCGACGCGGTCACACTCGGTCCAGGCGGCGGTCAGCGCCTCGTAGGCGCCCTTGCCGCTGCCGATGCGGTAGCTGAAGGGGTGCTGCACCTTCTTTCCGCGGCCGCCGGTCGACCAGGCGACCGGGTCGAGGACGCCGTCGACGACCAGCGCCCGGATGTTGTCGGGGAACATCGCGGCGTAGGTGGTGCCGAGGTGGCTGCCGTAGGAGATGCCGTAGTAGGACAGGCGCGGCTCGCGCAGGGCGCGGCGGACCAGCTCCATGTCGCGGGCGACGTCGGCGGTCGAGGCGTGGTCGAGCAGGTCGCTGGACTGCTGGCGGCAGGCGCGGCGGATGCTGTCGTCGGAGCGGACCTGCTGCTGGACCTGGCGCGAGCCGACGGGGAAGCCGAAGAAGTCGCCGGGCACGCGGATCGTGCCGCGGCACGTCGTCCGCCCGCTGCCGCCGACGCCGCGCGGGTCGATGCCGATGACGTCGAAGCGGGCGTCGACGTCCTTGCCGAGGACCGAACCGGCGTCGACGGCGAAGCCGGCCGACGAGCCGCCGGGTCCGCCCGGGTTCACGAACAGGCTGCCGATCCGGCGCCCGGGCCGGGCGGCGGCCACCTTGACGACGGCGAGCCGGGTGGTGGCGCCGCGCGGGTCGTCGTAGTCGAGCGGCACCCGCGGGGTCGCGCACCTGACGCGCGCCCGCCGCTCCTTCGGGATGTCGCCGGCGAAGGAGCAGGTCTTCCAGTCCAGCCTCGGCAGCGGGGCCCGTGCGACCTGGGCCTCGTCGGGCGAGACCCGCGCGGCGGGCGCCGAGGAGGAGGCCGACGGCGTCCCGGTCCCCGGGGACCGGCCTGGCGGGTCGTCGGCCCTGGAGGGACCGGTGGACAGCAGGCCGGCCACCAGGGCGGCGACGGACAGGGCTGCGAGCTTGCGCAAGGGTGCTCCCGAGGAGTCAGGTGATGGGCTGCACCCATCCTGGGCTGATCGGGGCCCGCGTCAAGGGTGTGGCCGCGCGAGTCTCAGATCGTGCGGCCGGCCGAGCGCAGGTTCTCGCACGCCTCGACGACCCGGGCGGCCATGCCGGCCTCGCCGGCCTTGCCCCACGCCCGCGGGTCGTAGGTCTTCTTGTTGCCGACCTCGCCGTCGATCTTCAGGACCCCGTCGTAGTGGGCGAACATGTGACCGGCGACCGGGCGGGTGAAGGCGTACTGGGTGTCGGTGTCGACGTTCATCTTCACCACGCCGTAGTCGAGGGCCTCGGCGATCTCCTCGGCCGTGGAGCCCGAGCCGCCGTGGAAGACGAGGTGGAAGGGCTTGGCGCCCTCCTCGAGGCCGAACTCCTGCACGACCGCGGCCTGGGCGTCGCGCAGCACCGACGGGCGCAGCTTCACGTTGCCGGGCTTGTAGACGCCGTGCACGTTGCCGAAGGTCAGGGCCGTCATGTAGTAGCCCTGGTCGCCGTGGCCGAGCGCCCGGGCGGTCGCGATGGCGTCCTCGGGGGTCGAGTAGAGCTTGTCGTTGATCTCGGCCTCGACGCCGTCCTCCTCGCCACCGACGACCCCGACCTCGATCTCGAGGATGATCTTGGCGGCGATGCACTTCTCGAGCAGCTCGGCGGCGATCGAGAGGTTCTCGTCGAGCGGCACGGCCGAGCCGTCCCACATGTGCGACTGGAACAGCGGCGCCTGGCCGGCCTTGACCCGCTCGACCGAGAGGTCGAGCAGCGGGCGGACGAAGCCGTCGAGCTTGTCCTTCGGGCAGTGGTCGGTGTGCAGCGCGATGTTGACGGGGTAGCTCTTGGCGACCTCGGCGGCGTAGGCGGCGAAGGCCAGCGAGCCCGACACCATGTTCTTGACCGTCGGCCCGGAGAGGTAGTCGGCGCCACCGGTCGAGACCTGGATGATCCCGTCGCTGCCGGCCTCGGCGAAGCCGGCCAGGGCGGCGTTGAGCGTCTGGGACGACGACACGTTGATCGCCGGGAAGGCGTAGGCACCGGCCTTCGCGGTGTCCAGCATCTCGGCGTACTTCTCGGGGGTGGCGATGGGCATGCGGGGGCTCCTCGGGACGACGTCGGTCTGACCACGGACCCTAGTGCTTACCGGCCCGTAGGGTCGTTCCATGCGACGCGCGCGGACACTGCACACGAGCCGCCGGGACGCCACCGTCCGGCTCTCCCCCGAGGACACCTGGTCGGTCGTCGCGTCCGGTCGCGCCGGTCGGCAGTGGTACGTCGACGCGGCGCCGCTGGTCTTCCGCCGTGCGATCGACCGGCTCGTGCTCGGCCCCGGCCTGCGGCGCCCGCCGCCCGGCCGCCCGCTGCTCGCCACCGGCGACCGGGTCGGGTTCTGGCGGGTCACCGACGCCGACCACCGGGCCCGCCGGCTCGCGCTCGAGGCCGACGTCCGCGCCCCCGGCACGGTGAGGCTCGAGGCCGTCGTCCGCGCCGACGAGGAGGTCGAGGGCGCCAGCACCGTCTCGGTCACCATCGGCTTCGCCCCGCGCGGCGTCCTCGGCCACGCCTACCTGCTCGCCGACCTGCCCGCCCGCGAGGCCGTCACCGAGCTGGTGGTGCTCGACGTCCTGACGATTCTCCGGCGCCACGACAACCCCGACGGGTCGGCCTCCGTAGACCAGGCATGAACGAGCACCACGACCTCGCCGACCACCTCGACTCCTCCTTCGGGGACGGCCCCCCGCTCCCCCCGGCCGACGCCCGGCTCCGCGCCGGACGCCGCGCGTTGCGCCGGCGCCGCCTCACCGTCGGGGCGGGTGCGGTCGCGGTGGTCGCGGTCCTCGGCACCGCCTACACCGTCCTCGACGACGACTCCGCCCCGACCGGCGGCGGGGTCGACGTGGCCGGCACACCGACGTCCACCGCCGCGCCGAGCACGTCGAGCGCGCCGACCGACGCACCGACCAGCGCGCCGGCCACCGGGTCGCCGCGCCCGTCGCGCGACCTCCACGGCTCCGACGTCTGGCTCGACGCCGACGGCTCCGTGCTCAAGGCGCGCGGCGTGACCGTGACGCAGCGCATCGCCAACCCGCTCGCGTCGGTGCCGCCGAACCGCTCGCTGGGGATCGCCTACTCCCGCGACGGCGAGGACTACTGGGCACTGCTCGAGTACGACCCCACCGGCGGGTCCGCGAGCTGGGACCCGGCCCGCAAGTCCTTCGCGACCCTGCAGCAGTGGGTCGACGACATGGTCGCGCTCCAGACCGGCGAGCCGGGTCTGCGCCTGGTCCGCTTCGGGGACGGCGAGACCCTGCTGCCCCGCGCCGGCGTCGAGGTCCTGGAGCAGACGGGCGACGTCGACCTGCCCGACAACTTCGCCGGTCCCGGCGACCGCACCGCGGTCGCGATGGTGACCTACGACGGCATGCGCTGGTTCGTGCTCGCCCGCGAGCTCGACGGCTCGCCGCCGCAGTACCTCCCGACCGCCGGCAGCGTCGGCGGGGCGACGATCCAGGAGTTCCTGTCCTACGCCGCCGACCAGTACGGCAGCGGTGAGGGGCTGCGATGACCGCGACCGACCGCGACCGCGAGTTCACCGACTTCGTTGCCGCCCGCCAGCAGCACCTGCGCCGGATCGCCTACGCCGTCTGCGGCGACTGGAACCGTGCCGACGACGTCTTGCAGACCGCCCTGACCAAGCTGTACGTCGCGTGGCCCCGGTTGCACCGCGACGGCCGCGAGGAGGCCTACGTGCGCCAGATCATCGTGCGCGCCGACATCGACGAGCACCGCCGGCCGTGGCGGCGCCGCGAGCGGGCCGGGCTCGAGGGGCACGACCGGGCCGCGCGCGAGCCGCTGCCGGTCGAGGAGCGCTCCGAGCTGTTCGCGGCGCTGCAGGCGCTGCCGCCGATGCAGCGCCGCGCCGTCGTCCTGCGCCACTGGCTCGGGCTGTCGGTCGAGGAGACCGCCGCCGAGCTCGGCGTCGCGACCGGCACCGTCAAGAGCCACACCTCCCGCGGGGTCGCCGCCCTCCAGGCGGCGCTCGCCCCGAACGGCAGCTGAGCGCGGGTCGGCGCGACGTCGCGCCGGCCCGGCCCGGCCCCCGTGCTCAGCCGCGCCAGGTGGTGTCGGGGGCGCCGTCGGAGAGGTCGGCGTGCTCGCGGACCCAGGAGTGCATGGCGATCGCCGCCGCGGCCGAGGCGTTGATCGAGCGGGTGGAGCCGAACTGGGCGATCGAGAAGGTGCCGGCGCAGACGTCGCGGGCGGCGTCGGAGAGCCCGGGCCCCTCCTGCCCGAACAGGAAGCAGACGCGGCGCGGCAGCCGCATCGTCTCGAGGTGGGCCGAGCCGGGGAGGTTGTCGATGCCCCAGACGGGGACGCCGCCGCCGGGCCGGTCGGCGAGGTACCCGGCGAGGTCGCCGGCGCTCGGGTGGTGCCGCACGTGCTGGTAGCGGTCGGTCACCATCGCGCCGCGCCGGTTCCAGCGGCGGTTGCCGACGATGTGCACCTCCGCGGCGAGGAACGCGTTCGCGGAGCGGACGATCGTGCCGATGTTGAAGTCGTGCTGCCAGTTCTCGATCGCCACGTGGAACCCGTGGCGGCGCGCGTCGAGGTCGGCCCGGATCGCCTCGACGCTCCAGTAGCGGTAGCGGTCGACGACGTTGCGCCGGTCACCGGCGCCCAGCAGCTCGGGGTCGTAGACCTCGCTGCCCGCGCCGTCGGGCCACGGACCGGGCCACGGACCGACGCCGACCTCGACCGGTCCGTGCGGCATCGGGTCGTACGGCGCCCGCTGCTCGGCCCCCGCACTCGGGGGGATCTCAGGGTCGGCCGGATGCACAGGGAGACGCTACGACAGGTAGGTTTTGGGTGTGAGTCTGCTGGTTGCCGTCCCTGATCTCGTCCCGTTGCTGCTGGGGATCAAGTGGATGGAGCCCGAGTGGCTCCTCGACAACTTCGGCGGCACGCTGATCTGGATCAGCCTGGCGATCGTCTTCGTCGAGTGCGGTCTGTTCTTCCCGTTCCTGCCCGGCGACACGCTGCTCTTCGCGCTCGGCCTGTTCATCGCCGGCGAGCAGATCCACATCTTCGGCATGGGCGAACCGCTCGTCGAGCTCGCCGTCGCGCTCGTGCTGCTGACGATCGCCGGCTTCCTGGGCAACGTCGTGGGCTACGAGATCGGCCGCAAGCTGGGCCCACCGCTCTACGAGCGCGACGGGCGGATCCTCAAGCGCAAGTACTTCGACAACACCACCGCGTTCTTCGACAAGCACGGCAACAAGGCCCTGGTCATCGGCCGCTTCGTGCCCTTCGTCCGCACCTACATCACCGTGGTCGCCGGGGTCACGCAGATGGAGCGGCGCCGCTTCTTCACCTGGAGCGCCATCGGCGCGGTGCTCTGGGTCTGCTCGATCACCATGCTCGGCTACTTCCTCGGGGCGACGTTCCCCTCGATCGGCGACAACATCGACTACGCGATGATCGCGATCCTCATCTTCACCCTGGCGCCCCTGGTCTACGAGGGCGTCAAGCACCGGCGCGAGCTGCGCCGCGGCGAGGACCCCGACGCCGAGGCCCGCACGGCCGAGGCGTAGGGCTCGCGCCCGGGCATCACGCCCGGGCGGCGCGGACGGCGTCCAGGTCGGCCTTGGTGAGGATCGAGCGGACCTCGAGCCCGACGTCGGCGAGCGGGTTCTGCCCGGCCGGCGAGCGGTCGATCGCGCAGACGACCACCTCGACGATCGCGCCGCCCTCGCGCAGCGCCCGGGTGGCGTCGCGCACGGCGCCGCCGGTGGTGATGACGTCCTCGACGAGCGTCACCCGCCGCCCGGCGTACGGCGGGCCCTCGGCGAGCTTGCAGGTGCCGTAGGTCTTCGCCTCCTTGCGCACGAAGAGGGCCGGGGTGCCGGTGATCGAGCTGACCACCGTGGCGATCGGGATGCCGCCCATCTCGAGGCCGCCGAGCAGCTCGGTGTCCTGCGGGATCACCTGGATCATCTCGCGCGCGACCCGGCCGAGCAGCAGCGGATCGGCCTCGAAGAGGTACTTGTCGAAGTACTCGTGCGAGACCTGGCCGGAGCGGAGGGTGAACTCCCCGGTCAGGCGGCAGCAGGCGTCGATGTCGGCAGCGAGGGAGTCGTCCGTGGTCGTCACCGGGCCAGTCTCCCAGGACTAGTGTCGACGAGGTGACCGCGTCCCGCCTGCACGGCATCCCCCCGACCATCTTCGCCCAGATGTCGGCCCTCGCCGTCCGCACCGGCTCGGTCAACCTCGGCCAGGGGTTCCCCGACGAGGACGGGCCTCCCGAGGTCGTCGACGCCGCGGTGGCGGCGATGCGGGGCGGCGCCAACCAGTACGCCCCCGGCATCGGCGTCCCCGCGCTGCGGCAGGCCGTGGCCGAGCACCAGCGCCGCCACTACGGCCTCGAGCTCGACCCCGACACCGAGGTCGCGATCACCACCGGCTGCACCGAGGGCATCGCCGCGGCGCTGCTCGGGCTGGTCGAGCCGGCCGACGAGGTCGTCGTCCTCGAGCCCTACTACGACTCCTACCTGGCGATGCTGCAGGTGGCCGGGGCGGTGCGCCGTCCGGTGACGCTGCGCTCCCCCGACTTCCGCCTCGACCCCGACGAGCTGCGGGCCGCGGTGACGCCGCGGACCCGGTTCGTGCTGCTCAACAGCCCGCACAACCCCACCGGCACCGTGCTGAGCGCCGAGGAGCTGGCCGCGGTGGCCGCGCTGGCCGTCGAGCACGACCTCACCGTGATCACCGACGAGGTCTACGAGCACCTCGTCTTCGACGGGGCGGCGCACACCCCGATCGCGACGCTGCCCGGGATGGCCGAGCGCACGCTGACGCTCTCGAGCGTCGGGAAGTCGTACTCCCTGACCGGCTGGAAGGTCGGCTGGGCGAGCGGGCCCGCACACCTGGTGAGCGCCCTGATGGCCGCCAAGCAGTGGCTGACCTACACCTCCGGGGCGCCCCTGCAGCCGGCCGTCGCGCACGCCCTGACCGAGCACGCGGGGTACCCGGCGGCGCTCGCGGTCGAGCTCCGGGCCAAGCGCGACCAGCTCGTCGCGGGCCTGCGGGCGGCGGGCCTGCCGACGACCACGCCGCAGGGCACCTACTTCGCGACGTCCGACGTCGGCGACCTCGGCTGGGACGACGGCCTGGCGTTCTGCCTGGCGCTGCCCGAGCGGGCCGGCGTGGTCGCCGTCCCGGAGCAGGTCTTCCACGACGACCCGCGCGGCCCCGGCCGGCACCTGGTGCGGTGGGCCTTCTGCAAGCGCGCCGAGGTGATCGCCGAGGCGACGTCGCGGCTGGCCGCGGCCCGGCTCAGCGCCGGGTGAACCAGGCCGCCGACTCGCGCCGCAGCAGCAGCACGGCGACGGCCACGCAGGCGGCGGTGACGAGCAGCGGCGCGATGACCAGGATCCCCAGCAGGCTGGCCAGGGCGGCACCGATCGCCGAGACGACCAGGGTGATGCGGGCGCCGTTGCTGCCGCGCAGGGTGAGCACCGCGAGCACCACCGCGACGACGGCCCAGATCGCGAAGACCACGAGCATCCCGATGGCGACGTCGGCGAGCAGGCTGGGGTCGAGGTCCTCGTAGGCGGCGTTGGAGCCGATCTCGGAGGCGACCTCGTCCTCGAAAGCCGTCCGGTCACCGGCGACGAACAGGACGCCGAGCGCGACGAAGCCGGCCACGAGGGTCGAGGTCACGATCGTCGCGACGGCCGCGGCCAGGACCTGCGGCGGGCGGGACGTCGGCGCCGGGCCCTGCCGGTGGCCGCCGTACAGGGGCGCGGGCTGGTGGGCGGGCTGGTCGTACCGGGGGGCGTCGGGGGCCTGGGGTGCCTGGGGTGCCTGGTCGGGCGCGGTCGGGGCGGTGGGCGTGGTCCGCTCGGCCGGCGGGACGTAGGAGGTGGCGGTGTGGGTCGAGGGACCGAACGGGTCGGGTTGCGACGGGTCGCGGCGGGCGACCTGCGGCGACGGCGCCGCGACGCCGGCGAACCAGTCGCGCGCCGGCTGGAGCCAGAGCATCACGATCGCCGCGACGACGACGGCCGCGAGGAACCCCGACGTCGACAGGCCCGCGACCAGCAGCACCGGCGCCAGGATGCTCAGCGCCAGCCGCGCGCTGCGGGCGCGCCGCAGCACCTGCCAGCCCAGGATCGTCGACGCCGCGGCGGCACCGCCGGCCACCAGGCACAGGACCCGCAGGATCGACTGGACGTCGTCGACGCTCAGCCCGAGCCCGGACGTCGGCGGCTCGGCGATCAGCCGCGCGGCCGACTCCTGCGCCTCGATCGACCCGAGCGAGGCCATCTGGTCGAAGGTCAGCAGCACCACGAACAGCGAGCCGCCCATGATGACGCCGCCCAGCAGGGACACCTGTCGCGGTCGGGGGATCGTCTTCTCGGCCACGACCCCAGTCTCCCAGAGAAGACCTGAGGGCGCGGCCCCGCACCTGGGCCGGGGGCGGGATTTCCCCGGTCGACCGGGGAAACCTGAACCTGGGGGCCGGGATCCCGGCCCCCAGGTTCAGGTATCGGCCGCCCAGTCGGGCGTGGCAGCCAGCGGGCAGGGCCGCGGGAGCGCGTCAGACGCTGAGCGCCAGGCCCTCGTCGCCGGCGTCGATGCGGACGGTGGAGCCGTCGACGACCTGGCCGCCGATCAGCATCTTCGCGAGGTTGTCGCCGATGGCCGACTGCACGAGGCGGCGCAGCGGCCGGGCGCCGTAGGCCGGGTCGAAGCCGGTCTCGGCGAGCCAGGCCTTGGCGGCGTCGGTGACCTCGATGGTGATCCGCCGGACCGCGAGCCGCTTCTCGAGCAGCCCGAGCTGCAGGTCGACGATGTGGGTGAGGGCCTCCTTGGAGAGGGCCTCGAACAGCACGATCTCGTCGAGCCGGTTGAGGAACTCCGGCTTGAACGACGACCGCACGACCGACATCACCGCGTCGCGCTTCTTCTCCGGCTCGAGCGTCGGGTCGACGAGGTACTGCGAACCGAGGTTGCTGGTGAGGATCATGATCGTGTTGCGGAAGTCGACGGTGCGGCCCTGGCCGTCGGTGAGCCGGCCGTCGTCGAGCACCTGCAGCAGGATGTCGAAGACCTCCGGGTGCGCCTTCTCGACCTCGTCGAGGAGCACGACGCTGTAGGGCCGGCGGCGCACCGCCTCGGTGAGCTGGCCGCCCTCGTCGTAGCCGACGTAGCCGGGAGGGGCGCCGACCAGGCGCGCGACCGAGTGCTTCTCGGAGTACTCGCTCATGTCGATGCGCACGATCGCGCGCTCGTCGTCGAAGAGGAAGTCGGCCAGCGACTTCGCCAGCTCGGTCTTGCCGGTGCCGGTGGGGCCGAGGAAGAGGAACGAGCCGACCGGGCGGTTCGGGTCGGCGATCCCGGCCCGCGACCGGCGGACGGCGTCGCTGACCGCGACGACGGCGTCGCGCTGGCCGATCAGCCGCTCGCCGATGACGTCCTCCATCTTGAGCAGCTTGGCGGTCTCGCCCTCGAGCATCCGGCCGGTCGGGATGCCGGTCCAGGCCTCGACGACGTCGGCGATCTGCTCGGGCCCGACCGACTCGCCGACCATCGGCTCGGCGGTGGAGCGCTCGGCGGACTCGGCGGCCTCGATCTGCTTCTCCAGCTGCGGGATCTGCCCGTAGAGGATCTCGGAGGCCTTCTCGTACTCGCCGTCGCGCTGGTGCTTGTCGGCCTCGATGCGCAGGTGGTCGAGCTGCTTGCGGAGCTCGCCGGCGCCCTCCAGCGACGCCTTCTCCTGCTCCCAGCGAGCCTCGAGGCCGCGCAGCTCCTCCTGCTTGTCGGCCAGGTCGGCGCGCAGGACGCCGAGCCGCTCGCGCGAGCCGGCGTCGTCCTCCTTGGCCAGCGCGAACTCCTCCATGCGGAGCCGGTCGACCTGGCGGCGCAGCTGGTCGATCTCCTCCGGCGAGCTCTCGATCTCCATCCGCAGCCGGCTCGAGGCCTCGTCGATCAGGTCGATCGCCTTGTCGGGCAGCTGGCGGCCGGTGATGTAGCGGTCGGAGAGGGTGGCGGCCGCGACCAGCGCGGCGTCGGTGATCCGGACGCCGTGGTGGGCCTGGTACTTCTCCTGGATGCCGCGCAGGATCTGGATGGTGTCCTCGACCGACGGCTCGCCGACGAAGACCTGCTGGAAGCGGCGCTCGAGCGCGGGGTCCTTCTCGATCCGCTCGCGGTACTCGTCGAGCGTGGTCGCACCGATCATGCTGAGCTCGCCGCGGGCCAGCATCGGCTTCAGCATGTTGCCGGCGTCCATCGCGGAGTCGCCGCCGGCGCCCGCGCCGACGACGGTGTGCAGCTCGTCGATGAACGTGATGACCTGGCCGCCGGCGTCCTTGATCTCCTCCAGGACCGCCTTGAGCCGCTCCTCGAACTCGCCGCGGTACTTCGCCCCGGCCACCATCGCGGCCAGGTCGAGGCTGAGCACCCGCCGGCCCTTGAGGGAGTCGGGGACGTCGCCGTCGACGACGCGCTGGGCGAGGCCCTCGACGACGGCGGTCTTGCCGACGCCGGGCTCGCCGATGAGGACGGGGTTGTTCTTGGTGCGCCGCGACAGCACCTGCACGACGCGCCGGATCTCGCTGTCGCGCCCGATGACGGGGTCGAGCGCGCCCTCCTCGGCGAGCTGGGTGAGGTCGACGGAGTACTTCTCCAGCGCCTCCCAGGTCGACTCGGCGTCCTGGCTGGTCACCCGGCGGTTGCCGCGGACGGCGGTGAGGCCCTCGCGCAGCCCCTTCTCGGTGAGGCCGGCGTCCTTGAGCACGCGCTGGGCCTCCGAGTCGGTGCCGGCCAGCGCGATGAGCAGGTGCTCGGTGGCGACGAAGTCGTCCTTCATCGACGCGGCCAGGTCGAGCGCGCCGGCGAGCACGCGGGTCAGGGCCGGCGAGGTGGTCGGGCGCTGCACGGTCGCGCCGGTCGCGCGCGGCAGCGCGGCGAAGGCCGACTCGGCGGTGCGGGTCAGGGTGGCGAGGTCGACGCCGGCCTTGGTGACCAGGGTGCCCGCCGTCCCCTCGCTGTCGCGCAGCAGCGCGACGAGGAGGTGCAGCGGCTCGACCTTGCTGTGGCCGGACGTCGTCGCCGCGAGCTGGGCGGCCTCGATGGCCTCCCGGCTGCGGGTGGTGAACTTCTCGGCGGAGAACTGACTCATGGGGCAATGCTCCTGCGGTACGGGTCCGAGCGGGTCGGAACGGGTGGATCGGTGGCCCGACGGAGTCGGACACCCGGTTCAACGTAGCAAGAGTTGAGTCTGTTCCACTCAACTCTGGTCATCTGTCACGGTGACCGACGAGCCGGACGCACCGCCCGACTACCCTCAGGCGCATGATCGTCGACTGGTCCTCGTACCGCGCCGTCCTGTTCGACCTCGACGGCGTCATCACGCCGACCGCCGAGGTCCACATGCGCGCCTGGGCGCAGATGTTCAACGACTTCCTGCGCGGGCGCGGGGTCGAGGAGCCCTACACCGACGCCGACTACTTCGAGCACGTCGACGGCAAGCCGCGCTACGACGGCGTCCGCGACTTCCTCGCCTCGCGCGACATCGTGCTGCCCGACGGCACCCCCGAGGACCCCGCCGACCAGGCGGCCGGCGCCGAGACCGTGTGCGGGCTCGGCAACCGCAAGAACGACGCCTTCGGCCAGGTGCTGCGCGACGAGGGCGTCGCGGCCTACCCGGGCTCGCTGCGCCTGCTCGAGGAGCTGCGCGAGCGCGGCACCGCGCTGGCCATCGTGTCGTCGTCGAAGAACGCCCCCGACGTGCTGGCCGCCGCCGGCGTCACCGACTACTTCACCGTCGTCGTGCACGGCGGCGTCGCCGCCGAGCGGGGACTCCGGGGCAAGCCGGCGCCCGACACCTACCAGGAGGCGGCGCGCGAGCTGGGCGTGCCCGACGAGAGCGCCGTCGTCGTCGAGGACGCCACCAGCGGCGTCGCGGCCGGTGCCGCCGGCACCTTCGGGCTCGTCGTCGGGGTCGACCGCGGCGTCGGGCACGACGCGCTCACCCGGGCCGGCGCCGACGTCGTCGTCGACGACCTCGACGAGCTCACCACGGCCGCTGCGACCCCCGGGGAGGAGCAGCGGTGAGCACCGTCGACCCGAACCTGACCGAGCGGCACGGCGCCAGCCACAAGGCCCCGCCCGCCGTCGACCCGCTCGACCGCACCCGCTTCCCGATCGACGAGTGGCGCCTGGTGGAGAGCCGGTTCGACTCCAGCGACCTCGGCACCACCGAGTCGGTGTTCAGCGTCGGCAACGGCTACCTCGGCCTGCGCGGCAACTACGAGGAGAGCCGCGACTTCGCCGCCAACGGCACCTTCATCAACGGCTTCCACGAGACCTGGCCGATCCAGCACGCCGAGGAGGCCTTCGGGTTCGCCAAGGTCGGCCAGACGATCGTCAACGCCCCCGACGCCAAGGTGATCCGGCTCTACGTCGACGACGAGCCCCTCGAGCTGTCGACCGCCGACCTCGTCGAGTACGAGCGCGCCCTCGACTTCCGCACCGGCATTCTCTCCCGGCACGTCGTCTGGCGGACGCCGAGCGGGCGCCGGGTGCAGATCGACAGCACCCGGATGGTCTCCTTCACCCAGCGCCACCTGGCGGTGATGACCTTCGAGGTCACCCTCCTCGACGACGGCGCCCCGGTCACGATCAGCTCGCAGCTGCTGAACCGCCAGGACGCCGACCGCGGCGCCTCGGTCGAGATGGCCAAGGCCGCGGCCGAGTTCGACCCTCGCAAGGCCAGCCACTTCGCCAGCCGCGTCCTGGTGCCCGAGAACGACCACGGCGTGCTGCCCGACGGCCGGCTCGCGCTGCGCTACAAGACCGCCGAGAGCGGGATGACGATCGCCATCGCGGTCGACCACGAGCTCGAGACGGCCAGCCCGAGCACCACGTCCTACGAGCGCAACGACGACATGATGAAGGCGATCTTCCACGTCACCGCCGAGCAGGGCGTCCCGATCCGGCTCACCAAGACCGTCGGCTACCACTCCGCGCGGGTCGTGCCGACCGGCGAGCTGCTCGACCGCTGCCTGCGCACCCTCGACCGGGTCCGCGAGGAGGGCCTGGAGAAGGAGGCGCACGACCAGCGCGCCTGGCTCGACGAGTTCTGGGAGCGCTCCGACGTCGAGATCGCCGGCCAGCCCGCCCTGCAGCAGGCCACGCGCTGGAACCTCTACTCGCTGGCGCAAGCCTCGGCGCGCGCCGACGGCTCCGGCATCCCGGCGAAGGGGGTGACCGGGTCGGGCTACGGCGGGCACTACTTCTGGGACACCGAGATCTACGTGATGCCGTTCCTCACCTACACCAACCCGTGGGCGGCCCGGAACGCGCTGCGCTTCCGCCACTCGCTGCTCGACTCCGCGCGGCACCGGGCCCGCCAGCTCGCGCAGAAGGGCGCGCTGTTCGCGTGGCGCACGATCAACGGCGAGGAGGCCTCGGCCTACTACGCCGCCGGCACCGCGCAGTACCACATCGACGCCGACATCGCCTACGCCCTCAGCCAGTACGTCAGCGCCACCGGCGACTACGAGTTCCTCGACCGGCAGGCCGTCGACATCCTCGTCGAGACCGCCCGGCTCTGGGCCGACCTCGGCTTCTGGCGCGACGAGGACGGCGGGGCGTTCCACATCCACGGGGTCACCGGCCCCGACGAGTACACGACCGTCGTCAACGACAACCTGTACACGAACGTGATGGCGCGCTTCAACCTCGCCCGCGCCGCCGAGGCGGTGCGGTTCATCCAGGCCAAGCGGCCCGAGAACTTCCGCGAGATGGCCGCCCGCGTCGGCCTGCGCGACGGCGAGATCGAGCAGTGGGAGCGCGCCGCGGAGGCGATGAACATCCCCTTCGACGAGCACCTCGGCATCCACCCGCAGGACCTGCACTTCCTCGAGCGGGAGATGTGGGACCTCGACCACACGCCCCAGGACAAGCGGCCGCTGCTGCTCAACTACCACCCCCTGGTGATCTACCGGTTCCAGGTGCTCAAGCAGGCCGACGTCGTCCTCGCGCTCTTCCTGCAGGGCGAGCACTTCTCGCTGGAGCAGAAGAAGGCGGACTTCGACTACTACGACCCGATCACCACCGGTGACTCGACGCTCTCGGCGGTCGTGCAGTCGATCATCGCCGCCGAGGTCGGCTACCACGAGCTGGCGCTGCGCTACTTCCACGCGGCCCTGTTCGTCGACCTCGCCGACCGCCACGGCAACACCTCCGACGGCGTCCACGTGGCCTCGACCGGCGGCGTCTGGAGCGCCCTGGCCTCCGGCTTCGGCGGCTTCCGCGACCTCGGTGGCGGGCGCTGGTGCCTCGACCCGCGGCTCCCCGACGGCTGGGACTCCCTCACCTACCGGATCACCCTGCGCGGCACCCGGGTGCGGGTGCGCGTCGAGCCCGACGCCCTGCACCTCGAGGTCGAGCAGGCCGGGCCCGACGGGGGCGAGCTCTCCTTCGGCGTCAAGGGCGAGACGGTGAGCGTCGCTCCCGGTGCGCCCACGAGCGTCGTCCTCGACGGCCGCGGCCCGCGCCTGGAGGGGGTGCCGCCGAACCCCGCCGGCACCCGCCGCTCCGACGGCACCGTGATCACCGCGACGGTGCCCTCGGGCACCTGACGCCGGAGGTCAGGGGACGACGACCACCGGCACCGGGGAGGCCCGGATGATCTTGGTGGCCGTCGAGCCGAGGAAGAGCCGCTGCATGAGGCTCGCGGCCGACGAGCCGACGACCAGGACGTCGCTGCGCTCCCACGGCACGTCCTCGAGAGCCTCGGCCCAGCTGCGACCGGTGGCCACGGCGGTCTCGACGTCGGCGGGCACGTCGGCGACGTCGCCCAGCGCCGCGACGGCGGCCGTCTGGAGGGCGGCGGTGTGCTCCACGTAGGACGCGAGGATCTCGTCCTCGCCGTGCACCTCGGGCGGGTACATCGTCTTGCCGCGGACGCCGAAGGTGACGACGCGCAGCGCCGCGCCGACCTGGTGGCAGATGGTCGCCGTCCGGGCCAGCACCTGCGCCGAGACGTCGTCGCCGCGGAACGCGCACGTGGCGCGGGCGACCGTCGCGTCGGGCGCGGCGCGGAAGCCACGCGTCGCCACGGCGACCGGGACGGGCGAGGAGTGCAGCAGCCGGTCGGCCGTCGAGCTCACCACGACGGTGCCCCACGCGCCGTCGCTGCCGGAGCCGACGACGATCATCTCGGCGCCGAGCCGCGTCGCCTCCTCGATCAGCGTGGCCGCCTCCGACCTGCCCGGGAGGGCGGCGACCGAGGCCGGCACGTCGGGGCAGATCTCCGCGAGCAGCTCGGTGGTCGCCACCACCGCCCGCTCGCCCTGGTCGCGCGCCCAGGTCTCGAACTCGCGGTCGGAGCCGCGGGCGACCGGCGTCGGCCACGGCGCCGGGACCACGACGACGACCCGCAGGTCCTGGCCGGCCGAGCGGGCCAGCGTCGCGCCGAGGTGGAGCGGGGCGGCGTCACCCTTGGCGGCGGCGTACCCGACCACGAGCGTCATCAGTGGCCTCCGCCCGGCGCCCCGGGCTGCGTCGTGTCGGCGACCACGCCGCGGTTCAGCGCGGCGTTGTTGCGGCCCCACAGCAGGTAGAAGGCCAGCACGACCGCCAGCCAGACCGTGAAGATGACCCACGTGATCGCGGCGAGGCCGGACAGGATGTAGACGCACGCCGCGATCGTCAGGATCGGGGTGACCGGGTAGCCCGGCACCCGGAACGGCCGCTCGAGGTCGGGCTGCGTGCGGCGCAGCACCAGCACCGCGGTGGCGACGACGATGAACGCGATCAGGGTGCCGATGGAGACGGTGTCCCACAGGTAGTCCGACGGCACGAAGCCGGCGATCAGGGCCACCACGACCGAGACCACGACGGTGTTGAACGTCGGGGTGAGCGAGACCGGGTTCACCGAGGCGAACTTCTTCGGCAGCATCCCGTCGCGGCCCATGGCGAAGAGGATGCGGGTCTGGCCGTAGAGCGTGACGAGGGTGACGGAGAAGATCGAGATGACCGCGCCGGCGGCCAGGACCGTGCCCGGGACGCTCGAGCCGGTGATGTTGGACAGGATCACCGACAGGCCGGCGTCCTGCTGCTCGGGGTCGCTGAACTGCTCGGTCGGCTGGGCGCCGACCCCGGCGAGGGCGACCAGGACGTAGATCGCGACCACGACCACGAGCGCGCCCATGATCGCCCGGGGCAGGGCCCGCTGCGGGTCCCGGACCTCCTCCCCCGCCGTCGACACCGCGTCGAGCCCGATGAAGGAGAAGAAGATCGTGCCGGCCGCCGCGCTGATGCCGGCCGCGCCGGCGTCCCAGAAGCCGGCGAAGTGGTCGGACTCGAACGCCGTCAGGCCGATCACCACGAAGAGCAGCAGCACCCCGAGCTTGATCAGCACCATGATCGTGTTGACCCGCGCCGACTCGCTCGCGCCGCGCAGCAGCAGGAACATGCACAGGATCACCAGGACGACGGCCGGCAGGTTGACCAGCCCGGTCACGTTGTCCTCGTAGGGCACCGGTGAGTACGACAGCGCGTCGGGCAGGTGGAACCCGAACAGGCTCTGCAGCAGCTCGTTGAAGTAGCCGCTCCAGCCGACCGCGACCGCGGCGGAGCTGACGCCGTACTCGAGGAGCACGCAGGCGGCCACGACCATCGCCACGAGCTCGCCCATCGAGTGGTAGGCGTAGGAGTAGGTCGAGCCGCTGACCGGGATCGCGCTGGCGACCTCGGCGTAGCAGATCGCCGACAGCCCGGCGGCGAGGCCGGCGACGAGGAACGCCACGATGACCGCCGGCCCGGCGTCGGGCACGGCCTCCTGGAGCACGAAGAAGATGCCGGTGCCGACGGTCGCGCCGACACCGAACAGCATCAGCTGGAACGTGCCGAAGCTCCGCTTCAGCTCCGGCCCGTCGTGCGGCCCCCGGGGCGCCGCGATCGGCTTGCGCCGCCGCAGCTGGTCGCCGAAGGACGGCCGGCCGGTCGTCAGGTCTGTCATGTCACCCTCCCGCCACCCCTGGCGTGCGCCCGAGGTGGGAGCGAACCTAGACCCGCGGGTGCGTCCCTGGATACGCCACCCGCGAGATTGCGCGGGGTCGGTGCCCCGGCGCGCGCCCGCCCCGCGGGATCAGCGCGGCTCGACGGCGTCGCCCTCGCCGGGGGTGCCGTGCTCGGGGAACGGGGCGTCGGCGGCGTCCTCCTCGACCAGGCAGGTGCGGCAGAAGTCCTCGCCGAACGGCGTGAGGTGGATGCTGCGCCGCACGACCTTGGCGAACTTCACCGAGTGCACCGCCGCCAGCACGTCGGGCTGGGCCTCGACGACCTGGTACTCCAGAGGGTCGCGCAGCGGCTCACGCGAGAACCAGACCAGGCCGAGCCGGAACAGGTTGTTGAGGTAGGACGGCACCTGCTCCACGTAGCGCAGGCCCGCGCGGGCGCCGATCATGCTCAGCCCGGGCGCGACGAGGTGCGAGGACACCATGCCCATCGGCCCACCGGTGCGGACGTCGACGCTGGGCTGCGGGCCGCTGTTGAGCAGCAGCACCAGGATCCGGCCCTCGTCGGGCGCGAGCTCGGTCAGGATCCGGGCGAACGCCGGGTGGCCCTGGTCGGTGCTCCAGACGTCGCGCGAGCGCATCAGCAGGTCCTGGCCGAGCTCGCGCAGCGTCGGCTCGTGCGCCGTCGCGCTCGACGACACGACCGTGCCGTCGACGACCTCCGGCTCGCGGCCCGCGGACGAACCGTGCTCGCCGACCAGCCCGCCGAGCGTCGCGCCGGCGACGACGAGCGCCTTGCCGACCGGCGTGCCGGAGGACACCGAGCGGGCCAGCTCGCCGACGACGGCGATCGCCTGGCCGGCGTCCTCGGCGAGCGCCGCGGCCTCGTCCTGGTCGGTGACCGCGCGCCCGACGCGGCGCCAGGCGGCCGCGGAGGTGCGCAGCGACCAGCCGGTCGTGTGCCAGGCCGCGGACGCCGCCACCCGCGCCAGCCCGGGCAGGGCCTCGGCGGCGGGCAGCAGGTCGCGGGGGTCCGGGCGGCCGGAGGACTCGGTGCTCATCGAGCCCCCTGGACGCCGAAGATCGCGAGGTGCAGGAAGCCGCCGGCGGCTCCCATGATCGCTCCGTGGGCGTACAGCATCCACTCATCCTCCCTGATGGCCGAGCGCATCATGTCCACGAAGTCGCGCGGCGGCAGCTCCCGGGTCCGTCGTTCGACCAGGTCGCGGATCCGTCCGGCCTGGCGGGCGCTGAACTCGGGGTCCTTGAACGGCGTCAGCGTGCGGTCGACCGCCTCCCGGGCGACCGCCTCGCGGATCGTGTCGAACCGGGTGCCGCCGATCGCCACGCGCAGCGCGCCGCGGGCCGGCCCGGCGGCCTGGTCGATCGCCGGACGCAGCGCGGTGACGAGCATCTGTCGCGTCCGGTCGCCGCGCGGCCCGTCGAGCAGGAAGTCCCCGATCCGCTCGAGGGTGATGACGTCGTCGGCGATGATCTGGGCGTAGACGCCGGCCGCCTCGGCCTGGCGGCGCAGGAAGAGCCCGTGCGCCCTGACCCCGAGGATCCGGCGCGGCTCGGCGGGCTCGAAGATCAGCCACATGCCCAGGGCGTTGGTGATCCAGCCCACGACGACGCCGAGCACGGGGAGCAGCCACGCCTGGTGGGCGATGCTGTCGACCAGGGCGACCGGGATGCCGAGCAGGAACCCGAACACGAAGCCGAACCGGACCATCATGTCCAGCTCCTTCTGGCCGAAGTCGCGGAAGATCCGCACGACCAGGTCGGGGTTCTCCTGGAAGTGGTCGATCACCATGATCTTCGGGTCGAGCAGCTGGTCGATGTGGATGCCGATCTCGTCGGTCACCCGGCCGACGACGCTGGGCAGCTGCGCCCGGACGCGCTGGTAGACGGCGTCCTTGAACGGCTGCGGCAGGTCGCGCCACAGGCGCGGGTGCTCGGTGCGCATCACCTGGTCGACCAGCCCGGGGATCTCGGGACCGAAGACGGTCACGATGTGCTCGGCGATCCGGTCGGGCTCGAGCTGGCGGTAGAACTCCGCCGGCGTCCCGAGCTTCGCGATCGCCTTGTCGACGGCGATGCTGCCCATCTTCGCGGCGCGCGCCGGCACGATGCCCTGCCAGCCGATCCCGCCCTGGAGCAGCCCGGGGACCTCCTGGACCTTGCGCGGCAGGAGCGTCGCGAGCTCCCTCATCCCGGGCACCCGCACCCCGCGGAAGCGCAGGGGCGCGAAGAGCATCAGCAGGCCCGACCAGTTGATCAGCCAGCCGACCACGCCGGTGAACAGCGGGATGCTGAGGAACGCCGCCCAGTGCACGTGGCGCGCCCAGTCGTGCACCCAGTCCACGCACGACCCCCTCGCCGCGGGCGGACCCATCGCCACCCGGTCTGCGCAGGGTAGTTCACCCCACCACGCCGGGTGCGACACCGTGACGCAGACAACCGTGGGCCGCTCAGATCGCGAGGACGCCCATCGTGGCGACGACGGCGAGGGCGAACGCGCCGAGGGCGATCTGGGCGACGAAGAGCCAGGTGGCGACGCCGCCGCGCCGTTGCGGGAGGTCGGCGCGGCGCTCGCGGCGCATCGTCCACAGCAGGGCGGCGCCGATGCCGAGCATCGGGGCCATCGTCGTCCAGTAGCGCGGGCCGCCGATGTGCACGAAGGGCTGCGCCATCAGACCGATGATCCCGACCTTGAGCAGCACCAGGGTGAGCTGGCTGTCGAAGGTGCGGCGGGTCGCGGCGCCGAGCAGCACCAGCATGACCAGGCAGGCCGGGTAGAAGGTGCCGAGCGTGAGGACCTCGGCGAGCGGCACGACGTCGTACGGCGCGCCGTCCCAGCGCAGCAGCGTCGCGAACCGCGCGGGCTGGCCGAAGTAGCGCCCGGAGTTGATGCCGACGTCGCGGGCGTAGGACTCGGCGGTCACGTGGCGCCGGGCGTAGGCCGACATCTCGTCGGCGACCACGGTCTCGCTGACGCCGGCGGCCCGGCCCTGCTCGCGGGAGTAGCGCAGCGGCGAGAACCAGATGCTGCTGCCCGGGTCGCACTCCCCGAAGCAGATCGTGTCGCGGTCGCCGAAGGCGTTGGCGCGCACGGTCGGCACCGACACGGTGGTGAGCACCCGGCCGTCGAGGGAGGTCGACGCCGCCAGGCTCCACGGCGCCAGGATGGCCAGGAAGACCAGGCCGGCGGCGACGTAGGTCGTCACCACGCGGCCCCGGTCGGAGCGGCGCGCGAGCACCAGCGAGGTCACGAAGGTGATCCCGAGCATCCCGACGACCAGCAGGCTGACGCTGGAGCGGAAGTACACCGCGACGATCGCGAAGAGCCCGAGCTTCACCCCGTCGCGCCACGAGATCCGGCCGTGGTCGCGGGCGGCGCGCAGCATGTCGATGGCCTGGCAGAGCATCAGGACGACGAGCAGCCCGGCCGACGTGTCGCCCCAGGCGGCCGCGCCGAAGACCGAGTAGGTCGGCACCAGGCCGGGGAAGACCAGCATCGCCCCGGCCGGACCGTTGCCCAGGGTGCGGCGCACCTTGAGCGCGGTGAGGAGCAGCAGCAGCGCCGAGAAGAGCGCCAGGTAGGCCCGCACCAGGGCCAGCGGCGCGGCCGGCACCAGCAGGTACAGCGGCGTCAGCACCACCGACATGCCCGGCATGAACCAGCCGCTGCCGACGACGTGCCGCTCGAGCTCGGCGGTGTTCGGGCCGTCGAGGGAGACCAGGTCGCGCAGCAGGTTCGACAGGGCCCGGCCGGAGTCGAGGTAGAACGCCTCGTCCCCGACCAGCGGGCCGCCCGCGATGCCGACGTAGGTCACCAGCCGCATCACCAGGGTGCCCACGAAGAGCCAGACGAGGATCCGCGCGGGCCGGCCGAGACCGTCCCACCGCGCCCGCAGGCGCTCGCGGACGCCGTCCGGCCCGGCCTCCGACCCGGTGAGCGTGCTCACGAGCGGTCCGCGAGGTCGGGGGTGAAGCGCTTGGTCGAGTTCACGTCGAAGCAGTCGGGGTCGTCGGACTGCCGCACGACGACGGGCAGGTCGAGCACCATCTCGCCGCGGACGACGGCGTCGTCCGGGACGCCGTCGAAGTCGCGCGCCCGGACCCGGACGCCGCTCACCCCGGCCTCCTCGAACTGCGCCTCGAGCCGGGCCCGCGCCTCGTCGGCGCCGATCCGGTCGACCTGGAGGACCGTGCGCCGGCGCAGCCCGTCGGCGGCGAGGGTGTCGCCGTCGCGACGCAGCACGTAGGCGAAGTCGGGGACGACGCCGCCGGGCAGCGGGTAGCAGCCGGTGGTGAGGCCGTCGGGCGGCAGCACCGGTCGGTAGCTGCCGTTCACGTCGGCGCGGCCGAGGAGCGGGCTGACCAGCACGACCACCAGCGCGACGACCACCGCCGCCGCGGCGACCCGGGCTCTCGGTCGGGTCGGGATCAGGCTCATGGCGCAGCCATCCTAGGGAATGCGCGCCGATACACTCCGCCGCATGGTCGGTGGCGGGGTGAGGCGGCTCCCACCCGTCCTGTCGACCGCCCTCGGGTGGACGGTCGCCGTGGTGGCGGTCGGGCTCGTCGTCCTGGCCACGACCGCCGGCTTCGTCGAGCGCCTCCTGCGCCCCGACGACGCGCCCTACAGCCTGGTCTCGCGCGAGGTCGGCGACCACCCGCTGGCCGTGCTGGCGATCCTCGTCGTGGTCGCCGTGCCGTACGTCCTCGCGTTCCGCTGGCTCTGCGCCCGCACGGCCGCGTGGCGCGACGGCGTCACCGCCCCGACCCCGACCGGCCGCTGGGTGCGCGTGGCGGCCCTGGTCGACCACGTGTTCGCCCGCTGGTACCGCGTCGCGGCGGTGCTGGCGATCGTGTGGCTGCCGTTCTACCTGACGTCGTTCCCGGGCCAGCCGAGCCCGGACGCCGCCAACATGTTCACCGAGTTCCTCCAGCGCCGCTCCGACTTCGCCGGCGCGCCGCCCCTGGCGCCCGCGGACCTCACCGCGCCGTACGTCGACTACCCGACGTCGACCTACCTGATGGACGCGATGCCCCCCGGCTCCGACAGCATGTGGTCGAACCACCACCCGCTGTTCCTGATGCTCGGCTACGGCTCGATCTGCTGGGTGAGCATCCAGCTCTTCGGCAGCCTGGTCCCGGCGATCGTGCTGATCTCGGCGGCCTCGGCGCTCTTCACGCTGGTGGCCTTCGGTCGCGCGCTCACCCTCCTCGGCCGCCACGTGCCGAGCTGGTGGCACCGCGGCCTCGCGCTCGCCCTCACCCTGCTGAGCCCGCTGATCGCGCTCTGGAGCATGGCCGAGCACAAGAACCAGCTCTTCTGCGCGGCGTTCGTGTGGTGGCTGGCGCTGCTGGCCCGGCTGGTCCACTCACCCGAGCCCGTCGGACGCCGGTGGTACGCGGAGACCGTCGCGGTCTCGCTGGTGATGGCCGTGAGCGTCCAGTTCGGGTGGATCGTCCTGGTCGCGCAGGCGCTGGCCCTGCTGGTCACCCGGCACCGGGTCGCGGGGCTGGTGGCGGTCGGCGTCCCGGCGGTCCTGGTCTACGCCAGCATCGCGCTCGTCACCGCCGGCGGTGCGGCGGTGCCGTCGGATCCGGTCGAGACCAAGGGCACCCAGATGCAGCTGCTCGCCCTCACGCTGCGCGAGCACCCCGACGCCCTGACCGAGCGGGAGCGCGCCGACCTGTCGCGGATCTTCGACCTCGACGAGATGGTGGCCGTCTTCGACCCCTCGAGCTCGGACCCCCTGAAGTCGACCGGCCCGCTCGAGCGCAAGTCGGGCAGCTTCCGCTACGAGACGGTGCAGCCCGAGGACTGGGACGTGCTGAACCCGGTCGTCGTCCGGCTGGCGAGGGAGTACCCGGCGACCTTCGTCGACGGGCTGTTCCTCAAGTCCTACCGCTACCTCGACCCCTTCGACGAGGGCACCGACTGGTACCCGCCGTGGTCGCCGGGCTACGAGCGCACCGTCGACGGCCACCAGGTCGCCCCGGTCGAGCTGAACGCGACGCTGCGCGGCACCACCCGCGACGTCGCCCGCAGCTGCTACTCCTCCTTCCCGTGCCGGCCGACGCTGTCGCACGGCGTCCGCACCGTCGCGCTGGTGCTCCTGCTCGCGGCCGCGATCGCCGTCCGCCGCCGCTACGCGTGGCTGTGGGCCCTGCCCTTCGCCCTCCAGCTCGGCATCGCCGGCGTCTCCCCCCTCAGCGCGGGCGGACGCTACGTCCTCGCCTTCACCTACGCCCTCGGCGTCGTGGTGCTCCTCCTCGCCACCAGCGACCGCTCCGACGAAACCGCACCCGCCACACACCGGCGGTTGAGCAGGCGAGCGCCGGCGAGCGCCGACGAAACCTCCTGAGCGGTCTCGTCGACGGGCTCGCCAGAGCTCGCCCTGCTCGACCTCCGGCACGACGTCCACCTCGACCCTCGGAGGTTGAGCAAGCGAGCGCCAGCGAGCGCCAGTGAGCGCCGACGAAACCTCCTAGCCGGTCTCGTCGACGGGCTCGCCAGAGCTCGCCCTGCTCGACCTCCGGCACGACGTCCACCTCGACCCCCGGAGGTTGAGCAAGCGAGCGCCAGCGAGCGCCGACGAAACCTCTAGAGCGGTCTCGTCGACGGGCTCGCCAGAGCTCGCCCTGCTCGACCTCCGGCACGACGTCCACCTCGACCCTCGGAGGTTGAGCAAGCGAGCGCCAGCGAGCGCCAGCGAGCGCCGACGAAACCTCCTAGCCGGTCTCGTCGACGGGCTCGCCAGAGCTCGCCCTGCTCGACCTCCGGCACGACGTCCACCTCGACCCCCGGAGGTTGAGCAAGCGAGCGCCAGCGAGCGCCGACGAAACCTCTAGAGCGGTCTCGTCGACGGGCTCGCCAGAGCTCGCCCTGCTCGACCTCCGGCGCGACCACCGGAGGTTGAGCAAGCGAGCGCCAGCGAGCGCCGACGAAACCCGGCAACCACCACGCCCAAGCCACCGAGATCGGCCCCAGCGGTCTCGTCAACGGGCTCGCTAGCGCTCGCCCTGCTCGACCTCCGGCTGGGCCTCGGGCTCGACCTCCGGCTGTGGGTCCGGCGCAAGCTCAGGCGGCGGTCGGTCCGGGGTGCCGGCGGCGCCGAACACCCACCGGTAGCCGAGGAAGTTGCTGACCATCCCCACCGAGATCGCGCCGAGCTTGGCGGCCGGGGCGGCGAGGTCGTGCGAGAGGCCGGGGAGGACGGCGTCCGCGAGGTGCAGGAGGCCGAAGATGACCAACGACTGGACGACGAGGCCGCTGAAGAGGGTGACCGCGACGAAGGCGGCGTAGGCCCTCAGCCCAGAGCTCTCGGAGCGGAAGACCCACGCCCGGTTGAGGAAGAAGCTGATCGTCATCACCACGACGGTCGAGACGACGTTCGCGGCCACCGGCGCGAACCCGACCGCGACGGCGAGCAGCGTGAAGAGCGCCAGGTCGAGGGCGGTGTTGAAGAGCCCGACGACGAGGTAGCGCCGCGCGCTGCTGCTCGTGCTGGGGGCGGGGGCCGGGGTGCCGGGCCGGCTCACGCGGAGAGCTGGAGGTAGAACAGCCGCCGGGTCTCCCGGGTGGCGCGCATGACGGCGTTCATCACCATGCCGATGCCGACCGCGAGGAAGGCCAGCACCATCAGCGACGACGACAGGAACGCCGTCGGGAACCGCTCCACCTGGCCGGTGTCGAGGTAGTCGGCGATGACCGGCACGCCGAGCACCAGGCTGACCAGCGCGCTGAGCAGGCCGAAGAGCCCGCACACCAGCAGCGGCCGCTCGTGCAGCATCAGGTGGGCGAGCAGGCCGAGGATCTTGAAGCCGTCGCGGAAGGTGCGGAGCTTGGACTCCGACCCCTCGGGGCGGTCCTTGAACCCGATCGGCACCTCCGCCTGCGGGACCCGCAGGTTGGCGGCGTGGATGGTCAGCTCGGTCTCGATCTCGAACTCCTGCGAGTTCGCGGGGAACGACTTGATGTAGCGCCGCGAGAAGGCCCGGTAGCCCGAGAGCATGTCGGTGACCGGCTCACCGAAGAGCTTGCTCGTGAGGCTGTTGAAGACCTTGTTGCCCATGGCGTGGCCCGGGCGGTAGCTGCCGTCCTCGTTGGTGTCGACGCGGACGCCGACGACGTGGTCGAGCGGCCCCGAGACCAGCGTCTCGATCAGCCGGGGCGCGGCCGAGGCGTCGTAGGTGTCGTCGCCGTCGATCATCAGGTAGACGTCGGCCTCGATGTCGGCGAACGCGCGGCGCACGACGTTGCCCTTGCCCTTGCGCTTCTCGTAGCGGACGATCGCGCCGGCCTCGGCCGCCACCTCGGAGGTGCGGTCGGTCGAGTTGTTGTCGTAGACGTAGATCTCCGCGGCGGGAAGCGCCTTGCGGAGGTCGCCGACGACGGTCGCGACGGTGAGCTCCTCGTTGTGGCACGGGATGATCGCCGCGATCCGGAGCTCTTCGAGAGACATGGACGTCCTTGCGGTGGCTTGCAGGTGAGGTGGCGAAACGACGCTCACTGTAGCCAGCGGACGCCGTCCGGCCCGATTCCGCAGCCGGCCGCGACCGGCCGGTCGGTCAGCGTCCGCGGCGCCAGACGACGACGGCCTGGCTGCCGCCGGGGTCGCGCAGGACGGGCAGCCGGCTGACCGGGGTGTCGACGACCCGGGCGGTGGCGGCCAGGCGCAGGGCCTCGCGGGTGGCGACGAGCTCGCCGTGGAGCTCGTCGTTGCGGGCCCGCAGCGCGGCGACCTGGTGCTCGAGCTCGAGGATCCGGCGCACGCCCTCGATGCCGATGCCGGACGACGTGAGGTCGGCGATCGAGCGGAGCAGCTCGAGGTCACGGTGGGAGTAGCGGCGCCCGCCTCCGCCCGTGCGGCCCGGCGTGATGAGGCCGAGCCGCTCGTAGGTGCGCAGGGTCTGCGGGTGCAGACCCGTGAGCTGGGCGGCGACGCTGATCACGTAGACGGGCGCGTCGGGCCCGGGCGGGCCACCGAAGCCCGTCCCGCTCATGACGCGGCGCTCATGACTGCGACGCCTCGAACAGGCCGGCGCGCAGCGGCTTGCCGGCGGTCGCCTCGCGGTAGGCCTCGACGGCGGCGCGGGCGGCCTCGTCGAGCACGGCGGGCACCTGCACCGCGACCGTGGCGAGCAGGTCGCCGCGGGTGCCGTCGGCCTTGGTCGCACCGCGGCCGCGGACCCGGAAGGTGCGCCCGTTCGGCGTGCCCGCGGGGATCCGGAGGGTGACGGGGGCGCCGCCCAGCGTCGGGATCTTGATCTCGGCGCCGAGCGCGGCCTCGTCGAAGGACACCGGCACCTCGAGGGTGAGGTTGTCGGCCGTGCGGCCGAACACCCGGTGCGGGCTGACCTTGACCGCGACGAACAGGTCACCGGCCGGGCCGCCGTTCTCCCCGGCGGCGCCCTTGCCGCGCAGCCGGATCCGGGCGCCGTCCTTGACCCCCGCGGGGATCCGGGCCTGGATGGTGCGCGCCGAGGAGCCGCGACCGCTGCCGTGGCAGGTCGGGCACTTCTCGTCGTAGACCAGCTGGCGCCCCCCGCAGCCGGGGCAGGTCTCGTTGATCGAGAACGCGCCGCCGACGCCGGCCACCACGTAGCCGGCACCCTCGCACTCGGGGCAGATCCGCGGCTTGGTGCCGGGCTTGCCGCCGGTTCCGGAGCACTGGGGGCACGCCGAGTCGGAGGTCAGCCGCAGCGAGATGGTGACGCCGTCGATGGCGTCGGTGAACGAGATGGTCGCGCTGGTCTCGACGTCGGAGCCCTTGACCGGACGCCGGACCTGGCCGCCGGGACCGGTGCGCCGCTGGCCACCGCCCCCGCCGCCGAAGAGGTCGCCGAACATGTCGCCGAAGCCGCCGCCACCGCGGGCGCGGTCGCCGAGGAGGTCGTCGAGGTTGAACCCGCCGCCTCCCCCGCCGCCGCGGAAGCCGCCGGAGCCGTAGAGCCGGCGCATCTCGTCGTACTTGGCGCGCTTGTCGGGGTCACCCACGACGTCGTAGGCCTCGGCGACCGCCTTGAACTTCTCGAGCCGCTCGTCGTCACCGGGGTGGGTGTCGGGGTGGTTCTCCCGCGCCAGCTTCTTGTAGGCCTTCTTGAGGTCGGCCGCGGGCGCGTCCTTGCTCACGCCGAGCACGGCGTAGAAGTCCTTCTGCGCCCACTCGGGCTTGAACTCCTGGTCAGCCATGGTCGATCACCCTCCTCTCCTCCACGGACGCCGGGTCGGCGAAACGCTGCGCCGACCCGACGTGGTGCACGTCGATGGTGCTGCTCAGCCGCCGGCCGGGTCGACGACCAGCACCTGCGCGGCGCGGACGACGCGCTCACCGATGCGGTAGCCGGCCTTGGCGACGACCTTGACCGTCGTCACCGACACCTCGGGATCCTCGCCCTGGTGGGCGAGCGCCTCGTGGAACGTCGGGTCGAAGGCGTCGCCGGGCTCGCCGAACTTCAGCAGCCCGGCCGCGGCGACGGTGCGCTCGAGCTGGTCGGCGACGGCCTTGAAGCCGCCGTCGAGCTCCTGCCCGTGCGACTGGGCCGACTCGCGCGCCCGGTCGATGTTGTCGAGCACCTCGGTGATGGGCGCGAGCGCGGCGTAGGTCGCGTTCTGCACCACCTTCTCGCGGTCGCGCTCGACGCGCCGCTTGTAGTTGAGGTACTCGGCCTGGAGCCGCTGCAGGTCGAGGGTGCGCTCCTCCAGGGCGATCCGGGCGAGCGTCAGCTCGTCGGCCTCGGCCTCGGCCGGGGACGCCGTGGCGTCCCCGGCCTCGGTCACGTCGGCCACGTCCTGGGACTCGAGCGGCCCGCCGTCCTCGACCCGGTCGGCCCCGCTGGTGTCGGGCAGGTCCTCGGCGACGTGGTCGCCGCCGTCACCAGCCGGCTGCGGGTCGCCCGGGACCTCGTCGCGGGGATCGGTCACTTGTCGTCGCCCTCGGGCTTGTCGTCGTCGACGACCTCGGCGTCGACCACGTCGGCGTCGACGATGTCCTCGTCGGACTCACCGGTCGCCCCGGTGCTGCCACCGGCCGCGGCCTGGTCGGCCTCGGCGGCGGCGTACATCGCCGCCCCCATCTTCTGGCTCGACTCGTTGAGCTTGGTGACGCCGCTCGAGATCTCCTCGGCCGAGGCCTCGTCGTTCTCGAGGGTCGCCTTGAGCGCGTCGACGTCGGCCTGGACCTCGGTCTTGACCTCGTCGGGGATCTTGTCGCCGTTGTCGGCCAGGAACTTCTCGGTCGTGTAGACGAGCTGGTCGGCCTGGTTGCGGGTCTCGACGGCCTCGCGACGCTTGGCGTCGTCCTCGGCGTACTGCTCGGCCTCCTTGACCATCCGGTCGATGTCGTCCTTCGACAGCGCGGAGCCGCCGGAGATCGTCATCGACTGCTCCTTGCCGGAGCCCTGGTCCTTGGCGGTGACGTGGACGATGCCGTTGGCGTCGATGTCGAAGGTGACCTCGATCTTCGGCACGCCGCGGGGGGCCGGCGGGAGGCCGGTGAGCTCGAAGTTGCCGAGCGGCTGGTTGTCGCGCCAGAACGGACGCTCGCCCTGGGCGACCTTGATCTCGACCGACGGCTGGTTGTCGTCGGCGGTGGTGAAGATCTCCGAGCGCTTGGTCGGGATCGTGGTGTTGCGCTCGATGAGGTTGGTCATCGCGCCGCCCTTGGTCTCGATGCCGAGCGACAGGGGGGTGACGTCGAGGAGCAGGACGTCCTTGACCTCGCCCTTGAGGACGCCGGCCTGCAGGGCCGCGCCGACGGCGACGACCTCGTCGGGGTTGACGCCCTTGTTGGGCTCCTTGCCGCCGAGCAGCTCCTTGACGACCTCGCTGACCGCGGGCATCCGGGTGGAGCCGCCGACGAGGACGACGTGGTCGATCTTGTCGACCGCGACGCCGCCGTCCTTGAGCACGTTCTTGAACGGCTCCTTGGTGCGGTCGAGCAGGTCGGCGGTGAGCTTCTGGAACTCGCTGCGGGTCAGCTTCTCCTCGAAGTGCAGCGGGCCGGACTCGCCGTGGGTGATGTAGGGCAGGTGGATCGTGGTCTCGCTGGACGACGACAGCTCGATCTTCGCCTTCTCCGCCGCCTCCTGGAGGCGCTGCTTGGCGATCTTGTCGGCGGCGAGGTCGACGCCGTTGTTGGCCTTGAACTTCTTGACCATCCACTCGACGACGCGGTTGTCCCAGTCGTCGCCACCGAGGTGGTTGTCACCGGAGGTCGCCTTGACCTCGACGACGCCCTCGCCGATCTCGAGGAGGGACACGTCGAACGTGCCGCCACCGAGGTCGAAGACGAGGATGGTCTGGTCGTCGCCCTTGTCGAGGCCGTAGGCCAGCGCGGCGGCGGTCGGCTCGTTGACGATGCGCGAGACGGTCAGGCCCGCGATCTCGCCGGCCTCCTTGGTCGCCTGGCGCTGGGCGTCGGAGAAGTAGGCCGGCACGGTGATGACGGCGTCGGTGACGGTCTCACCGAGGTAGGCCTCGGCGTCGCGCTTCAGCTTCTGCAGCACGAAGGCGCTGATCTGCTGGGCGGTGAAGTCCTTGTCGTCGATCTTCTGGCTCCAGTCGGTGCCCATGTGGCGCTTGACGGAGCGGATGGTGCGGTCGACGTTCGTGACGGCCTGGCGCTTGGCGACCTCGCCGACGAGGACCTCGCCGGACTTCGCGAACGCGACGACGGACGGGGTGGTGCGAGCACCCTCGGCGTTGGCGATGACGGTGGGCTCGCCACCCTCGAGGACCGCGACGACGCTGTTGGTCGTGCCGAGGTCGATACCGACTGCTCGTGCCATGGTGGATCTCCTCCGTGCTGGGTGTCGCTGCGGGTCTGCAGCGATGACTACTGGGATCTGGATCAGACAAGTTGAGTCTGGATGGCTCAAGTCTGACACAGGGCACAACCGGGTCCACGGCGGGGTTGTTCCCCCGGCGAGGACCGGGTCGGCGAGCGTGACGCCGGTCACCCCTAGGGTGGGCGCAGTCGAACGAGGGAGCCGCCGCCATGGAGGTCGTGCACACCGTCATCGCCATCGTGCTGGTGGTCGGGCTGATCATCTGGGTCAAGGTCGACCCGGTGATCTCGCTCGTGATCGCCTCGCTCTACCTCGGGCTGGCCGCCGGGGTGGGCTTCGCCGACACGATCGCGGCGATCACCGGCGGCTTCGGCTCGATCATGGCCGAGGTGGGCCTGCTCATCGGCTTCGGCGTGCTGATCGGGGCCCTGCTCCACTCGCTCGGCACCTTCCGCAAGCTCGTCGCCGCGCTGCTCAGGGTGCTCGGGGCCAAACGGCTCCCCTACGCCCTCACGGCCGCGCTCTCGACGGTCTTCCCGTCCATCTACGTCGACGTCCAGGTCGTGCTGGCCGCCCCGATCGCGCGCTCCTCGGCGCCGCACATCGGCCCACGCGGCCTCGCACACCTCGCGGGTGCGGTCGGCACCGGCATCTTCGCCGGCTACGTGTTCGTCGTCCCCGGCCTCGCCGCCGTGTCGATCGCGGGCCTGCTCGACGTCCCGCTGGGCACCTGGATGCTCTACGGCGTCGTGCTCGGGCCGGTCACCGCGCTGGTCACCACGTTCCTGTTCGGGCTGATGCTGCGGGCCGGCTGGTGGCGTCCGGAGACCGACGAGGCCGAGGACGACCCGCTCGGCGAGGGCGGGCCCGCGGTCGGCACGGCCGGCACCGGACCCGACGAGGACGACAGCCTCAGCGACGTCGACGTGCCCCTGGCCGTCTCCCTGCTCCCGATCCTCGTCCCGCTGGTGATGATCGCGTTCGGCGCCTTCGCCGACCTGGGCGGCTTCTCGAACTCCTTCGTCGCCTTCATCGGTGACGCCAACGTCGCGCTGTTCGTCGGACTGCTGGGCGCCTACGTCCTCGCCCGTGCGGCCAGCGGCAACGACCGCACCGAGCAGGCCATCAAGACGGGGTTCCACACCACCGGCGAGATCCTGCTCATCACCGGCATCGGCGGCTCGCTCGGGGCGGTCATCGAGGCCACCGGCCTCGACGCCACGCTGGCCGGGCTGTTCTCGGCCAGCGAGGGCGCTGCCGTGGTGACCAGCATCCTGCTCGCCTGGGTGATCGCCGCCGTGCTGCACCTGGCGATCGGCTCGGTCTCGGTCGCCGCCATCACCGCCGCCGGCATCATCGCCCCGGTGCTCGGCTCGATCGACGTGGCCCCGATCGCCGTCGGCCTGGCGATCGCCTCCGGCTCGATGTTCGCCCTGACCGTCAACTCGAACTTCTTCTGGATGTTCAAGTCGCTGCTCGGCCTGACCACCCAGGGCGCCCTCAAGACGATGACGACCGTGACCAGCATGGCCTCCCTCATCTCGCTCCCGCCGGTGCTGGTCATCGCCCTGCTGGTCTGAGTCGCCCCCACCGACCTCTCCACAGGCCGGTCGAACACACTGTCGATTGTCGGTGGTGGCGCGTAGAATCAGGCCATGAGCAAGCACCCCGGCGACCGCCGCGACGGGCACCCCGTCGCCCGGTTCGTCGCGCTGCTCGAGACCGAGTTGGCGGCTCTGGTGGACGCCCCGACCTGGTCGCTCGACGCCCCTGCGACGGCTGATTTCGTGCCGCGGATCGCGGGAGTCTTGGCCGGGGTGCAGGAGCTCGAGGCACGCGTGGTCGGGCACGCCGGGGTGCTCGACTTGCCGGGCTCGATCGGGGCGCGGTCGCTCGCGGCGTGGCTCGCGCGGACCACCCGGGTGACTGGCGCGGAGGCGTCGCGGAAGGCACGCCTGGCCGATGATCTGGCCGCCCACGAGTCGGTCCGGATCGCCATGGCGTCCGGTCGGGTGCACGGCGAGCAGGCCAAGGTCATCGCCGCTGCTGTCGGGGACCTCGACGGCGGACACGTTTCGTGGCGTGACAAGGCCGAGGCGCACCTGCTCGACGAGGCGGGGCACCACGACGCGCACGAGCTGAAGACCCTGGGTCGGCGGATCCTGGAGGCCCTCGACCCCGACCAGGCCGACGAGCACGAGGCTCGACTGCTGGAGGCCGAGGAAGCCCGAGCCCGCAAGCGCACTGCGTTGACGATGTGGGACGACGGCGAGGGTCTCGCGCACGGCCGGTTCACCCTGCCGTCGGCGCAGGCCTCGATGCTGCGCAAAGCACTTACCGCGATCGCGGCCCCCAAGCACGTCCGCGCCACCGACGGCGCCGGCTCCTACGACCACGAGCGACCGACCCCGGAACGCCTCGGGCAGGCGTTCGGCGAGTACGTCGAGCGCTACCCCGCCGACCAGCTCCCCACCATGGGCGGGGTCAACGCCACCGTCGTGGTCACGATGACCCTCGAGAGCCTCAACGGAGGACTCGCAGCCGCCCACCTCGACACCGGGACCGCGCTCTCCCCCACCGAAGCCCGCCGGATGGCCTGCGAAGCAGGCATCATCCCTGCTGTGCTGGGTGGCCAGGGCCAGGTCCTCGACCTCGGCCGCAAGCGCCGCTTCCACACCCCCGCCCAGCGCCTCGCCCTCACCCTCGAGCAGCAGCACTGCCAACACCCGACCTGCACCACACCCGCCGCCTACTGCCACACCCACCACGGCATCCCCTGGACCGCAGGCGGCACCACCAACACCCGCGACGCCGTCCTGCTCTGCCCCTTCCACCACCACCAGACCCACGCCACCGGAGACACCCACCCCCTCCGGACCTAGCCGTCCGCCGGGAATATGTGGGGCGGGTCGCCGCTTCCTCGTAGGTGACCTGCGCCCTCGCCCCACGGCGCAACGCGGACGTGATGAACGCCGCGCCGACGTACGGCTCCGTGGAACCCTCCGGCCTCCCGGACGAGGTGACGCGGACCAGGACCGCGTGGCGTCCGTCGCTCGGCAGCCTCGTCGGACGAGCCACGGGGTGGACCCTCGTCGTCGTCGGCATCGTCCTGATGCCGCTGCCCGGGCCCGGCACCCTGATCGTCGTCGCCGGCCTGCGGATCCTGGTCCCGTACCACCGGTGGGCCGCCGCGAGCTACGACCGGGTCCGCGACCAGGCCGTCGCCGCGGCCCGGGCGGGCGTGGCGACCCGGCCCCGTGTCCTGGCGTCGCTGGCCGGCGTCGTGTGGATCACCGTCCTCTCCGGGATGTACGTCGTCGACGTCTCGATCCCCCGGACGAGCCTGCTCGGTGTCACCGTCGGCCCCTCGCTGCCCTTCCACAGCACCGCGACCGCCGTCGGTCTCGTGGTGTCGAGCCTTGCCTCCGCCGCCGCCACGCTCTACAGCATCGCGCGCCTGCGCCCGCGGCCCGCGGTGCGCACGGCCTGACCCGCCGCGACACGGGCCCGGTTCCCGCCGGCCGGGGAGTCCTGTCAACCGGGCACCCTCGTCGCGCGTCCCACGAAGCGAGCGGGACCCACGCAGAGGTCCGCAGCGACGAAGGGCGACCCATGACACTCCGCACGACGATCGCAGCGGCCGCGCTGCTGTCCCTTCCCCTCCTGGCCGGCTGTGCCGACGACTCGGTGGCCGAGGACGCGACGACCACGCCCGCCGCAGGGACGGCCACCCCCGACCCGACGTCCGAGACACCGTCCGAGACACCGTCCGTGCCGACGTCCGAACCGACGTCCGACCCCACACCCGCGCCGCCGGACTTCCCCGACGGCACCGGCGACCAGGCCGCGGACGGGACGGGGGCGGGCCTGGTGCTCGTCGACGTCCGGGCCGCCCGGCGCGACGGCTACGACCGGGTCGTGCTGGAGTTCAGCGGGAAGGGCACGCCCGGCTGGGTGCTCGACTACGTCGACCGCGCCCGGCTCGAGGGCAGCGGCGACGTCGTCGACGTCGACGGGGCGGCGACGCTCCAGGTCTTCGCGTCGGGCACGACCTGGCCGGCGCCCGACTACTACAGCGGTCCCAGGCGGCTGACCCCGCAGGGCGGTGGTGCCGGCGGGGTCGCCGAGGTCCACGTGGCCGGGACGTTCGAGGGCTACACCCAGGTCTTCGTCGGCATCGACGACGAGCCGGTCCCCTTCCGGGCCTTCACCCTCACCTCGCCCTCGCGCCTGGTGATCGACGTGCAGGACACCGCCGCCGACTGACGGCGCACCCTCCGGGTCAGCGCAGCACGGAGTCGACGATCGTCGGCAGGCGCGCGCCGAGGAAGAAGATGCCGGGCAGCCCGGCGGTCTCGAAGCCCTGGCTCGGGTTGCGGACGAGCCGCGAGCCCCGGACCTCCATCGTGCCGGTGCGGTCGTTGCTCACGAAGAAGACCGCGCCGCCGCCCTCGCGGGCGACGTTGCCGCGCACGGTGGTGCGCACCAGCGACAGCGTGAACAGGTTGCCGTCGAGGTAGATCGCCCCACCGCTGCCACCGCCGGGCGTGCCGGGGCGGGCCGGGTTCGCGCCGCGGCCGATGGCCCGGTTGCCGAGGAAGGTGCTGTCCTCGATGCGCCAGGAGACCCCGATGCTGCTGATCGCGCCACCGTTGCTGCAGCGGCCCCTCCGGAACGTGCTGCGCACGACCTGCACCGGGCGGTCGCGGTGCTGGTCGAGCACGCGGAGCGCCGCCCCGCCGACGTCCGGCCCGACCCGGTCGCAGCGGTTGCCGACGAACGTCGAGCCGACGACCTTCAGCCGGCCGCCGCGGACGAACACCGCGCCGCCACCACCGCCGTCCAGGTCCTGGCCGGTGGAGTCGCCCCGGGCCAGGGTCAGGCCGCGCAGCACCAGGCGCGGCGAGGCCTGGTCGTCGCAGTGCGACGTCGTCCAGACCTGGGCCGGGTCGCAGGTGTTCTGGTAGAGGATCCGGCGCTGACCCATCCCGCTCAGGGTGACCAGCCCACCGCCGTCGATCACCACCCGGCGTGAGGTGTTGACCACCTTCGCGGTGCGTCGCATCTCGATGGTCACCGGCCGCGGACCGCAGTCGAAGCGGATCACGCCACCCCGGCGGACGGCGCGCACCACCGCGTCCGAGGTGCAGCTCGTGCTCGAGCCGTCGCCCACCACCCGCGCCGACGAGCTCGTCACGGGCGCCCGGTCGTGGTGGGCGGACGTCGGCGCCGCCGACCCGGCCGGCGTCACGCCGACCGCGGCCAGCACGGTGAGAACCACGAGCGCGAGTCGACCCACCCGGCGAGCATAGGCGGGATCGGTCAGCCGGCGCCGTCCTGCGCGCACAGCTCCTCCATCTCGACGAGGTAGTCCGCGAGCGGGTCGAGACCGGCGTCGCTGCGGCGCTGCTCGACGCCGTCGCGGTCCTCGATCGGGGTGGCCGGCACCGGTCCGTCGTCGCCGCAGCGGATCTGCGTGCCGTAGGCCTGCGGTCGTCCCTCGGAGACCGCGACCCGGTCCTCGAGGTAGGCCAGGTTGCCGGGCGAGGCCTGGCCCGCCGCGACGGCGTCCCGCAGCAGCTCGAGGGCCCGCGCCTGGAAGGCCGGGTCGAGGTCGGCGTGCTGGGCGACGGCCCAGGCCGCATCGCCGCCGTCGCGCCCGACGAGGTCGAAACCCGGCCAGCCGTGCTCGGCGAAGATCTCCGCGAGCCGGGCCTCACGCTGGGCGAAGGTGTCCGCGGCCGGCTGCCCGGTGCTCTCGAGCTGGTCGCGCTCGAGCATCCCGACCAGCTCGTCGTGGAGCGCCTGGTCGAACCCGCCCGCGGCCGCGGACGACGTCGGCCCCGTCGGCCCCGTCGAGTCCGTCGGTGGTGACGACGCCGACGACGACGGATCGTCGGCCGGCGGGGCCTCCGGCGAGCCCGCGCACCCGACGACGGCGACCAGCAGGCCGGCCGTGACAAGCGGTGCTGCCCGCGCGGTGCGCATGACGCATTCCACCACGGCGCCCGCCCGCCGCGCCCGGCTCAGGCGCGGTCGAGCGGGACGCTGCGCGGGCTCGCGAACCGGCGCCGGACGCCGTCGACCGGGTCGAGGTACTCGAGCTCGCTGGCCAGCAGCTGGAGCGGCCGGCTGAAGTCGTCGACGTCGACCTCGAGGTCGACCGGGTAGAGCGGGTCGTCGACGATCGGCGCGCCGAGGTCGCGCAGGTGCAGCCGCAGCTGGTGGGTGCGGCCGGTGCGCGGCAGGAGCCGGTAGACCGCGAGGTCGCCGCGGCGCTCCTCGACCTCCACCAGGGTCTCGGCGTTGACCGGTGCGCCGGGGACCACCTCGGCCCGGCCGGTGCCCGGGATCGGCGCGACGTGGTTGCGGACCGTGGTCGGCGACTCCAGGTCGGCGCGCCAGGGCGCCAGGGCGCGGTAGGTCTTGCGCACGGTGCCCTGCGCGAACATCGACTGGTAGGCGCCGCGCCACTGCTTCCCGACCGCGCAGACCACCAGCCCCGAGGTGACCCGGTCGAGGCGGTGCATCGGCGTCAGGTCCGGCAGACCGAGCTCGTCGCGCAGGCGCACCACGAGGCTCTGGGTCACGTGCCGGCCGCGCGGGACCGTCGAGAGGAAGGCCGGCTTGTCGACCACCAGCACGCGCTCGTCCCGGTGCACCAGGGTGAGCGTCCCGGGCACGGGCGGCTCGGCGCGCAGGTCGCGGTGGAACCAGACGAAGGTGTGGGGGCGGTAGGGGTCGGCGTCGCCGACCGGCCGGGCGTCGGCGTAGACGAAGCGCCCGGCCGCGAGCATCGGCTCGACGGCCACACGGGCGTCCACGTGGTCGCGCAGCCACTGCCCCATGGTCGCCCAGGGGACCGGGCGCGTGGGGTCGCGGTGGGGCGTGCAGACCCACGCCGCGCTGAGCCCGTGCCGCAGCGGCAGCGGGGAGCGGGGCGGCACGGCGCGATCCTACGGAGCCGACACCCCGGCAGGGGGTCTCGGTCGGGGCCGAGGGTGCGGGGGGTGCTCAGGCCCCGGGGTAGAGCCGGTACCCGAGCAGCCGGCGGTGCGCGAAGCCCTCGTAGAACGCCTCGGCGTCGAGGGTGACGAGGTCGATCCGCGCGGTGGCGGTGGCCTGGAACGTCGCCATCACCAGGAGCCGTCCGATCCCGCGGCGCCGGTGGTCGGGGTGCACGGCGAGGAAGCTCAGGTGCGACTGGAGGACGCCGTCGCCGAGCGCCTGCGCCCAGCCGACGAGCACGTCGTCGGTCACCGCCACGAAGGCCACCGACCCCGGCGCCTCGCACACCCGCAGCACCACCGCCGGGTCGGTCAGCGACGGCCACCGGACCACGGCCGAGAGGCGCGCGATCGCGGTCTCGTCACCGGGCTCGAAGGGCCGGACCTCGACGGTAGGCATCTGCCGACCGTAGGCCGGAGCCGCCGATCGCGCGACCCTCCTGGGGGCGACCGGTCTCGCCCCGCACGGTTCCCCGACGCAACCAAAGGGCCGCCGTGCGCATCTGACCATCGACGGTGGTCGTCCGGGCCACCCCGACCGCGGAGGACTCCGATGCGCCACACCACCCTGCTCCGGTCCGGGCCCCGTGCCCGCCGTCCGCTCGCCCCGGCCGCGACCCTCCTGGGTCTGGCCCTGGCCCTCGCCGTGCCGGCGGCGGGCAGTGCCAGTGCCAGTGCCCGTGCCGACGAGCTCCACGAGATCACCGGCACCCCCGGGGACGACCGGCTCCGCGGCACCCCGGACGCCGACGACATCCGCGGCGAGGCCGGGCACGACCACCTGTGGGGGCTCGGCGGCGCCGACGTGCTCAGCGGCGGCGCCGGCTCGGACACCCTCCGCGGCGGCGTCGGCGTGGACGGCCTCCTCGGTCGCGCGGGCCGCGACGTCCTCCGCGGCGGCCGCGGCGCGGACTACCTGGAGGGCGGGGGCGGGCCCGACGTCCTCTCCGGCGGGCGCGGCGGGGACCTGCTCGTCGGCGGTGCCGGCGACGACTCCGTCGAGAGCGAGGTCGGCCGCGACCGGATCCGGCTCGGTGCCGGCGACGACGCCTACGTGGACTGGCAGGTCGACGGGTTGCCCGACGAGATCTGGTGCGGCCCGGGCGACGACCTCGTCGGCTACTGGGGTGATCCCGACCCGGCCGACACCCTCCACGGGTGCGAGGAGGTCGTGGACATCGCCCACTGACCCGGCTCCGTCACGCTGCGGCGGCGGCCACGATGCGGGCCACGAGGGCGGCGGTCGCCGGCACGATCTCGGCGCCGGGACGGTGGGCCACGCCGACGTGCCGCCGCCCCAGGGCCGGCAGGGCCAGCACCTGCACGTCGGGGTGGCGGTAGGCCGTCAGCGCCGACTCGGGCAGCGCGGTGACGCCGAGCCCCCGGGCGACGAGGTTCTGCACCACGACGTAGTCGTCGGTGGTGTGGCGGATGGTCGGGGTGAAGCCGACCGCCTCGCAGCAGTCGACCAGGTGGGTGCGACAGCGCACGCAGCCGCCGATCCAGTCCTCCGCGGCGAGGGTGGCGAGCCCGCCGCGCCCCGGCGCGCGCCGGCCCGGCGGCAGGACGAGGTGCACCGGCTCGTCGAGCAACGGGCGCCAGGTGAGGGTCCCGAGGCCGACCGGGGCGCCGTCGTAGCCGAAGACGAGCGCCAGGTCGGCGTCGCCGGCGGCCACCGCGACCAGCGCCTCGGGCGGCTCGGCCTCCTCGAGCCCCACCTCGACCTCGGGGTGCGCGGCCGCGAGCGCGCCGATCGCGTCCGGCACCACGGTCGCCGCGGCCGAGGGGAAGGCCACCAGGCGCACCCGGCCGGCCCGCAGGTGCGTGAGGGCGGCGAGCTCCTCGGCGGCGGCGTGCAGCTCGGCGGCGACGACGTCGGCCCGGCGCAGCAGGGCGGCGCCCGCCCCGGTGAGGGTGACGCCGCCGGGACCGCGCAGGAGCAGCGGACCGCCGGCCTCGCGCTCGAGCCGGGCCAGGTGCTGGCTGACCGCGGGCTGGGTCCAGCCGAGGTCGCGCGCCGCCGCGCTGATCGAGCCGGCCCGCGCCACCGCGCGGAAGATCAGGGTGCGTCGGGCGTCGAGGGCCATAGGCACACGTTATGCCTCGTAGTAGGAGGACGGGGATTCCTTTGGTCCGTCGGCGGCCCCATGCTGGACGCATGAAGACCATCGGGCTCGTCGGCGGCATGTCCTGGCACTCCACCGCGACCTACTACCGGATGATCAACGAGCAGGTCGCAGCCCGTCTCGGCGGGCACGCCTCGGCGAAGATCTCGCTGCAGTCGCTCGACTTCTCCGAGGTGCGCGACTGCCAGGTCCGCGGCGACTGGGACAGCTCGGCCGCCCTGCTCGCCGACGCCGCCCGCCGCTGCGAGGCCGGCGGCGCCGACCTGGTGGGGCTCTGCACCAACCTGATGCACAAGAACTTCGGCGCCCTCGAGGACGCCGTCTCGGTGCCGGCCGTCCACATCGCCGACGCCGTCGCGGCCGTCGCCCGCCGCGAGGGTTGGACGACGCTCGGCCTGCTCGGCGCCCGCTGGGTGATGGAGGAGACCTTCTACGCCGACCGGCTCGCCTCCCACGGCATCTCGGTCGTCACGCCCGACGAGGCCGGCCGCGAGCTGGTCGACCGCGTCGTCTTCGACGAGATCACCCAGGGCGTCTTCCGCGACGAGTCGCGGGCGGCCTACGTCGACGTGATGGACGACCTCCGGGCGCGCGGCGCGGACGCCGTCGTCCTGGCCTGCACCGAGATCGGGCTGCTCGTCGGCGCCGACGACGCCCCGCTGCCGGTCGTCGACTCGGCCGTCGCGCACGCCTCGTTGCTGGTCGACCTCGCCCTCGAACCGGCGCTCGAGCCGGCCTGATCGTCCCCGTCAGGTCGCGGCCGGCGGCACCGGGCGGGCGGCACGACGCCGTTCGAACGGGCGCCGCACCGACGTCCAGGCGGCGAGCACCACGCCGAGCAGGCCCGCACCACCCGCCTCGACGGCGTGCCCGAGGCGCTCGTGGCGCAGGCGGTCGCACGTGGCCTGCACCTGCTCGCGGGTGAGACCGGCGTCCTCGAGATCGCTCGAGTAGGGGGTGTCCTCGTCGACCCAGTCGCCGGACCGGGGCCGGTCGCCGCTGTAGTCGACCAGGTCCTTGTTCTGCTTGGTGCCGTCGCCGTCGTCGTCGAGGTACGGGCCGTGGGTGACCGACCCGCACCGCACCTCGGTACGCAGGACCTCGGGCTCCGCGGGCGGGTAGCCCTCCTCGCCGGCGACCGGGTCCGCGCTCAGCACGCCGCGCATCGTCTGGCTGGTCGGCTCGTGCAGCCAGACCGTGCACAGGACGAACGCGGCGGCGGCCAGCACCAGCAGCCCGGCGGCGGCGATCGTGTCCCACGGGCGGCTGGGGGCGGGGTCGGTCACGGCGACCACCATGCCCCGCCCCGGCCGCGGCGAACCCGGGCCGTGGGGGGAACCTGCGAGGATCGGGACGTGCTGCGCCGGCTGCCACCCCTCGTCGCGTGCCTGGCCGTGACGGCCGGGTGCACCGGTGACCCCGGCGCCGGGGCGACACCGTCCACCCCGACCTCGTCGTCGGCCCCGACGTCCCCGGCCCCGACCACCCCGGCGCCGACGTCCCCGGCCACGCCGCCCCCGACGCCGGAGCCGGCCCCCGAGCCGCGCCTCTCCGTCGACGACGTCCGTCCGCGCACGGCCCTCGCCGCGGTCGAGCACCTGGCCGGGACGGTCGGCCCCCGCCCCGGCACCACCGAGGCCTACTTCCGTGCCGCGGCCTGGGCCGAGCGCGAGCTGACGGCGTCCGGCTGGTCGGTCGGGCGACAGCGGTTCCCGACCCCGGCCGGCTACTCGTGGAACGCGCCGGTCGAGGCCGGCCCGTCGGTGAACCTCGTCGCCACCCGCGGCGAACGCCGGCCGGGCGAGCCGTGGCTGCTCGTCGGCGCGCACCTCGACACCGTTCCCGAGGCCCCGGGTGCGGAGGACAACGCCTCCGGCGTCGGCGTCGTCCTGGCCCTCGCGGAGGCGCTCCAGGGCCGGCGCACGCGGCTGCCGGTGGTGCTCGTGCTGTTCGGCTCCGAGGAGCCGCGGGGCCCGGGCGACGCGCACCACTACGGCTCGAAGGCGTTCGTGGAGCGGATGAGCCCGGCCGACCGGCGCAGCCTGCGGGGCATGGTCTCCCTCGACCGGGTCGGCGTCGGGGACGTGGTGCCGGTGCAGACCGTGCTCGTCGGCAACGACGTCAGCACGGGCCTCGAGGCGGCCGCCCGGCGGGTCGACGTCCCGACCGTGCTGCAGGAGGGCGAGAGCTCCAGCGACCACGAGTCCTTCGCCGACGAGGGCCTGCCCGCGGCCCGGCTGGGCAGCACGCCGTACCTCGGCTACCACTCCACGGACGACGTGGTCGGCGTCGTCGACCCGGCCCAGCTGGCGCGGGTGGCGCGGGTCGTGGCGGCATGGCTGCGCTGACCCGCGCCCGCGCCCTCTCGCTCGCCGGCACCGCGCTGCTCGCGGTGGCCGCGTGCTCACCCGCAGAGCGGCCCGGCGCCGCCCCGTCGCCGAGCCCGTCCGGCACCCCGTCCGGCACCCCGTCCAGCACCGGCCCCACGACCCCACCGACCACCCCCGACGTCGAGCCGCCACCCGAGCCGCGGCCGGCGCCGGTGACGATCGCGGTCGCGGGCGACGTCCACTTCGAGGGCGTGCTGCGCGAGCGGCTCCGTGACCCCGCGACCGCCCTGGCGCCCGCGACGTCGGCGCTGGCGGCCGCCGACGTCGCCGTCGTCAACCTCGAGACGTCGGTCGGCACCGGCGGCCGGCCCGACCCCGCCAAGCGCTACACCTTCCAGGCCCCGCCGACGGCGTTCACCGCGCTCGCCGCGGCGGGTGTCGACGTGGCGACGATGGCCAACAACCACGCCCTCGACTTCGGCCGCGAGCCGCTGCCCGGCATGCTCGACGCCGCCGCGCGCGCCCGGCGCGCCGACCCGCCGCTCGACGTCGTCGGTCTCGGACGCGATGCGGCCGCAGCGTTCCGGCCGGCGCGCACCGAGGTCGGCGGCCCGGGTGGCACCGTCGTCGCCACGATCGGCGCCACCGTCGCCACCCTCGACCCGACCGCCGACCCGACCGGCTCCTGGGCCGCCACCGCCGACGCCGCCGGCACCGCCGACGCCGTGGACCCGACCCGGCTGCTGCGCGCCGTCGCGCGGGCCGACGCCTCCGCCGACGTGGTCGTGGCCTACCTCCACTGGGGCGTCCAGGGCGAGCGCTGCCCCAGCCCCGGCCAACGCTCGCTCGCGGGCGACCTGGTGGCGGCGGGCGCCGACGTCGTCGTCGGCAGCCACGCCCACCGGCTGCAGGGCGACGGCCGCCTCGGCCCCGGCTACGTCGCCTACGGGCTCGGCAACTACGCCTGGTACACCCAGGGCCCGGAGGCGACGTCCTCGACCGGGGTGCTGACCCTCGCCGTGCGGCCGCCGGCGTCGCCGTCGGGGCGGGCCCGGGTCACCGAGGCCACGTGGACGCCGGCGCGGATCGGCCCCGACGGGCTCCCCGCCCCGCTGCGGGCTGCCGAGGCCGCGGGCTTCGACGCCGACCGGGACGCGCTGCGCGACTGCGCCGGGCTCGGCTGACCGGCTCGGACGGCGACAACCCGGGCGGGTCCGCGAACGTCACACCGGCATGGCACCCGCATCCCGCACCCTCCCCGCCCTCCGCGCCACCCTCGCCGCCACCCTCGTGGCCGCCGTGGCCGCCGCCGTCCTGACGATGCTCGGCGCCCCCGCCTCGGGGTCGCTGTCGGTCGACCCGCCCGCACCGGCCCCGTCCGCACCGGCCCCGTCCACCCGGCCGCTCGACCGGTGCCCGTCGGGCCGCGTCGCGCTCACCTTCGACGACGGGCCGTCGCCGACGACGACGCCGGCGATCGTCGCCGTGCTGCGGCGGATGCACGTGCCCGCGACGTTCTTCATGGTCGGGAGCCGGGTGCGGCAACACCCCGACGTCGCCCGCGAGGTCGCCGAGGCCGGCTTCACGATCGGCAACCACACCGACGACCACGTCGACCTGACCGGCCTGTCGCGCACGGCCATCCGCACCACGCTGCGGCGCACCGAGAGGGCCCTGCGCGACGCCGGCGTCGCGGACGTCTCGCGCTACGTCCGGCCGCCGTACGGCGCCACCGACGCGAAGGTCGCCGGCGTCCTGCGCGCGACCGGCCGGGTGATGGCGCTCTGGAACGTCGACTCGCGCGACTGGGAGGGCCTCACCCCGCGGGAGATCCGCTCGACGACGATCGACCAGGTCACCGCGCGCGGACGCGCCGGCATCGTCGTCCTGCACCACGACGGCGTCGCCACCTCGGAGGCGACCCTGGCCGCGCTGCCCTCGGAGATCCGGCGGCTGCGGGAGGCCGGGTACTGCCTCACCCCGCTGCCGGCCGGCGGCCTGGACTGACCCGCACCGGAATAGATGCGGTCCGGAACTTGTGGTCCTAGGTATGGCATCAACCGTTCCGTCCCTGACCCTCAACAACCAGACGACCATCCCGCAGCTCGGCTTCGGGGTCTACCAGGTCCCGCCCGCGCAGACCGCCGACACCGTCGCGACCGCGCTCGAGATCGGCTACCGCCACATCGACACCGCCCAGATGTACGGCAACGAGCAGGAGACCGGCGTCGGCCTGGCCGCCTCCGGCCTGCCGCGCGACGAGGTGTTCGTGACGAGCAAGCTCAACAACGGCTTCCACCGCCCCGACGACGCCCGCCGCGAGTTCGACGGCACCCTGCAGAAGCTCGGGCTCGACCACGTCGACCTGTTCCTGATCCACTGGCCGCTGCCGACGCTGTACGACGGCGACTACGTCGCGACGTGGCGCACGCTGACCGAGTTCGTCGCCGACGGCCGCGCCCGCGCCGTCGGGGTGTCGAACTTCCAGCCCGACCACCTCGACCGGATCGTCGCCGAGACCGGTGTCGTCCCGGTGGTCAACCAGATCGAGGCGCACCCCTACTTCACCAACGACGCCGCCCGTGCCGCCACGCACCGCCACGGCGCGCTCGTCGAGGCGTGGTCGCCGATCGCCCAGGGCGGCGTCCTCGACGACGAGACCATCGGCCGGATCGCCGCCGCTCACGACCGGACGCCGTCGCAGGTCACCCTGCGCTGGCACGTGCAGCGCGGCGACATCATCTTCCCGAAGTCGATGCGCGCCGAGCGGATGCGCGAGAACTTCGCGATCTTCGACTTCGAGCTCAGCGACGACGAGGTCGCGGCGATCTCCGCCCTCGACCGGGGCGAGGCGGGCCGCACGGGCCCGAACCCCGACACGTTCGACTACGTCCCCGGCTGAGCGACGCCGGAGGCTCGCGCCTCGGCGCCGTCGTTCAGCCGGCGCCGAGGACGCGGCCCCACGTCTCCAGCAGGTGGGCCAGCCGGGTGCGCTCCACCTCGCTGAGGCCGGCGACCAGGCGGGTCTCGTTGGCCAGGTGCCGCTCGACGACGTCGTCGACGACGGCGAGGCCGGCGGGGGTGAGCCGGATCCGGCGCGAGCGGGCGTCGTTCTCGCAGACCGTGCGCGCCACCAGGCCCGCGGCCTCCAACCGGTCGACGCGCTTGGTGACCGCGCCCGAGGTGACCATCGTCGTCTCCGCCAGTCCGCCCGGCGTCAGCTCGTGGGGCTCACCGGCCCGGCGCAGCGCGGCCAGCACGTCGAAGTCGCCGTCGGAGAGCCCGGCCGCGGCGAAGACCGGCCGCAGCTCGGCGTGCAGGTGGTCCGAGAGCCGGTGCAGCCGGCCGATGATCCCCATCGGCGTGGTGTCGAGGTCGGGGCGCTGCTCGGCCCACTGCTGACGGATCCGCCCGACGTGGTCTTCGCTCACGCGGGTGGACATTATCTTAGTCGGAAACTAATATGTCTTCCGTGGAAGAGAAACTGGGTCGCACCGTCGCGATCACGGCCGTCGCCCCGCTCGCGTGGGGCACCACCTACCTCGTCACCGAGCAGCTCCTCCCGCCCGACCGGCCCCTGTTCGCGGCGCTCATGCGCGCCCTGCCGGCCGGCCTGCTGCTGCTCGTGGTCCTGCGGCGCCTGCCCACCGGCGACTGGTGGTGGCGGGCGGCCGTGCTCGGCGGGTGCAACATCGGACTCTTCTTCCCGCTGGTCTTCCTGGCCGCCTACGAGCTGCCGGGAGGTCTGGCCGCGACGATCCAGGCGGCGTCCCCGCTGGCGGTGATGGCGCTGGCCTGGCCGATGCTGCGCGAGCGCCCCGCCGCCGTCCGCGTCGTCGCGGCCCTCGCCGGCCTGGCCGGGGTCTCGCTGCTCGTGCTGCGCTCCCCCGACGGCGTCACGCCGCTCGGACTCGCGGGCGCGTTCGGCTCGGTCGCCGTCTCCGCGCTCGGCTTCGTGCTGGTCAAGCGGTGGGAGGCGCCGGTCCCGATGCTCACCCTGGTGTCGTGGCAGCTCGTCGCGGGCGGGCTCCTGCTGCTGCCGGTCGCGCTCCTGGTCGAGGGAGCCCCACCGGCCATCGACCTGCCCGCCGCGGGCGGCTTCCTCTGGATCGGCGTGGCCGGCACGATCCTCGCCTACACCTGCTGGTTCCACGGCCTCACGCACATGCCGGCCGGCGCGGTCTCGCTCGTCGGCCTGCTCAACCCGGTCACCGGCACCGCGCTCGGCGTGGCCTTCGCCGCCGAGGCGTTCGGCCCCGTCCAGGCCCTCGGCATGGCCGTCGTGCTCGGCTCGGTCGTCGCCGGCCAGTACCGCCGCCGGCCCCGGCCAGCGCCGGCCGCCACCCCGCGCGAGCTGACCACCGTCTGAGCCGACCGGGGGCGCCGCGCGAGAATGACCCGGTGCCGCCGCCCGCGTCCTCGGAGTTCCGTCTCCGCGACATCGCGCTGACGGCGTACGGCCCGACGATCGTGAGCTCCACCGGCCACGGCGCGGTGATGCCGATCCTCGCGCTGCGCGCCCGCGACCTCGGCGCCGACGTCAGCACCGCCGCGGCCGTGGTCGCGCTGCTGGGCCTCGGGATGCTCGTCGCCTCGCTGCCTGCGGGCGCGCTCGTGGCCCGGATCGGCGAGCGCCGCGCCCTCGTCCTCGCCGGGGTGGCCGACGCCGTCGCGATGTCCGTCGGCGCGCTGGCCGGGTCGGTCGTCGTCCTGGCGGCGGCGGTGGTGCTCAGCGGCATGACCTGGACGACGTTCCTGATGTCGCGCCAGGGCTACATGATCGACGTCGTCCCGTTCAGCCACCGCGCCCGGGCGCTGTCGACGCTCGGCGGCTCGCACCGGGTCGGCGTCTTCGTCGGGCCGCTCGTCGGGGCCGGGCTGATCGTCGTCCTCGGCCTCTCGGCGGTGTTCTGGTTCGCGGCGCTCGCCGCGCTGGGTGCCGCCGCGCTCGCCCGCACGATGCCCGACCTGGGCGCCGAGCGTCGCCGGTCGCGGCGCGACACCGGGCAGCACCTCGGCGTGTGGGAGGTGCTGGCGCAGCACCGCCGCGTGCTGCTGACCCTGGGCACCGTCGTCGTGGTGATCTCGGCGTCGCGGTCGGTGCGCAACGGGCTGCTGCCCCTGTGGGCCGACCACGTCGGCATCTCCCCGAGCGCGACGTCGCTCGTCTTCGCCCTGTCGGGGGCGATCGACATGGTGTTCTTCTACCCGGGCGGCTGGCTGATGGACCGGGTCGGGCGGACCGTCGTCGCCGTCCCCGTCGTGGCCACGGTCGCCGTCGCGACGCTGCTCCTCCCGCTCGCCACGACCACGGTGGCGGTCGCGGCGGCCTTCGTGCTGATCGCGGTCGGCAACGGGCTCGGCTCCGGGATCGTGATGGTGCTCGGCGCGGACGCCGCCCCCACCGAGGGCCGCGCGCAGTTCCTCGGCGGGTGGCGGCTGTGCGGCGACGTCGGGCTGTCCGGCGGACCGCTGGTCGTCAGCGCCGTCGCGGCCGTGGCTCCGCTCGCGACCGCGTGCGTCGTGATCGGGCTGCTCGGCGTCGCCGGCACCGCCTGGACCGGCTTCTGGGTCGGCCGCGAGGACCGCCGGCGCCGACTCGACGTCGGGACCGGCGCGCGGGACCGGCGCACCAGGTAGCCGGAGGGCTAGCCGACGGTGACGGTGACCTCGTTGGACTCCACGTCGCCGTCGGGGTCGACCACGCGGAACCGGTTGTCGCCGAGGTTGCCGGTGAGCACGAACGTCGCGAAGTCGCCGCTGTTGACGGTCGCGGTGATCGGGGACCCGGCGTCGGGGAACGGCGCCCAGCCGCCGCCGTCGAAGCGCTGCACGACCAGGGCCGTGCCGTCGTCGGCGGCGGGGTAGGTGCCGCTCAGGTTGATCGTCTCCATCGCCCCGACCGACGACTGGCCGGCCTCGAGCGTGATGGTGCCGTCGGCCTCCGGGGTCTCGGAGAAGCTCGAGGACGGCAGCGGCTTCTCGGGGACGTCGCGCAGGGTGATGTAGTCGGTCGGCGACGCGTCGGTCTCGGTCGGGTCGGGCACGACCATCGTCTCGCCCGCCGTCGACTCCTCGGTGGCGACCGGGTCGCCGGACAGCCCGAGGGCCTTCGTGCCGACGAACACGCCACCGGCGAGGATGCCGCCGACGACGGCGACCACGGCGATCATCGCGGCGAGGCCCCACACGATGGGGTGGCCGTCGCGGCGGGTCGGCTCGGGCTGGTCGTCGCTCACGTGGCCATTGTGAGCGAGCATCGCGCGGCGACCAAGCCCGAGGGCCGCGGGGGCGGCGGGTGCGCCGACCCGGGACCTCTCCCGGGCGGTCGTCCACAGGCACCGGACCGACGGGTTTGTCCCCAGCCGCGCCCCGAGCAGGGCTGGAGGCATGACCACCACCGCCCGCCCCCACCTGACCGTCGCCGTCCCCCGCACGTGGCGCCGGCGCTCCGATCCCGAGCGCGGCGTCGTCGTCGCGGCCCGCTCGGTCCTGCTGCCCGCCAGCGGGGTCCGGCCCGAGCTGACGCTGCGCGCCGGGCCCGTCGTCGAGCCGGACGCCGCCACGTGGCGCGCCGGTGCGCTCACCGCGCTCGCCGCCGTCCTGGTCGACTTCGCGCTCGAGGACGACGACGTCCACGACCTCGACGGGCACGAGGTGGTCCACCACCGCTTCGCCCACCGGGTCGGCGCCGCCGACGTGCTCTGCGACCAGTGGTCCTGGCTGGTCGACGGGTACGGCGTCACGCTCACCTGCTCGGTCGCGCGCGAGGACCACCCCGACTACGGCGACCTCTTCGACGCCATCGCGGCCACCGTCGAGCTCACCCGGCGGGCGGCCTGAGCGACGGCCCTCCTCCTCGGCGGTGCTCCCGCGGGGACATGCCCCGCTGGCGGGTGAACGCCGCGCTCAGCGCGAACGGCGACCCGTAGCCCACCCGGTGCGCGACCGCGGCGAGCGTGAGGTCGGGGTCGAGCAGCAGGTCGGCGGCGAGGTCGAGGCGCCACTCGGTGAGGAAGGCCATCGGCGGCTGCCCGACGAGGTCGTGGAAGCGGCGGGCGAAGGCCGCGCGGGAGGACCCGGCGGCGGCCGCGAGCGTCGCCACCGTCCAGGGCCGCTCGGGGTGGTGCTGGGCGAGCCGGAGGGCGGGGCCGACCACGGGGTCGGCCTGGGCCGCGTACCAGCGCGGCGGTGCGGCGTCCGGCCGGGCGAGCCAGGTGCGCAGCGCCGCGACCAGCAGCAGGTCGAGCAGCCGGTCGAGCACGGCCTGCTGCCCGGGGTCCTCGCGCAGGATCTCGGCTGCGAGCAGGTCGACGAGCGGGGTGTCCAGCTCGTCGGCACCGAGGACGACGAGCCCCGGCAGCGCCCGCAGCAGCCGCCCGCCCAGCTCGCCGTCGACGGCGTAGGCGCCGGTGAGGAGCACCGTGGCGCCGGCGGCGCTGTTGCCCCAGCTGCGCACGCCCTGGTGCATCTCCTCGTGCAGCTCGCGGCCGTCGGGGGTCCGGCAGACCTGGCCGGGGTGGATCACGGCCTGGACGTCGGTCGCGGGGTCGTCGGCGAGGACGGCGTACGCCGCCCCGGGCGCCCGGCGGTCGGGGCACAGCACGGCGACGTCACCCGGTCCGAGCCGGACCGGCGCCCAGGTCGAGGATCCGGCCGGCAGCAGCCAGGTGTGGCCGCGCACGACGGCGGTGACCGACAGCGGGGCGTCGTCGGCCAGGCGCACCGACCACGGCGGGTCGAACAGGCAGCGGAGCAGGAACGCCCCGCGGGCGCGGGGTCCGTCGAGCAGCGCGGCCAGACCGTCCATGCCGCCCCACGCTAGACGATCACGCATGGGATCGGCACCCGCAGCCATGGAACGTCTCGACCGGGCGTGGTGGGCTGGGTCCATGGCCGACTCCCTCGAGCACCTCCGGGTCCCGATCCTCCTCGCCGCCGTGGTCGCCAACGGGCTCCAGGCCGGCACCTACTACACCTGGGCGTCGGGGGTGATGCCCGGACTCGCCCGCACCGACGACCGCACGTTCGTCTCGACGATGCAGCACGCGAACGCCGCGATCGTGAACCCGGTCTTCCTCGCTACGTTCCTCGGCGCCCCGGCGCTCGCCGCCCTGGGCGTCGCGGCGACCTCGGGGGCGGCCCGGCCGTGGGCGCTGGCCGGGCTGGCGCTCGCCGCCGCCACGGTCGTGGTCACCGTGGTCGGCAACGTCCCGCTCAACGACGCCCTCGCCGCGGCCGGCGACGCCGACCCGACGGCCGCGCGGACGGCGTTCGAGGACTCCTGGGTGCGGTGGAACGTCGTCCGCACGGCCACGTCGACCGGCGCGCTCGGCGTCCTCGGGTGGGCGCTGTCGCGCTAGCGGCCCACCCGGGCGAGGGTCCGCGGCCGGGCCCGGTCCCGGCCGATGGATCCGGCCCGGTCGGGCAGTCTGAGCACCGTGACCGACACCGATCCCGCCTCCTTCCACCGCTCCGTCGCGGCCGGCTTCACCGAGCGCGTCGTCGGGGCCGACCGTGCCGGGGAGTGGGGCGCCCCGGCCCCGGTCGAGGGCTGGGTGGCGCGCGACGTCGTCCGGCACCTGCTCGAGTGGTTCCCCGGGTTCCTGGGCTCGGGCACCGGGATCGAGCTGCCGACCGGTCCGTCGGTCGACGACGACCCGGTCGGGGCCTGGCGGACCCGGGTCGACGCCGTCCAGGCCCTGCTCGACGACCCGGCGTCGGCCGGGCGGGTGCTCAGCAACCCGCACCTCGGCGACGTCCCGCTCCCGGAGGCGGTCTCGCGCTTCTACACCACCGACGTCTTCATGCACACCTGGGACCTGGCGCGCGCCACCGGCCAGTCGGAGGCGCTCGACCCCGACCTGTGCGCCGAGCTGCTCGCGGGCATGGAGCCGGTGGACGAGCTGCTGCGCTCCAGCGGCCAGTACGGCCCCCGGGTCGACGTCGCCGACGACGCCGACCCGGTCACCCGGTTGGTGGCGTTCATCGGACGCCGGCCGTGACGCTGCGCCGCGCCACCCGCGACGACGTCGCGATCGCCTGCTACCGGGCGAACGGGTTCACCCGCCTGGGCGCCGAGGAGGAGCGGGCCTGGAACCAGGGCCAGCGCCGTGCCTGGGTCTGGATGGTGCTGGCGTCGTCGACCCGGTAGTCCCTACCCCCGCCGGCGGCTGACCCGGACCCGGGCGCCGAACCGCGGGACGGAGGTGATGTTGCGGACCAGCGGGACGTCGTCGCCGACGGCCTCGACGTCGAGGTCGCGGAAGACCTCGCGCAGCACGGCGACGCCCTCCATGAGCGAGAAGCCCGCACCGATGCACCGCCGCACGCCGCCGCCGAACGGGATCCAGGTGTTGGTGGGCGGGTTCTGGCCGAGGAACCGCTCGGGCCGGAACACCTCGGGGTCGGGGTGCTGGTCGGCGCGCTGGTGGCTGACGATGATCGACGGCGCGACGGTGACGCCGGCCGGCAGGTCGTGGCCGGCGATCGTCGCCGGGGCCATCAGGGTACGAACCACCATCGGGATCACCGGGTGCAGCCGCATCGACTCCTTGAGCACCGCCTCGAGCCAGGCGTCGCCGTCGTGCTCGTCGGCACCGGCGACGGCGCGGACCGTGCGCTCGTGCAGCTCGGGGTGGCGGCCGAGCTCGTGGAGCGCCCAGGCCAGCGCGGTCGCGGTCGTCTCGTGGCCGGCGAGGAGCAGCGTGACGAGCTGGTCGCGCAGCTCGACGTCGCTGAGCCGGTCCTCGGGGCTCGCGTCGGCACCCTGGCCGACCCGGACGAGCCGCGACAGGACGTCGGTGCGCTCGGCCAGGTCGGGGGCCGCGCGGCGCTCGCGGATCTCGGCGTACATCAGCCGGTCGAGCTCGTACTGGTTCTCGACCACCCGCCTCCAGATGCCGAAGCGCTGCAGCCGGGGGTAGCCCCAGCCGAGCAGCACGACCGGCGGGACGTCGACGGTGGCGTTGACCCGCGGACGCAGGGCCGCCAGGCGCTCCTCGTCGGTGACGCCGAACACCACGCGCAGGATGACCTCGAGGGTCAGCGCGTTCATCCGGTCGAGGCTGCGGAAGCTCGACCCGTCGCCCCAGCGACCGACCTCGTCGCGCGCGAGGTCGGTGACCAGGTCGGCGTACTCCTTGAGGGCCTGGCCGTTGAAGGCCGGCATGAGCAGCTTGCGGGCCCGCTTGTGGTCGACGGAGTCCTGGAGCAGCAGCGAGTGGCGGCCCATGATCGGGCCGAGGATCGCGTTGCCCTTGCCCGCGTGGAAGACCTCGGGGTCGCCGGCGAAGACCTCCTTGGCGTGCTCCGGGCGGGTCACCATCACCAGCGGCCGCGACCCGGGGATCAACCGCACCGTGTAGACGTCGCCGTAGCGCCGGTGCAACCAGGGGTGGAACCGGTGGCGGAACCGCATCAGGGCGACCGTCTGCACCAGCGCCGGCCACCGCGGGCCGGGCGGCAGGGCGGCGTCCCGGGGCGGCGACGGGGTGCGCCCCCCGACCGCGTGGGTGGCGCGGAACCGCGTCGCGGTGAGGGCGGCGACGTCGTCGAGGTCGGTCACGCGGTCAGCGTACTCGCGGGTAGTCAGCCCTCGCGGAGCGTCAGGACGGGCGCCGCCTTGGTCGACAGCTTGGCGCACGACTGGCGCCGCGGCTCCCCCGGACGCGCGTCGACGGCCACCGTGAGCTCCCCCGACGGCGTCGCGAGGCTCACCTCGTCGCCGTCGGTCGCGAGCAGCCGGACGTCGTCGAGGCCGGTCCAGCCGTGCCGCCGGCGCAGCGCGAGGTCGGCGTGCTGCGCGCGCGCCGGCCACCCGGCCCGGCCGCGCGCGTGGTCGAGCGGCATCCGCCCGGCGCGCAGCGCCTCGACGGCGGCGACGGCGCTCGCCGGGTCGAGCCGGCCGAGGACCACGCCGCTCGGGAACGCGACCAGGGTCGCGGCGAAGCGGTGCCCGCCGAGGTGCGTGGTCTCCCACGTCTCGACCGGCCACCGCTCGGCGAGCGCCGCCGCGACCGGCCGGCCCCGCTCGGCGCAGCAGACGTCGCGGCGTCCGTGGGTGCACACGAGCAGCAGCGGCTCGCCGCCGGCGTCCGGCAGCTCGACGCGACGCTCGAAGGACCCCGCCGCGGTGGTGGCGGTGCGGCCCGGACGGCGCACGAGCTGGACCCGCGCCCCCGCCGCCCGGTCGTCGTCGACGCCGGAGGTCACGGTCGCGGGCCACGGGCCGTCGTCCTCGAGCAGCAGCCAGGCCGCGTCGGTCGGCGCGGTGCCGGCGATCGGCTCGCCGCCGGCACCGTCGGGGCCGTCGTCCTCGCTGGCGCGCGAGCACCGGAACGTCGTCACCTGGCCATCCCACCAGACGCCGACCCGTCGCTGATCACTGACGGGTCAGCGGGGGTGGCGGGTGGGGGTCAGTCGAGGAGGCCGCGGCGGCGGGCGATCGCGGCGGCCTCGGTGCGGCCGGAGGCCTCGAGCTTGCCGAGGATGTTGGACACGTGCACCGAGACGGTCTTGGCGCTGATGAACAGCAGCTTGGCGATCTCGCCGTTGGAGCGGCCCTCGGCGACGTGACCGAGGATCTCGCGCTCCCGGGTGGTGAGGGCGACCGTGGACGCCGGCTCGCGCACCGGGGCCGACCCGATCGCGCGCAGCGCGTCGAGCAGCGGCTGGGCGCCCAGGCCGCGGGCGGCCTCGCGCGCCAGGTCGCCCAGCTCACGGGCGCCGGCGAGGTCGCCGGTCGAGCGCAGGATGGCGGCCAGGCGGGTGCGGACCACGGCCAGCTCGTAGACGTGGCCGAAGTCGACGAACGCCGCCTCGGTCTCGCGCCAGGTCGCGACGAGCTCGTCGAGCCCGGGGGCGTCGATGCCGGCCAGCCACCGCGCCCGCAGGGTCTCGGCGTCCACCCGCTTCAGCCACGCCTGACCCTCGGGGCCCCAGTGGCCCGAGGGGTCGGTGTAGCGGTCGAGGACGACGTGGCCGTCGTCGTGCAGGCGCTCGACGTCGACGAGCAGGGCCTCGCGCTCGGTGTGGCTCCGCGTCGCCAGGGCGTCGCCGACCACGCCGATCGCGACGGCGGCGAGCCGGATCCGGGCGCTGAACCACTCGCGCCAGATGCGGCTCAGCACCGCGACCGCCTCGTCGTAGGAGGCCAGCGCGGCGGCCGGGTCGTCACGGCGTCCGGCGGCGGTCATCTCGATCGAGGCGGCGTGGATCCCGATGGCGCCCTCGCGGCGCCAGAACGGACGCAGCCCGCCGACGCGGGCGGCGACGTCCTCGCCGCGCCGCTGGAGGATCTGCAGGCGCAGGACGGTGAGCATGGCCCGCGGGATCGGCGGCGGGAACGGCCCCTCGACGACGAACAGCTCGAGGGCCTCGTCCCAGCGGCCGCGGACGACCTGGATCCACGCCAGCTGCCACCGCGACTCGAACCCGTACGGCGCCCACGGCAGTCCCGCGTCGGTGGCCCGCTCGATGGCGCTGGCGAACCAGGTGGCGGCCTCGTCGAACTCCGCCCAGTCCTGGTAGGAGCGCCCGAGCAGGAAGCGGCCGCGCAGCTCGGCGTGGATGGCGTCGGCCTCGACCGCGCGCTGGATCGCCTCCTCCAGCGCCCCGCGCAGACCCTCCTTGGGGCCGGCCTTCTTGAGTCCCGAGAGCGTGGTGATCGCGTCGGAGGCGAGCTCGCGCAGGTCGAGCCGCTCGGCGAGGTCGAGCGCGTCGACGCCGACCGCGCGGGCCTCCTCGTAGCGGCCGTAGCCCGCCAGGATCCGCGCGTGCACGGTGAGGACGACGGCGCGCAGCTGGCTGCCGTCGTCGGGCACCAGCGCGACGGCCTCGGCCGAGATCTCGTGGGAGCGCTCGTGGTCGTCCTCGGTGAGGAAGACGGCGTTGGCGAGCGCGGCGAGCATCCGCGCCCGGCGGGTGGCGTGCGCGCCGGGCGGCAGCAGGTCGAGCTGCTCGCGGATGACGCCGGCGGCCCGCTCGGGGTCGCCGGAGGCGATGAGGGCGTCGGCGGCCCGGACGACGAGCTTGGCCAGGTCGACGCCGTGGTCGCCGAGGTCGGACTCGGAGCCCTGGGCGGTCGCGCTGCTGAGGATCTCCAGGGCCTGTTGGTAGTGGTAGGCCGCCTCGTCAGGACCGCCGACCTCGATCGCCTCGTTGCCGGCGCGGACGCTGGCCTGCAGCGCGGTCGTCTTGTCCATCGCGAGGCGGGCGTGGCGGGCCAGCTCGGCGGCGGTGCCGCGCGCCGAGCCCTGGCGCAGGGCGGCGACGTAGCGGGCGTGCAGGCGGGCGCGCTCGCCGGGCAGCAGGTCGTCGTAGACGGCCTCGCCGAGCAGTGCGTGCCGGAAGGCGTAGGCCCCGCGGTCGGTGACCAGCACGTTCATCTCCACCGCGCCGCGCAGGCCGCGCTCGAGCGCGTCCGTGCCGATCCCGGAGGTCGCCTCGAGCATCTCGTGGGTGACCCGGCGGCCGCTGGCGCTGGCGGTGCGGACGACGGCGCGGGCCTCGTCGTCGAGCCGGTCGAGGCGCACCAGCAGGACGTCGGCGAGGTCGGCCGGGATCACGCTGCCCGGGTCGGCGGCGGCGGCGACGAGCTCCTCGACGAAGAAGGCGTTGCCCTCGGCGCGCGCGACGACGTCGGCCAGCTCGGCCTCGGGCAGGCCGCCCGGCACCAGCTGCAGCACCAGCGAGCGGACGGCGGCGTCGTCGAGCGGCGAGAGGTTGATCCGCTCGACGCCGCGCAGCCGCGACCACTCCGCGACCTGGCGGCGCAGCGGGTGCCGGCGGTGCAGGTCGTCGGAGCGGTAGGACGCGACGACGGCGAACCCGTCGGAGTCGAGGCGGGAGAGGAGGAAGCTGAGCATGTCGCGCGTCGACTGGTCGGCCCAGTGGGTGTCCTCGATGACCAGGAGCAGCGGGGCCCGGCGCGCGGCGGCCTGGAGGACGGCCAGCATCGCGCGGAAGAGGTCGGCGCGGTCGAGGGCGGAGGCCTCGGCGTCGACGGGGTCGGAGTCGGCCATCTGGCGGCGCACGGGCTGCAGCCGGGCCAGGGCCGGGTGGGTGGCCGCCACCTCGGCGGCGACCTCGGGGAGCTCGGTGGTGATCCGACCGAGCACCTCGGAGAAGGGGAGGTAGGGCAGCGCGCTCTCGCCGAAGTCGAGGCAGTGCCCGGCGTACACCTGCCAGCCCTCGTCGAAGGCGAGGTCGCGCAGCGCGCGGAGCAGGCGGGTCTTGCCGACGCCCGCGTCACCCGAGAGCAGCACGTCGACCAGCCGGTCGGCCGGTCGGGAAGGACGGACGCCGAGCGCTGCGGCTGTCTCCGCGAGCTCGGCGTCCCGTCCCACCATCGTGCTGGACTGGATCGCCACGGGCTCCATGATGGGCTACCGCTGGGCCGCGGTCAGCCGACGCGCCCGTTGATCTCCTCGCGGGCGCCGACGAACGGCACGCGGGTGCGGTCGGCGGTGCGGCGACGCTTCACCGGGCGGCCCTTGCTGAGCCGCTCGCGGCGGTAGTCGACCTCGGCCTGGATCGTCATGCGGTCGAACATGAGGAGCTCCTCTACCTCAGTGCCGACCCGGTGTCGGCGACGTAGGACGAGCCTGGCTCCCTGAGGTAGGCGCGCACATCGGGCAACCTCCTTATCCCCGCCGGGGCGCTACCTCAGAGCGGGGTGACCGGGCTCATAGCCGGGGCCCGTCGGCCGTCCTGGCGGGCTGGTCCCGGCGGTGGTGGTGGTCTGAGCGCGGCCGGCCCCGGGCGTGCAATTGCCGCTCCTGGCTCAGTTCGGGGCACGCGAACTGAGCCAGCTTCGGCAATTGCGCGCGTGGGGCCACTCGATCGCCCCCGCGCTCACCAGAGGGGCCGGCCGCCGAGCCAGGTGCTGGTGACCAGCGGCACGCCGGGGCGGTAGGCGAGGTGGCGGTGGCTGGGGGCGTCGAGGACGAGGAGGTCGGCGCGGGCGCCCGGCGTCAGGTGGCCGACGTCGTCGCGGTCGAGGGCGCGGGCACCGCCGGCGGTGGCCGCGTGCACCGCCTCGGCGGGCGTCATCCCCATCTCGCGGACCGCGAGCGCGATGCAGAACGGCAGGCTGCTGGTGAAGCACGACCCCGGGTTGCAGTCGCTGGCCAGGGCGACGTGGACGCCGGCGTCGAGCAGGCGGCGGGCGTCGGGGTAGGGCTGCTTCGTGGAGAACTCGACGCCGGGCAGCAGGGTCGCGACGGTGCCGCTGTCGGCGAGGGCGGCGACGTCGGCGTCCGCGAGGTAGGTGCAGTGGTCGACGGCGGCCAGGCCGAGCTCGCACGCCAGCCGCACGCCGGGGCCCTGGGTGAGCTGGTTCGCGTGCAGCCGCCCGCGCAGGCCGGCGGCCGCGCCGGCGGCGAGGACGGCGCGCGCCTGGTCGGCGTCGAACGCGCCGCGCTCGCAGAAGACGTCGATCCACCGGGCGTGGGGCGCCGCGGCGGTCAGCATCGGGCCGGTCACGAGGGCGACGTAGGCGTCGGGGTCGGCGTCCGCCGGGACGACGTGCGCCCCCAGGAACGTCGTCTCGTCGGTGAACTGGCGCGCGACGGCGAGGCTGCGGGCCTCGTCGTGCACCGAGAGCCCGTAGCCGCTCTTGATCTCGACGGTCGTGGTGCCCTGGCGGCGCATCTCGGCGACCAGCCGCCCGACGTGGGCGGTGAGCTGCTCGTCGGTGGCGGCGCGGGTGGCGGCGACCGTGGTGCGGATGCCGCCGGCGGCGTACGGCGTCCCGGTCATCCTGGCCTCGAACTCCGCGGCCCGGTCGCCGGCGAAGACCAGGTGGGAGTGGGAGTCGACCCAGCCGGGCAGGACGGCGCGGCCGCCGACGTCGACCGCGGCGTCGGCGGCCGGGGCGTCCGCGGCGCGACCGACCCAGGCGACCGTCGTCCCCTCCACGACGAGGGCGGCGTGCTCGACCGCGCCGAGCAGGTCGGGGGCGGCCGGGTCGTTGGTGACCAGCTCGGCGATGCCGGTGATCAGGGTGCTGGTCATGGCAGAAGGCTCCTGATGGTGCGGTCGAGGTCGCGGCCCACGCCCTCGCGGTCGAGGTCGAGCAGCACGCCGTCCGCGACGACCGAGACGACGTCGGCGGCCCCGGCCGCCCACACGGCGGTGTGCTCGTCGGCGCCGGTGCCGGCGGTCCGGACGCTGGTGGTGTCGAGGGTGACCAGGTCGGCGCGCTGCCCGACGGCGAGGGCGCCGGCGTCGGCGAACCCGAGGCTGGCGTGGCCGGTGACGGTCGCGGCGGCGAGCAGGTCGGCCGTCGTCCAGGTGCCGCGGCGGCGTGAGGCGAGCCGCTCGTCGAGCTCGACGGCACGCATCTCCTCGAACGGGTCGATCACGGCGTGGCTGTCGGAGCCGAGGGTGAGCCGGGCGCCGGCGTCGCGGAGCTCGCGGCTGGGGCCGACGCCGTCCCCGAGGTCGCGCTCGGTCGTGGGGCAGAAGCAGACGTGGGTGCGGGTGCTGCCGAGGAGGTCGACGTCCTCGTCGGTGAGGTGGGTGGCGTGGACGACGGTGGTGCGCGGCCCGAGGACGCCGTGGTCGGCGAGCAGCCGGGTGGGGGTGGCGCCGTAGACGGCGAGGCAGTCCTGGTTCTCCTGCGGCTGCTCGCTCAGGTGCACGTGCAGGGGGTTGGCCGCGTACCGGGCCATGTCGCGCGGCGCCACGGCCCGGACGGAGTGGAACGCGCCGCCGACGTGGACGTGGTCGCCGTCCGGCTCGAACCGGGCGAGCCGCTCGGCCCAGCCGTCGACGTCGCCGTCGGAGTAGCGCCGCTGCACGCCCTCCACCGGAGCGCCGAAGCCGCTGCTGAGGTAGCAGGTGTCGAGCAGGCTCAGCCGGACCCCGGCGACGCGCGCGGCCTCGACCAGCGCGTGACCCATCGCGTTGGGGTCGTCGTACGGCGTCCCGTCGCGCTGGTGGTGCAGGTAGTGGAACTCCCCCACCGTCGTCGTCCCGGCCGCCGCCATCTCGCGGTAGACCGCGGTCGCGAGCGCGAGGTAGGAGTCGGGGTCGAGCCGCTCGGCGACGGCGTACATCTGCTCGCGCCAGGTCCAGAACGTGCCCCGACCGCGCTGGGTGCGCCCGCGCAGGGCGCGGTGGAAGGCGTGGCTGTGGGCGTTGGCCAGCCCGGGGACCGTCAGGCCGGCCAGCCGGACGGCGTCCGGCGACGTGGCACCGGGGGTGACGGAGGCGAACCGGCCGTCCGCGACCTCGACCAGCACGTCGTCGCGGACCGCGCCGCCGACCCAGGCCCGCTCGAGGAGGTAGCTGCTCGTCGGGACCGTCACCGGGCCAGCCGCTCGAGGGTGCCGGCGAGGGCGGTGACGCCGGCGAGGCAGTCGGCGGTCTCCGCGGACTCGGCCGGCGCGTGCGAGACGCCGGTGGGGTTGCGGACGAACAGCATCGCGGTCGCGATGCCGGCCGCCGAGAGGATCCCGGCGTCGTGGCCGGCCTGCGACGGCAGCACCGGCCAGCGGTCGTGGCCGGGTCCACCGAGGTGCAGGGTCAGGTCGAAGCCGACCGAGCCCGACACCGACTCGGGCGTCACGGTGACCGTGGTGCCGTCGCGGTCGGCGCGGTCGGCGGCCTGGCGCTCGACGGCGGCGACGAGGTCGGCCAGGGCGGCGTCGGAGGAGGCACGCGCGTCGAGCCACGCCGTGACCCGGGAGGCGACGGCGTTCGTGCCGTTCGGCGCGACCTCGATCCGCCCGAACGTCGCGCGCTGGCCGGCCAGCCGGGCCTGCTTGTTCGCGGCGAGCGCCGTCATCGCGTAGGTGAGCATCGGGTCGTGGCGGTCCTCCATCCGGGTGCTGCCGGCGTGGTTGGCCTCCCCGCCGAAGTCGAAGCGGTAGCGCCCGTGCGGCCAGATCTCGCTGGCCACCCCGACCGGCTCGTCGAGGTCGACCAGCCCGCGGCCCTGCTCGACGTGCAGCTCGACGAACGCGCCGACGCCGTCGAGCAGCGTCGAGCGCTCGCCCGCCCCGGGTCCGGGGACGACGTCGCCCAGCGCGACGCCGTCGCGGTCGCGGAGCGCCCGGGCGTCCTCCCAGGAGGTCGCGCCGACCGCGAGCCGCGAGCCCAGGCAGGCCAGCCCGAACCGCGACCCCTCCTCCTCGACGAAGACCGACACCCCGAGCGGCCGGCCCGGCACGAACCCGCGACCCCGCAGCACGTCGATCGCCGCCAGCGCCGACACCACGCCCAGCGGGCCGTCGTAGGCGCCCCCGTCGAGCACCGAGTCGAGGTGGCTGCCGGTGAGGACCGCCGAGCCCGGGACCGGTGGCGCCGGCGGGTCCCACCAGGCGGCGACGTTGCCGAACGGGTCGCGCTCGAGCCGGAGGCCGCGGGCGGCGCACTGCTCCTCGAACCAGGCGGCCAGCTCGCGCTCGGCGGAGGCGAACGGCTGACGAAAGTAGCCGCCCGACGTCGCCGCCCGGCCCACCGGGGCGAGGTCGGCCCACATCCGCTCGAAGTCGTCGGCGGCACGGTCCGGCACGGGCGTCTCCCTAGGATCGGGGCATGGAGTTCCAGGACGTCGTACGACGCCGCCGGATGGTGCGCAACTATGCCGACGAACCGGTCGACCGCGCCATCATCGACCGCGCCCTCGAGAACGCGACGCGGGCCCCCAGCGCCGGCTTCAGCCAGGGGTGGGCGTTCGTCGTCCTCGACACCCCGGCCGACGTCGAGCGGTTCTGGCGGGCCAGCAGCGACGACGTCGACGACCCGAACCCCTGGCTCGCCGGCATGATGCGGGCGCCGGTCGTGATCCTCCCGTGCAGCAGCAAGGACGCCTACCTCGACCGCTACGCCGAGCCCGACAAGGGCTGGACCGACCGCGACGAGGCCCGCTGGCCCCTCCCGTTCTGGCACATGGACGCCGCCATGGCGTCGCTGCTGATCCTGCAGACCGTCACCGACGCCGGACTCGGCGCCTGCTTCTTCGGGGTCGTCCCGGAGCGCGCCGGCGACGTCCGCGAGGAGTTCGCGATCCCGCCCGACCACGACCCGGTCGGCGTCATCACCGTCGGCCACCCCCGGCCGGGCGGCGCGAAGGGGTCACCGAGCCGGCGCGAGCGGCGGCCCTGGCAGGAGTCCGTCCGTCGTGGGGGCTGGCCGCGCTGACGGCACCGGCGCGGCCACCGGGCCGCGGCACGTCGAGGCGAACGCCGCGCCCAGCAGCCGGTTGAGGGCGACGTACGCGGGCTGCTCGGGGTCGGCGTACTGCCGCCCGGTCAGCGCGGCGGTCACCCGGCGGCGCCCGTCGCGCGAGCTGAACGACAGCGTGTGCGTGCCGAACGAGGCGCCGTCGTGGCCGAAGAGCCACCTCCCGGGCCGGCACGGGTCCGGGATCCGGTAGCTGCCGTAGCCGTAGGCCACGCCGATCCCGGCCGGGTCGTCGGCGCGGGTGACCGTGGAGCGCATGGTGTCGACCAGCCGCGGGGCGAGCAGGCGGCCGCGCGACAGCGCCACCTGGAACCGGTTCAGGTCACGCGTGGTGGTGAGCAGCGCGCCGGCGGCGGAGAACATGGTCGGGTTGAACGAGCCCAGGTCGAGCGGACGGCGTCCGCCGAGGTCGGCGTACTCGCGCAGGCGCGGCGCGGGCATCCGCCGGCCGACCGCCCAGGTGCTCTCGGTCATCCGCGCCGGCCGCAGGATCCGCTGCTGCGCGAGGGCGGTGAGCGAGCGGCCGGTGGCCCTGCGCAGCATCAGCCCGACGATGACGTAGCCGGTGTTGGAGTAGCCGAACGAGGTGCCGGGCTCGAAGAGCCAGGGCAGCTGCTTGGCGACACCCACCAGCTCGCGGTCGGTGCGGCGCGGGCTGATCGCGGCGAGGAACCTCGCGTTCGTCGTGGCGTCGGCCACCAGCGCCGCCAGGTAGTCGGGCACGCCGCTGCGGTGGCTGAGCAGCTCGCCGAGCGTGACGTCGGACCGGGCCGGCCACAGCCCCGGCAGCACGTCGCCGATCGTCGTCCCGAGCGTCCACCGGCCGCGCTGCACCTGCTGCAGGGCCAGGACGGCCGTGAGCTGCTTGGTCACGCTCGCGGCCCGGAAGCGCGCCTGGTCGGACGCCGCCCGGCGGGGCGCGAGCCGGGCGGACCCGGCGGAGCCACCCGAGCGGTCGCCGCGGTCGACCACCTCGAACGTCGCCGCCACGGCACCGGCCCGGACGACGCGGCGCAGCGCCTGGCGCAGCCGGGGACCGGGCGGCGGCGCCGGCGCGGCCTCCCCCGACGTCGCCGCGGCACCACGAGGTGCGGGCTCGGCGGTCGCGGGTCCGGCGGTCGCGGGAGCGACCAGCGCTCCGCTCGTGACGAGCGCGGCGGCCACCGCGGCGCCCAGGGTCGTCCTCCAGCACTGGCTGCGTCGGCGCATCGCATCTCTCCCGGGACGTGGTGTGCCCCAGGACTACCAGACCGCCGGTGACGAGCCGGGCCGGAGGGTGCGGGCGAGCAGCTGCTGCAGCGCGGCGAAGTGCCGCTCGGCCGCGGCCTCGTCGTACATCGCGGTGTCGGCCATCGTGTAGCCGTGCGGCGCGCCCGCGTAGACCTCGTTGGTCGCCTCGAGCCCGTGCTGCTCGAGCGTCGCGCCCAGGGTCGCGACCGCCTCGGGCGGCATCGATCCGTCGTGGTCGGCGTGCCCGAACACGAAGGCGGCCCGGGCCGACCCGAGCCCGGCGTGCGGGCTGTCGGGCTCGTCGGTGACCAGGCCGCCGCCGTGGAAGCCGCCGCACGCGACGACGTCGCCGGGGTGGCCGGTCGCGGCCCGGACGGCGAGCCGGGCGCCCATGCAGTAGCCGGTCACCCCGATCGGGCCGGCGTCGACCCCCTCGAGACCGCGCAGGGCGGCGACGTACGCCGCGATGTCGGGCACCGCCAGGTCGGCGGTGAGCCGGCCCACGCGCGGCATGGCGGCGGCGAAGAACTCCTCGCGGGCACCCGGCTCGGTCAGGTCGCGGTGCGGCCCGACCGCGTCGACGTCGCCCTCGCGGTGGAAGACGTTCGGGGCCAGCACGACGTAGCCCCAGGAGGCGATCCGGTCGCACATCGCCGCGATCTGCGGACGCAGCCCGATCGCGTCCATGAAGAACAGCACGCCCGGGCCGGCACCGGCCGGGGGCCGGGCGAGGTGGGCCTGCGCGGTACCGGTGGGGACGGCGATCTCGGTCAGCTCCATGCCCCGACCGTAGGACGTCGGCCCTCACCCCCACGGTCGTCGGCGGTGGGAATCTCCCCGGCCCCGGGGCAGACTGGTCGGGCGGGGAGACCACCGACCCCGCGCGAGGAGAGTCTCGGAGGTCGACGTGGACGAGAAGGACGAGCAGGTCGAGGGCCGCGACGTGCGCACCGGACGGAGCGCGGCGGCCGCGCGGATGGCCCAGCAGCACCTGTGGGTCGACGAGCAGGTCCGGCGCGCGATGGAGCGCGGCGAGTTCGACGACCTGCCCGGCGCCGGCAAGCCGATCGAGGGCCTCGGCGGCGACCACGACCCCGACTGGTGGCTGAAGAAGCTCGTCGAGCGCGAGAACATCGCCGTCCTGCCGATGTCGGTCCAGCTCCGCAAGGAGGACGCCGACCTCGACGACCGGCTCGACAAGATCGCCTTCGAGGCCGAGGTGCGCCGCGTCCTGGTCGACTTCAACCAGCGCGTGGTCGCCGCCCGGTACCGCGCGCCGGAGGGCCCGCCCCTGGTGACGATGCCGCGCGACGTCGACGCGACCGTCGCGGCCTGGGCCGGGCGCCGCGCGGAGCGCCGGGCCGCGGCCCGCGCCCGCGCCGAGCAGGCGGCGTCCGAGGCCCGACCGCGGCGCTGGTGGCAGCGGCGGCCGGGCTCGCGGGACGGCTCCTGAGGCGCGCGGGGAGAGATCGGTCATATCCCTGCGCGGTGAACGGCTGCTAACTTCCGCGACATGCCCGCCTCCCAGAGCGCCAAGGACTTCTTCCGACCGCTGGCGGTCGGCGCACCGACGCCGCTGACCGAGATCCCGTTCCGCCCGAGCCGGGCGATCCACTTCTTCGACCCCAGCAACCCGAAGATGGCCGCGAAGATCCCGGCCATGGTCGGCACCGTCGACGTGCTGCTCGGCAACCTCGAGGACGCCGTCAAGGCCGACAACAAGGTCGCCGCCCGCGAGGGCCTGGTGCGGATCGGCCAGGAGACCGAGGGCCTCGGCGGCGGTGGTCCCACCCAGCTCTGGACCCGCATCAACTCCCTCGACAGCCCCTGGGCGCTCGACGACCTCACCACGCTGGTGCCGGCGATCGGCGACCGGCTGGACGTCGTCATGGTGCCGAAGGTGCAGGGCGCCGAGGACATCCACTACGTCGATCGGCTGCTCGCCCAGCTCGAGGCCCGGGCCGGGCTCGACCGGCCGATCCTGGTGCACGCGATCCTGGAGACCGCCCGCGGCGTCGCCAACGTCGAGGAGATCTGCGGCGCCTCGCCGCGCATGCAGGGCCTCTCGCTCGGCCCGGCCGACCTCGCGGCCGACCGCCGGATGAAGACCACCCGCGTCGGCGGCGGCCACCCGGGCTACCTCGTGCGCCAGGACCCGCCGATCGACGAGCTCGGCGTCGCCCAGGTCGAGGCGGCCCGCGCGACGCACCAGCAGGACCTGTGGCACTACACGATCGCGCGGATGGTCGACGCCTGCGCGATGCACGGCATCTACCCCTACTACGGCCCGTTCGGCGACATCGCCGACACCGTGGCCTGCGAGGACCAGTTCCGCAACGCGTTCCTGCTCGGCTGCGTCGGCACGTGGAGCCTGCACCCGAAGCAGATCGCCATCGCCAACCGTGTCTTCTCCCCCTCCGTCGAGGACGTCGCGCACGCCCGGCGCGTCGCCGCCGCGATGGGCGACGGCACCGGCGCGGTCATGCTCGACGGCAAGATGGAGGACGACGCCTCGCTCAAGCAGTGCCTGGTGATGGTCGAGCTCGCCGAGCAGCTCGCGGCGATCGATCCCGAGCTGAGGGCGGCCTACGACGCCATCCCGAGCGGCGAGGAGGCCTGACGTGGGCGCCTTCACCCCGCTGCGCTCGGTCCTCTACATGCCCGGCTCCAACGCCCGGGCGCTCGAGAAGGCCCGGTCGATCCCCTGCGACGGGCTGATCCTCGACCTCGAGGACGCCGTCGCGCCCGACGCCAAGGCCGCCGCCCGCGACGCCGCGTGCGCGGCCGCGGCGTCCGGCGGGTACGGCCGCCGCACCGTCACGATCCGGGTCAACGGGATCGGCACCGAGTGGCACGACGCCGACCTCGCGGCGGCCAGCGCCGCCGGTCCGGCCGCGGTCGTCGTCCCCAAGGTCGACAGCGCCGCCGCGGTGCAGGGCCTGGTCGCGGCGATGGAGCGGGCCGGCGCGCCCGACCACACGAAGCTCTGGGCGATGGTGGAGACCCCCGCCGCGATCCTCGACGCGCTGGCCATCGCGCGCGCCTCCGAGCGGCTCACGGTGCTGGTGCTCGGCACCAACGACCTGGTCAAGGAGCTGTACGCCGAGCACGTGCCCGGCCGCGCGCCGATCCTCCCGTCGCTGCACACCGTGCTGCTCGCGGCCCGCGCCGCCGGCATCGCGGTCCTCGACGGCGTCCACAACGACGTGAAGGACACCGAGGGGTTCCTCGCCGAGTGCGACCAGGGCCGCCAGATGGGCTTCGACGGCAAGACGCTCATCCACCCCGGGCAGGTCGACGGCGCCAACGCGGCGTTCGCGCCGTCGGCGCAGGCCGTCGAGGACGCCCGCGGCCTGGTCGCCGCCTGGGGGGCCGGCGCCGGGTCGGGCGTGGTGACCTTCCACGGCCGGATGGTGGAGAACCTGCACGTCGAGTCCGCCCGCCGCACGCTGTCGATCGCCGAGGCGGTCGCCGCGCTCGAGGGCTGAGGCCGGGACACGTCGTACAAGCACGTACACCACGGAACCCGACGAGCACCTCCCCGCCTGGACCGGCCGGGGCGGACGCCGTCGTGTACGTGGTTGTACGACGGCCCCCGCTCCAGCCTCTCGGGCCCGCTGGCAGGGTGGCCCCGTGCACCTCGTGTTCCTCTTCGGGCCGCAGGCCGTCGGCAAGATGACGGTCGGGCGCGAGCTGGCCAGGCTGACGCCGTACCGGCTGTTCCACAACCACGCGACCATCGAGCCGCTTCTCGAGGTCTTCGAGTGGGACGACCCGGGGTTCCAGCGGCTCAAGGAGGAGTTCCGGCGCCGGGTGGTCGAGGAGGCCCTCGCGAGCGGGCTGCCGGGCCTCGTCCTCACCTACGTCTGGGCGCTCGACGTCGCCGAGGACACCGCGGCGGTCGAGCGTCTGACCGCGCCGGTGCTGGCGGCCGGGGGCCGGGTCGACCACGTGGAGCTGTACGCCGACGTCGACACCCGCCTCGGGCGCGAGGGCACCCCGCTGCGGCTCGAGGCCAAGCCCTCCAAGCGCGACGTCGAGTGGCAGCGTGCCCACCTCCTCGAGTGGGGTCGCGAGTACCGGCTGAGCACCGGACCCGACCAGCCGTTCCCGCTCGACGCCCCGCACCACCGCGTCGACAACACCGACCTGTCGCCCACGGCGGCGGCCCGCCGGATCGTCGACCTGCTCGGCCTCCCGCTGCGCTGACCGCTCTCCGGCACCCGACCGGGGGCTGAGTCGGGCGGGCTCAGCCCCAGAGCTCGCGGACGGCGGCGACGTGCGCCCGCGCCTGGGCGTACCCGGCGCGCGCCGAGGGCGGCCGCGCCCCAGGGTCGAGCACGTTCCGGCCGATGGCGGCGACCGAGGCGGCGTCCGGGGTGATGACAAGGTGGGGCACGTCCATCCGGGCCAGGATCCGCGCGGCGCTGTGCATCGGGCCGACCGACCGGTCGACCGGCGTCAGCGCGACCACCACGCCGCAGCCGGCGGCGAGGTCGGCGTTGGACCCGGACCGGACGCCGCCGTCGACGAAGGTGCGCGAGCCGATCCGGATCGGCGGGTAGACGCACGGCACCGCGCAGGAGGCGTTGACGGCGTCCTCGAGGCGGACCTCGGGCGTCGAGCCGCGCGGCCCGAACGCCGCCAGCTCGCCGGTCGCCACGTCGACCGCGGTGACGACGAGGTCGCGGTCGGGCCACTCGATCCCGCCGATGCGCTGGGCGACCTGGTCGTAGCGCTCCTCGACCGACGGCGTGCGCCCCTTCGCGGACGCCGTCACGGCGGCCCCGCCGAGCACCCGGCCGAAGCGCTCGAGGTCGCCGCGCGAGCGCAGCAGCGCCCCGGCGAACCGCGCGACCACCGCGCGACCACGCCGAGCCCGATCGAGGCGAGCGGCACCCCGCCGTCCCCGAGCTCGGCCGGCGCGAGCAGCTGGCGGCGGTAGAGCTCCTCGAGGGGGGTGCTGCTGGTGACCTGGGCACCCACGATCGAGCCCGCCGACGTGCCGACCACGCGCTCGGCGTCGGTCAGGTCGACGCCGGCCTCGGCGAGCCCCCACAGCAGCCCGGTCTCCCAGGCGATGCCCGTGATGCCGCCGCCGCCGCCCAGGACCAGTCCTCGTGTCGTCACCCGGCCAGTGTGCCCGGGTCGACCGCACCGACTTGCGTGGGCGTCCGTGGCTGGCAGGGTGGACGGCATGACGGACGACGATCCTGGGACCACCGAGCAGGAGGAGGAGGACAACCGCCTCGCGCTGGGTGTCGCCTTCGGCGCACCGATCGGGGTGGTCCTGTCGCTGCTGCTCGACAACTGGGCGCTGCTGGGCGTCGGGATCGCGCTGGGCCTGGTCTGGGCGGTTCTGCCGAGCGGGAAGGACCGGCGGTCCAGGTGAGCGGGCACGGCACGTCGCAGTGGCAGGTCCGCGCCAACCTCTACCGCGGGTGGCGGGCGCTGGGCGGCCGCCTCACCCTCGACACCGAGGCCCTGTCGTTCGAGCCGCACGGCCTCGAACGCGCGCTCGGTGGCGGCGTCCACTACCGCGCTCCCCTGGCCCAGATCAGCTCGGTCGCAGTTGCCCGACGAGGCTTCCCGCGCAAGCGGCTGGTCGTCGTGACCGCCGACGGCACCGAGGCCCGGTTCCTGGTGCCCAAGGTCGAGGCCCGCGCGGCCGACCTCCGCCGGGCGGTCCCGAGCCTCTGACCGGCTACCTCGCCACCCGCAACGTCTGCAGCGACGCGTCGGCGGCGTAGGCGATCCGGACGCCGGCCGCCCGCGCCGCGTCGAGCGCGGCCAGGGTCGCCGCGGTGACCTGCTCGCCGGGGGCGAGCACCGGGATGCCGGGCGGGTAGGGCGCCACCAGCTCGACGCTCACCCGGCCGAGCGCCTCGGTGAGCGGCACCGCCTCGGCGTCGGCGAAGTAGGCCTGCCGCGGCGTCATCACCGACACCGGCTCCACGGCGTAGGTCGCCGCGGGGGCGACCGGTCGCGGGGCGCCGCGGTGCCGCTCGATCGAGTCGGTCACCGCGTCGACGAGCGCGCCCAGCGAGTCCGCGGTGTCGGCGAGCGACACCACCGCGACGAGGGTGTCGCGCTCCGCGGCCTCGACGGGCAGCCCGGCGGCGAGCAGGTCGTCCTCGACGCGGACGCCGTGCGCACCGGTGCCGGGGAGCACCAACGTGAGCTTGAGCGGGTCGACGCCGTCGCCGCCGAGGACGACGAGACCCTCGACCTCGGCCAGCCGCTGCCGGGCCCCGCGGACGGCGTCGAGGGCGACGCCGAGCAGTGCCTCGCCGTCGCGCTCGAGGAGGGCCCGCGCCGCGTCGGTGCTGGCCAGGATGGCGCCCGCCGGGCTGGTCGTCGCGGTGGCCTCCACCCCGGCGTCGAGGCGTGCGGCGTCGATCCGGTCGGCGCGGGCCAGCACCAGCGCGGCCTGGCTCCAGGCCGGCAGCGTCTTGTGGGCGCTGACGACCATCGCGTCGGCGCCGAGGGCGAGGGCATGGTCGGGCAGCGCGGGGTGGAAGCCGAAGTGGGCGGCCCACGCGGCGTCGACGACGAGCGGGGCGCCGTGCGCGTGCGCCACCCCGGCCAGCCCGGCGACGTCGCCGACGGTGCCGACGTAGGACGGGTCGCCGACGAGCACCGCGCGGGCCTCGGGGTGCGCCTCGAGCGCGCGCGCGACACTGGCGGGGGCGACGCCGAGCGGCAGGCCGGTGCGCGGGTCGGTCTCGGGGCGGACCCACACCGGCGTCAGCCCCGCGACCACCAGCCCGAGGAGCAGCGAGCGGTGCAGCGTGCGGCTGACGACCACCGTGTCGCCGTCGCCGCCGAGCGCGAGCGCCAGCGCCTGGTTGGCGTGGGTCGCCCCGCCGACCGAGAACCGCGCGACGTCGGCGCCCCACAGCCGGGCGGCCCGGGCCTCGGCCTCGGCGAGCACGCCCCCGCTGAGCTTCATCGTGTCGAGGCCGGCGTACAGCGGGACGTCCCCGGCGACGACGTCGCCGACCAGGTCGTGGCGCTGCTTGTGCCCGGGGATGGTGAACGGCGTGGGCCGCTGCTCCTGGAAGCGCAGCCACGCGTCGAGGAGCGGCGCGTCGCCGCGCAGGCCGCGCGGGTCAGTCGCCACGGTGGCCCGCCGCCCAGGCCGGGAGGACGGCGACAAGCGCGCGGGCCAGGGCCCGCACCTGCCGCAGGTCGACCCACTCGTCGACGGCGTGCAGGCCGCCGCCGGAGGGTCCGCAGACCAGGGTGGGGCAGCTCGCCTGCCACAGCGGCGCCTCCATCCAGTACGGCGCGTCGAAGCTCGCCCCGGTGCCGAGCGCCCGGCCGAGGAGCCCGGCGAGGTCGGCCGCGGCGCCGTGGTCGTCGAGCCGCCACGCCTCGCGGCTGGCCACCAGCTCGCTGGTGGCCCGCATCGCCGGGGTCAGGAGGGCGTCGACCTCGGCGTGCGCGGCGGCCGAGCCGGGCTCGGTCGTGCGGCGCTCGACGACGCACTCGGCGTGGTCGGGCACGACGAACGCCGACCCGCCGCCACGCACCACGGTGACCGCGAGCTCGCCGCCGCCGGCCCGGACGCCCGGCGCGGCGCCGTCGACGGCGTGCAGGAAGCGGCCCAGCGCGGTGACCGCGTTGACGCCGAGCTCGGGCTGTGAGCTGTGCGCGGCCCGGCCCTCGAAGCGCACCCGCACCACCGCGAAGCCGCGCAGCGAGCGGGCCAGCGCGAGGTCGGTCGGCTCGGCGACCAGACACACGTCGGGCCGGACCCCCAGCCCGGGAAGCGCCGCGATCACGGCCTCGCTCCCGAGGCTCGCGTCCTCCTCGTCGGCGACCAGCGCCAGCACCGGCCGCACCCGCGCGCCCGCGGCGAGCAGGGCCTCGGCGGCGGCGACGACGGCCGCGACCCCGCCCTTCATGTCGGCGGCGCCGCGCCCGACCAGCCGGTCGCCGTCGACCCGGGCGGCGAAGGGCGCCGCCATCCCGCTCGTGCCGACGGTGTCGAGGTGCCCGTTGAGGACGACGGTCGGGACGTCGTCCGCCCCCGGCGCGACGGCGACCAGGCTGGGCCGGTCGGGGCGGCCGGCGGCGGGCACGACGTGCGTGGCGAACCCCGACCGGGCCAGTCGCGCCCGCAGGTGCTCGACGATCGCCGTCTCGCCGGCCGCGCCCGGCACCAGGCCGGGGTTGACGCTGTCGATCGCGACGAGCTCGGCGGCGAGGTCGGCGGCCACCTGGCCCACGTCGGCGGGTGCACCGCTCACGACCGGAGCACCTTCTCCATCGGCCGGCCCCTCGCCAGCTCGTCGACGAGCTTGTCGAGGTAGCGGATCTGCTGCATGAGCGGGTCCTCGACGTCCTGGACGCGCACGCCGCACACCGAGCCGGTGATCAGCGCGACCCCCGGGTTCACCTCGGCCGCGGCGAAGAAGTCCGCGAACGTCGTCCCTGCGTCGAGGTGGGCGGCCAGCGCCCTCTCGTCGAAGCCGGTGAGCCAGGCGATCACCTGGTCGAGCTCGGCCTTCGTGCGGCCCTTCTTCTCGACCTTGGCCACGTAGTGGGGGTAGACCGACGCGACGCTGACGCTGAAGATCCGGCTCATCCTGGGCAGGGTAGTCCCCGGCACCGACGCCGCCCCGGCTCGTTCCACGGGTCGCGCAGGGTCAGGCCGGCGGATCCCAGCCGAGCATCGTCGCGAGCTCGTCGCCGAGGGTCATCGGGTTGAACGGTTTCGAGATGACGCCGGCGACGTTCATGTCGTCCCACGGCTGCGGGCCGCCCACCTGGAGCTTGGCGGTCAGCAGGACGACCGGGATGTCGGCGGTCCTCTCGTCGGACTGGAGGGCGGCGAAGGTGGCCCGGCCGTCGATGATCGGCATCATCAGGTCGAGCAGCACGAGGTCGGGACGGTGGGTCTGCGCGAGCAGGATCGCGGCCTCGCCGCCGCTGGCGGGGATCACCGTCCAGCCGGCGACCACCTCCAGCGTCACCTGGGTGATCTCGCGGATGGAGTCGTCGTCGTCGACGATCAGCACGGTGGGCGGCGTGGTCACGGCACCCGCCCGTCGTCGACGCCCCGGAAGGTGCCCGCGTAGTAGGTCTGGCGGTCGATGGTCGCCACGCTCACGTCGCCGGTGCGGCCCAGGACGCGCGCGGCGTGCCGGCCGAAGGAGAGGTCGTCGTCGTTGAAGGCGCAGATGTCCCACCCGACCACGGCCTCGGCCTCGGCCAGCACCGTGCCGATCCGGTGGATCATCGCCTGGAAGGCCCGGCTGCGCCGGTGCTCGCGCTGGACCAGCGTGAAGCCGATGTAGTAGACCGCGTCGCGCGCGAACTGCTCGGGGTAGTGGTGGCGGAAGTAGGCCGGGCTGATCCACGGGACGGTCTCGAGCTGGTTGGTCAGCGTCGACATGCCGATCGCGGTGCCGTCGCTGGAGCGGGCGACGTACTTCGCGACGCGCGGGTCCTCCATCTCCTCGAGGAACTCCTCGCGGTGCAGCAGCTGGCGGGCGACGGCCTTCGTCTCGAGCTCGCCGAAGGTCTCGCGGTACAGCGCGTAGTAGGCCTCGGCGGTCTCGACGTCGACCTTCTCCTCGACCGTGACCTCGAGGTCGCCGCGCGAGCTCACGACCGTCCCCAGCCGGCGACCTCGTAGGCGGCGATCGCCAGGGCGCACACGGGCCTGACGGTGCAGTGCGCGGTGACGATCGCGGTGTGGACCTCGCCGAAGTCGATCCCGCGGTTGGCGGCCATGTCGGCCAGGCTGAGCCGGATCTGCTCGTCGACCGAGGCCTCGCTGCCCCCGGTGTGCTCGACGAACAGGCCGCCGATCTCGGGGTGGATCGTCCAGCCGAGGCCGGCGGAGACGATCTCGCCCGGGTGGTCGGCGTAGGCGACGGACTCCACGCAGTAGAGCCGGTCGCCGTGCGCCCCCGGGAGCGTCTCGGAGGTCCGCGACACGTTGGCGCGCGGGGGGATCACCGACGAGAGCGGGATCAGGTTGAAGTCGGCCACCCCGGCACCGAGCAGGGCGGTGTCGAAGGCGGAGAGCAGGGTGCGGCCCTCGCCGACGGCGGTCCTGACGGTGATCTCGAGCGGGGTGTCGTGCGTTCCGGTCACGTGCGGATGCCTCTTCCTGGGAGTACTGGTGGGGTGGCGAGCAGCTCGAGCACCCGGTCCTCGACCGCGGTCGGGTCGACCCGGCTCTTGGTGACGAAGCTGGTGCGCCCGAGCGTCAGTCGTGGGCGGTCGTGGGGCTCGACGTCGGCGGCGCTGTAGACGATGACGTCGAGGTCGGCGGTCCGGGGGTCGAGCGCGAGTCCGGCGACCAGGTCGTGGCCGGTCCCGTCGGGCAGGGCGACGTCGAGGATCAGCAGCCGCGGCGTGTTCCGGGCGGCCATGGCGAGGGCCTCCTGGACGCCGGTGGCGCGCGCCACCGGCACGCCGTGGCCGGCGAGCAGCGTGGTCAGGACGTCGGACAGGTCGTCGTCGTCCTCGACGAGGAGGACCCCGCCGCGGTCACCGGGCCGGCCGTCGGGCGTCGAGCCGCTCCGCGAGCCCGACCGGCCGGCGGAGGGGAGCGTGAAGAACAACGTGGTGCCGGCGCCGACGACGCTCTCGGCCCAGATGCGGCCGCCGTGTCGCTCGACGATGCCGCGGCTGATCGTCAGGCCCAGGCCGGTGCCGCCCATCAGGCGGGCGTCGGAGGAGTCGGCCTGCTCGAAGCGCTGGAAGACCGCCTCGAGCCGGTCGCCGGGGATGCCGCGTCCCTCGTCGCGCACGCTGAACAGCACGGCGCCCGCACCGTCGTCGGCGGAGCTGAGGACGACGCTCTGGCCCGCGGAGGAGTACTTGATGGCGTTGTTGAGCAGGTTGGCCAGGGTCTGCACGACGCGGTCGCCGTCGGCCAGGACGCGTCCGGTGCTGGGCCCGACCTCGAGCCGCACCCCGGTGGCCCGGGCCTGGCCCGTCATCTCCGCGACCGAGCGGGCCAGGAGGTCGGCGGCCTCGGTCGGGGCCACGTCGAGCGGCCGGGTGCCGGACTCGATGCGCTCGAGGTCGAGGATGTCGTTGATCAGGCGGGTCAGCCGCTCGCTGCTCTCCAGCGCCAGGTTGGCCATCGCCCCGGCCTTCGGCGTGAGCTCGCCGAGCTTGCCGCTGACCAGGAGTCCGAGGGAGCCCCTGATCGACGTCAGCGGGGTGCGCAGCTCGTGGCTGACGACGGAGATGAACTCGTTCTTGATCCGGTCGACCTCCCGGCGCTGGGTGACGTCGCGGAACACGACGACCGCGCCGCGCACGACGTGGTCCTCGACCAGCGGGCTGGCGGTGATCTCGACGGGGAAGCTGGACCCGTCGGCGCGCAGGTAGACGTCCTCCTCCGACGTGGTCACCACACCCGAGCGGATCGCCTCGGCGATGTAGCACCCGTCGTAGGGGTGCGGGAGGCCGTCGTGGTCCGGGGCGTGGAAGAGGTCGTGGGCGTTGGCCCCGTGCAGGCTCTCGGCGGTGTGGGTGAGCGCCTCGGCGCCGGAGGGGTTGACGAAGGTGACCCGGCCCTCGGCGTCCACGCCGTAGATGCCGTCGCCGACGGAGGTGAGGAGCACCTCGGTCTGACGGGCCAGGCGCCGCAGGTCGGCCGTCTGGTCGCGGACGCGGCGCTCCAGCCCCCGGCGCAGGGTGAGGTTGTCGCGGGTGAGGACGATCTGGCGCACGGCCGCGCCGAAGGCCATCGTCAGCCACAGCACGGCGGTGGACGCGGCCAGCTCGTGGCCCGATCCCGCGAGGACCTGGACCGCGGCCGCGACCATCAGGCCGAGGTAGACCATCGCCGCGTCCCGGACGTCGGCCGACACGGGCACCGGCAGGTCGCCGGCGCCGCCGGGCACTCCGGACTCGGGGGTCTGGGTCGGGGGGCACCACGCGGCGAGGGAGAGCAGCGCGTAGCCGATGATCCAGCCGAGGTCGACCGGGGTGCCGAACTCGAAGTCGCCCTGGGCCACGAGCACCGCGAAGGAGAGGTCGGCGAGCGCGTAGGACAGGAAGCCGAGGGTCAGCAGGGCGAGGGCGCGACGGTCGGCGCCCCGGGTGCGCAGCAGCAGGAGCAGGGCCGCCACGATCAGCACGACGTCGAGGACGGGGATCAGCAGCGTGGTGAACCGGGCCGTGGCGTTGCCACGGGTCTCGTCGAGCAGCTCGCTGTAGACCAGGGTCGAGGCCACGATCAACACTGCACCCCCGACGACGAGGCCGTCGAGCAGCATCACCACCTGGTCGGCCCGGCGGCGTGGCGCGCTCGGGAACGTCAGGACGGCCGCGATGCACAGCACGAGGGCCACGGTGATGGTGAGGTCGCTGACGGTGCTGGGCGAGGTCACCGGGTCCGACCCGGCGGCGGCGCTCCACACGTTGCCCGTGACGGCCACGACGGCGCCGACCTGGATCAGCTGCCAGGAGCGCCGGCGGCGCCCCTCGTTCATCCGCGCGCCGCGCCCGCAGGACACGGCCAGGAAGAGCCCGCTCAGCACCAGCGCCAGTCCGCTGGCCGACTGGCGGACGTCGGCGGGGAACAGCGACGGCTGCAGCAGGGCCACGAAGACGGCGCAGACGACGACCGTCGCGACGGCGACGACCCGGAAGGTGCGCACCCGCCGCTCGTCCGCGCTCGGGCGCGCGGTCATCGTCGCGGGCACTGACTCGAGCATCGGCCGCCTCCGTGCGCCGGACGGACGTCCATGGGTTTTCCTTGCGTGAGGTTCACCCTGGTCGGACGACCAGGGCCCCCCCGGGCCCGTCCCAGCACCAACCTGGAACTCGGCGAGTCTAGTGGGCACGGAGCCCTGCGCGCCCCCGTAGTCGGCAACCCGGGGCGTCGGTTTGGTCACTCACCCGCAGGAAGGACGCCATTCCCCACCGCGCGGGGCACCGGAGGGTCCACGGACGGCGCGCACCACGACCTCGCGCGCCGGCACCGCCCGTCTGACCGATCCCCCAGGAGCACCGTGAGCCCGACCCCACCCCAGCGCGACGCCGTCAGCCTCCTGGTCGACGCGCTCGCGACCTACCGGCTGGTGAAGCTGGTCAAGGACGACAAGATCGCCGAGCCCGTGCGCGACCGCGTCGTCGAGGCGCAGGGTCCGCCGGACCGCTCGAAGGTCTCGTACCTGGTCCACTGCCCGTGGTGCCTGTCGATCTACTTCGGCGCCGCCGTCACCCTGGCCCGCCACCGCTGGCCGGGGCCGACGGCGCTGGTCTCGCGGTCGCTGGCCCTGTCCTCGATGGCGGGGCTGGCCTCGCTGCACCTCGAGAAGCACTGATGCCCACCCGACGAAGGAGACAAACGATGAAGGCGATGGTGTACCGAGGGCCCTACCGGGTCCGGGTCGAGGAGAAGGACCGCCCCCGCATCGAGCACCCCAACGACGCGATCGTGCGGGTGACCAGGGCGGCGATCTGCGGCTCCGACCTGCACCTGTACCACGGGATGATGCCCGACACCCGGGTCGGCCACACGTTCGGCCACGAGTTCGTCGGCATCGTCGACGAGGTCGGTCCGTCGGTGCAGGAGCTGCGGGTCGGAGACAAGGTCATGGTGCCGTTCAACGTGTTCTGCGGCTCCTGCTACTTCTGTGCCCGCGGCCTCTACTCGAACTGCCACAACGTCAACCCCAACGCCACCGCCGTCGGCGGCATCTACGGCTACTCCCACACCACGGGCGGCTACGACGGCGGCCAGGCGGAGTACGTGCGGGTGCCGTTCGCCGACGTCGGCCCCTCGCTGGTCCCGCCCTGGCTCGACGACGAGGACGCCGTGCTGATGACCGACGCGCTCGCCACCGGCTACTTCGGTGCCCAGCTGGGCGACATCCGCGAGCTCGACACGGTCGTCGTGCTCGGTGCGGGCCCGGTCGCGCTCTTCGCGGCCAAGTCGGCCTGGCTGATGGGTGCGGGTCGGGTGATCGTGATCGACCACCTCGACGACCGGCTCGAGAAGGCGCGCACCTTCGCCCACGCCGAGACCTACAACTTCGTCGAGCACCGCGACGTCGCCGTGCTCCTCAAGCGGATCACCGACCACCTGGGCGCCGACGTCGTGATCGACGCCGTCGGTGCCGAGGCCGACGGCAACCTGCTGATGCACGTCACCTCGGCCAAGCTGAAGCTGCAGGGCGGGTCGCCGGTCGCGCTCAACTGGGCCATCGACGGCGTCCGCAAGGGCGGCACCGTCTCGGTCGTCGGCGCCTACGGCCCGTTGTTCAGCGCGGTGAAGTTCGGCGACGCCCTCAACAAGGGACTGACCCTCAACATGAACCAGACGCCCGTCAAGCGACAGTGGCCCCGGCTGCTCGAGCACGTTCGCGCCGGCCACCTCAAGCCCAGCGACGTCGTGACGCACCGCTTCCCGCTCGAGCACGTGGCCGAGGCGTACCACGCGTTCTCGGCCAAGCTCGACGGCATCATCAAGCCGATCCTCGTCGTGGACGGTGCGGCATGAGCCACGACCAGTCCGACGGTGTCCCGCAGTACACCTACACGCCCGACAAGCGGCCTCCCGCCGAGACCAGCGAGCAGCTCCGGGCCCGGATCCCCGGCTGGGGTGTCGACCTCGACCCCGCCGACCGGCCCCAGGTGCCCCGCGAGCGGCTCGACCTCGACCTGCCCGGCGTGCGGTGGCGCTTCCCCGAGCGCCAGCCCGAGCACCGGCCCCGCGAGCGCTCCATCGAGCACGGCACCCTGCCCCCGGTCTTCGGCACGGCCCAGCCGTTGCACGGTCTCAGCGGGGCCATCCGCCGCCGCGCCTACAGCCGCTACAGCGAGGCCCGCGCCGCCCACTGGCTGCTGCTCGTCGTGGCCGACCGGGTCGAGGCCCGGGGCGCCGCGCTCCGGTCGTTCGGCACGCTGCGCCCCGACAACCCCGTCACCGAGACCGGGATCGTGGCCGAGGTCACCCACCACGGCTGGCGCTCGCGCGTCGGGCGCGGCCGAACCGACGTCGGGCACCACAGCCTCGACGTGGTCCTCGTGGGCGGGTCGTGGGCGGCCACCGGCGCCGTGACCTACCTCCTGGCCCGGCGGGTGTCGCGACGGGCCCGGCGGGCCTGACCGGCACGCGCCGGCGGGGCGGGGGCGGAATGGCGGAGGGTCGGTGGGCGTTGGCCCGGCACCCACCACCCACCAGCTCCGGAGGTTCCCGTGCACGTCGGCGTCGACAGCTTCGTCTCCCGGGTCACCGACCCGTCCACCGGCCACGTCGTCGGCCCCGCGGAGCGGATGGCCCACCTGCTCGAGGAGATCGAGCTCGCCGACCGGTCGGGGCTCTACTCCTTCGGCATCGGCGAGCACCACCGCGAGGAGTACTACGACTCCGCGCCGCCGGTCATCCTCGCCGCGGCCGCCGCCCGGACGACGTCCATCCGGCTCGGCAGCGCGGTCGCGGTGCTCAGCGCCGCCGACCCGGTGCGGCTCTTCCAGCAGTTCGCGACGCTCGACCTGATCTCGGGCGGCCGGACCGACCTCGTGGTCGGGCGCGGCTCGTTCACCGAGTCGTTCCCGCTCTTCGGCCTCGACCTGGCCGACTACGACTCGCTGTTCGCCGAGAAGCTCGACCTGCTTCTCCAGATCCGGGAGTCGCCGCAGGTGACCTGGTCGGGCGAGCACCGCGCCCCCCTCACGGGTCAGGGCGTCTACCCGCGACCCGTGCAGGACCGGCTCCCGATCTGGGTCGGGGTCGGCGGGACGCCGCAGTCGTTCGTGCGCGCCGGGTTGCTCGGCCTGCCGCTGATGGTGGCGATCATCGGCGGTGAGCCGCGCGCCTTCGCCCCGCTCGTCGACCTGTACCGCCGGGCGGGCGCGCAGGCCGGGCACGCGCCCGAGACCCTCAAGGTCGGTCTCCACGTCTTCGGCTACGTCGGCGAGAGCCGCCGCCACGCCGCCGACACCATCTACCCGGGCTGGCACGAGATGTTCACCTCGGTCTCCCGCGAGCGGGGCTTCGCCCCGCCCAACCGGGCGCAGTTCGAGGCCACCAGCGGACCGGACGGAGCGTTCTTCCTCGGCGACCCCGACGAGATCGTCACCAAGCTCGGCCGCGTCGCGGACCAGCTCGGCGGCGTCGACCGGATCGCGCTGCAGATGACCAACCCGCGCCTGGCCCACGACGACCTCCTGCGCGGCATCGAGCTGCTCGGCACCGAGGTCGCGCCGCGGGTCGCCCAGCTCTGACGCCGTCGTCCACCAGGACGTCCTACCGTCGGCCGAGCCGTCGGCGCACGAGGTAGCCGACGAGGGGCACGGAGGCGAGGGCGGCCAGCGCGAGGTCGCGGGTCCGGTGCGAGGGCGGCGCGGGCCGGTCGTGCTCGGCGAGCAGGTCGGCGACGGCGGTGCGCAGCGACTCGGTGGCGCGCTCGACGGCGTCGGGGTCGTGGCCCGGCTGCAGGTGGATGGGCGCACCGATGACGACGTCGATGTCGGCACGGTCGGCCGTGCGCCGCCACAGGGTGCGCTTGACCCGCTGGGCGTTGCTGGCGATGACGTGGTCGGTGCCGACCAGCGCGACCGGGACCACCGGCACGCCCGCCTGCAGCGCCATGCGTGCCGCGCCCGACTTGAAGGGCAGCAGGACGCCGTCCTTGGGGATCGTGCCCTCGGGGAAGACCGCCACCAGCTCGCTGCCGCGCAGGCTGGCCACCGCCGAGGTGAGGGCGTCGGCCGCCCGGTCGGTGCCGCGGTGGACGGGGATGACGCCGGCGCGCCGGAGCACCGAGCCGACCAGCCGGGCGCGGAACAGCTCGGCCTTGGCCAGCACCATCGCGTCGCGACCGGTGCGGTCGAGCGCGGCGGCCAGGGCGACGGCGTCGAAGAGGCTGCGGTGGTTGCAGACCAGCACCGCACCGCCACGCTGCGGGACGTGCTCGAGGCCGACCACGTCGACGTCCGAGAACAGTCCGGCGACCCAGCCGAGCAGGCGGCTGAGGAAGCCGTGGACGAGACGGGACGGCTTGCGGTGCGGGGCGAGGAGGGACGGCCGGAGATCGGGCATGGCCGGGACTCTAGGGCCGGGGAGCGGCCCGGGATCACCGCACGCGTACTCAGGAGGGGAGACCGCTCGGCGTCGGGTCCGGGCCCACGACCACCCCCGCCCAGCCCGGTCCACCGGGGCGACTAGCGTGCCTCGGTGATCTCGATCTGGCGGCAGCCGGGGATGCGGCCGCTCGTCGTGATGACGTTCCTGGGGTTCTGCGGCTACGCCGTCCTGCTCCCGGTCGCCCCCCTGTGGGCGGTCGCCGGCGGCGCCGACACCGGGGAGTCGGGCCTCGTCAACGGCGTGCTGCTGCTGTTCACCGTGCTGACCCAGCTGTTCGTCCCGCGGGCGCTGCGCCGCCTCGGCTGGGGGCCGACGCTCGTGGTCGGGATGGTCCTGCTCGGCGTGCCGGCCGCGCTCCTGGCGGTCAGCGACGCGCTCGGCCCGGTGCTGGCGCTCAGCGCCGCCCGCGGCGTCGGGTTCGGCGTCCTCACCGTCACCGGCAGCTCGGCCGTGGCGGCCCTGGTCGGCACCGAGCGGCGCGGGGAGGCGATCGGCGTCTACGGCCTGGCCGTGGCGCTCCCCAACCTGGTCCTGCTCCCCGCCGGGCCGTGGCTGGCCGAGAACGCGGGGTTCGGGGTCGTCTTCGCGATCAGCGCGCTCCCGCTCCTGGCCGTCCCGGCGGCGCTCCGGCTCGCCTCGACCCTGCACCACACCGCGCCGGACCTGCTCGCCGCCGGTGGCGGTGACGCCGATCCCGGCGACCCGGCCTCGACCGCCTACCGCCGGCTGCTCCGACCGACCCTGCTGCTGCTCTCCGTCACGCTGGCCGGGGGCGCCGTGCTCACCTTCGCCCCGCAGATGGTCTCCGGGACGACGGCGACCGCCGGGCTCTTCCTCATGGGCCTGGTCGCGGCGCTGGGCCGCTGGCGCGCCGGCATGCTCGCCGACCGGTACGGGCCGCAGCGCTTCCTGTGGCCGCTGGTGCTGCTCACCGGCCTCGGCACCGCGCTGGTGGCGTGGTCGGTCGCCGAGCCGGTCGAGCCCCTGGTGTTCCTGGTCGCGATGGTCGTGGTGGGGCTGGCCTACGGGGGCCTGCAGAACCTCACCCTGGTCGTGGCGTTCGGCGCGGTCTCGCGCCGCCACCACCACCTGGCGAGCGCGGTGTGGAACGTCGGCTTCGACGCCGGCACCGCCCTCGGCTCGGTGGCGGTCGGCGCGATCGCGGTCCAGGCGTCCTTCTCCTCGGCGTTCTGGCTCGTCGCCTGCCTCACCGTCGCGGTGCTGCCGGTGGCGCTCCGGTCACCCTCGGGCGCGAGGTGACGTCGGTGGCTACCGGTCGGGGGCGAGGGCCGCGAGCCGCGTGGCCAGGTACGGCGCCGTCGCGCTGGCGGTGACCCGGGCGACCTCCTCCGGGGTCCCGGTGGCGACCACCCGCCCACCCTCGTCGCCCCCGCCCGGGCCCAGGTCGATGACCCAGTCGGCGCTGACGATCGTGTCGAGGTCGTGCTCGACCAGCACCACGGTGTTGCCGGCGTCCACCAGCCGGTGCAGCTGGCGGACCAGCAGGGCGGTGTCGGCGGGGTGCAGGCCGGCGGTGGGCTCGTCGAGCAGGTAGAGCGCGTGCCCGCGCCGGGCCCGCTGCAGCTCGGTGGCCAGCTTGATCCGCTGGGCCTCGCCACCGCTGAGCTCGGTCGCCGGCTGCCCCAGGCGGAGGTAGCCCAGGCCGACCTCGCGCAGCGTCGTCAGGCTCCGCGCCGCGGCGGGGACGTCGGCCAGGAAGTCCGCGGCCTCGTCGACGGAGAGTCCCAGCACCTCGGCGACGTTCTTGTCGCGGTAGGTGACCTCGAGCGTCTCGGCGTTGTAGCGCGCCCCGTGGCAGGTCGGGCACGGTGCGTAGGTGCCGGGCAGGAACAGCAGCTCGACCGAGACGAACCCCTCCCCCTGGCACGTCTCGCAGCGTCCCTCGGCGACGTTGAAGGAGAAGCGACCCGCGCCGTACCCGCGCTCGCGGGCCTGCGGGGTCGCGGCGTACACCTTGCGCACCGCGTCGAACAGCCCGGTGTAGGTGGCCAGGTTGGAGCGCGGCGTCCGCCCGATCGGACGCTGGTCGACGCGCACGAGACGGTCGAAGGACTCCAGCCCGGTGGCGTCGTCGACGTCGATCTCGAGCTCGCTCTCCTCGGCGTCGTCGGGGGCCTGGCCGAGGTGGCGGCGCACCAGCTCGGCGAGCACCTGGGTGACCAGGGTCGACTTTCCCGACCCCGAGACGCCGGTCACCGCGCTCAGCACGCACAGCGGGACGTCGACCGAGACGTGGTCCAGGTTGTGCCGGCTGACGCCGCGCAGGTGCAGCCAGCCCTGCGGCGTCCGCTGGGGTCGCTCGAGCGGCTCCGCACGTCCGAAGAGGTGCTCGGCGGTGACCGAGCCCTCGACGTGCTCGAGGCCCGACACCGGGCCGGAGTAGAGCACGTGGCCGCCGCCCTCGCCGGCCCCCGGCCCGATGTCGACGATCCAGTCGGCGCGGCGCACGACGTCGAGGTCGTGCTCGACGACGAACAGCGAGTTGCCCGCGGCCTTGAGCCGGTCGAGCACGTCGAGCAGCGGCTCGGCGTCGGCCGGGTGCAGGCCCGCGGACGGCTCGTCGAGCACGTAGACGACCCCGAACAGGCCCGAGCGCAGCTGGGTGGCGATCCTCAGCCGCTGGGCCTCACCCGGCGACAGGGTCGTGGAGCTGCGCCCCAGCGAGAGGTAGCCGAGCCCCAGGTCGAGCAGCACCTGCACCCGCGCGACGAGGTCGGCGCACAGCCGCACCGCCACCTCGGTCGCCTCGCCCGAGTCGGCCGAGGACGTGGCCGCGCCGGCGTCGGTGAGCTCGGCCACCGGGCGCAGCAGCGCGACCAGCTCGGTGAACGACAGCGCGTTGGTCTGCGCGATGCTCCGGCCCCGGAAGGTGACCGCCAACGAGTCGGCCTGGAGCCCGGTGCCGTGGCAGGCCGGGCAGACGTCGCTGCGGACGAAGCGCAACGCCTTGTCGCGCATCATCTGGCTCTTCGAGGTGTTCAGGACGTGGTGGACGTGCGCGCGGGCGCTCCAGAACAGGCCGTGGTAGCCGTGGTCGACGCGGTCCCGCTCGGGCTTGACCAGCACCTTCGGCTGCTCGTCGGTGAACAGCAGCCAGTCGCGGTCGCGGGCCGGCAGCGTGTGCCACGGTGCGTCGACGTCGATGCCGAGGCCGGTCACGATGCTGCGCAGGTTCGCGCCCTGCCACGCGCCCGGCCAGGCCGCGATCGCGCCGTCGCGGATGCTCAACGAGGTGTCGGGCACCATCAGCTCCTCGCTGACGTCGTGCACCTCCGCCAGGCCGTGGCAGCGCGGGCACGCCCCGGCCGCGGTGTTCGGCGAGAACGCCTCCGCCCCGAGCCGCGCCGCGCCGGCCGGGTAGGTGCCGGCGCGCGAGAAGAGCATCCGCAGCAGGTTCGACAGCGTCGTCAGCGTCCCGACCGTCGAGCGCGAGGTGGCCGCGCCGCGCCGCTGCTGCAGCGCCACCGCCGGCGGGAGCCCGGTGATCTCGTGCACGTGCGGGGCACCCACCTGCTGCAGCAGCCGGCGCGCGTACGGCGCCACCGACTCGAAGTAGCGCCGCTGCGCCTCGGCGTACAGCGTGCCGAACGCGAGGGAGGACTTGCCCGACCCGGAGACCCCGGTGAAGACGACCATCGCGTCGCGGGGGACGTCGACGTCGACGTTCTTGAGGTTGTGCTCGCTGGCGCCGCGCACACGGACGAAGGGGTCGTTCGGGTCGTGGGGCACGCCCCCTGTCTACCCGCGGTGCCGCGGGGTGCCGTGGGAGGGGCCCGGCGCGGTGCCGTGGAGGGGCCGGCGCTACGAGGTCGACGTCGGGTCGGTGCCGACCCGGACCAGCGCCTTGCCGAGGTTCCTGCCGCTGAGCAGCCCCCGGAAGGCCTCGGGGGCCTGGTCGAGGCCGTCGGTGACGTCCTCGAGGTAGCGGACCGAGCCGTCGCCGACCCAGCCACCCATCTCGCGGGCGAAGTCGGCGGTGTGGGTCGCGGCGAACTCGTCCTGGATGAAGCCGCGCACGGTCAGGCTCAGGGTCAGCACGCGGCGCATGAAGCCGGGCAGCCGGTCGGGGCCCTCGGCGGCCGCGGTGTCGTTGTAGCCGGCGACCAGGCCGCAGACCGGCACCCGGGCGTAGCGGTTGAGGCGGCGTCCGACGGCCTCGGCGACGGGGCCGCCGACGTTCTCGAAGTAGACGTCGATGCCGTCGGGCGTGGCGGCGGCGAGGTCGTCGACGAAGGTCTCGGAGCGGTGGTCGACCGCCGCGTCGAACCCGAGCTGCTCCACCAGCACCCGGCACTTCTCCGCGCCACCGGCGATCCCGACGGCGCGCGCTCCCTTGAGCCTGGCGATCTGGCCCACGGCGGAGCCGACCGGGCCGGCGGCCGCGGCGGTCACGACCGTCTCGCCGGCCTTGGGCCTCCCGATCTCGAGCAGGCCGGCGTAGGCGGTGAAGCCCGGCATGCCGAGCACGCCGAGCGCCGTCGAGATCGGGGCGGTCGAGGGGTCCAGGCGACGGGTGTGGCGCGCGTCGACGACGGCGTGGGTCTGCCAGCCGGTGAAGGCCAGCACGACGTCGCCGACCTGCCGGTCCCCGGAGCGCGACTCGACGACCTCGCAGACGGTCCCGCCCATGACCACGTCGCCCAGGGCGAGCGGGTCGGCGTACGACTTGGCGGTGCTCATCCGGCCCCGCACGTACGGGTCGAGCGACAGGTAGATCGCGCGCAGCAGCACCTGCCCCTCGGCGAGGTCGGGCAGCGAGACGGTGGCGAACTCGAAGTCGGAGTCGGCGGGCACGCCCACGGGGTACGCCGCGAGCCGGACTTGGGTGGTCTCCATGCGACCCACCCTGCCCCGTGCGACCAACCGGCGGCGCGCGGGGTCGGCCGACCCTGGGGAACGGCTGCGCCGGGGCCGCCGATGGCCGAGGATGTGGCGGCCACCCCACGACGGAGACCCGATGCTGCCTCGCCGCCCCACCACCCCCACCACCCTCGCCGCCCTCGCCGCCCTGCCCGCCCTGGTCGCCCTGGCGGCCGGGGCCGCCCTCGCGTCCGCACCGACCGCCGCCCACGCCGAGACCTGGTCGCACCGCGACGCGACCGGCGACGTCGTCGCCACCGGCGGTGAGTCCGCCCCGACGGCGGCGCCGACCAACCGGACCGCCGACCTGCACCGGGTCACGATCACCCACACCCGGGGCGCGGTGCGGGTCGTCGCCCGCGTGCACGAGCTGCGGCGCACCGACCAGCTCGCCACGGTGCAGCTGCGCGCCCCCGGTCTCCACCTCGTGACCGCCGACCTCGTGCGCATCGACGGCGGCACCGCGGTGCACACGCACGTCGAGACGCAGGACGAGGTCCGCGAGTGCCCGTCGGCGACGGGACGGTTCCGGCTGCGGACGGACACGTTCGTCGTGACCGTCCCGCGTGCGTGCCTCGGGCGGCCCGACTGGGTGCGGGCCGCGGTGGGCTACGTGACCATCGGGGGGAGCGACGTCGGCGACGAGCAGGTCGCCCTGGACGACGGGCTCCGCGACGGCTTCCGCCTGGCCCCGCGGTGGAGCCCGCGGATCCACGCGGGCTGAGGCCCGCGCGACCACCCACCACCGACCCACCCCACGGAGACCCGATGCTGCCCCGACCCACCGCCACCGCCCTGGCCGCCCGTACCGCCCTGACCGCCCTGCTCACCGGGGCCGTGCTGGCCGGCGCCCCCACCTCAGCGCACGCCGAGACCTGGAAGCACCGCGACGCGACGGGCGACGTGGTCGTGTTCGACTTCGAGGACGAGGCGGACGAGGACGGGACCCCCGCGCCGGCGAACCGGACCGCGGACATCCGCTCGGTCTCGGTCAGGCACGCCGCGCGCGCGGTCCGGGCGGTGGTGCGGGTGCGCGACCTGCGCCGCCACGACCAGGTCGCCACGGTCTACCTCCGCGGCCCCGGGGACCGGTTCGGCGGCGTCCAGCTCACGCGGGTCGCCGGCCGCACCCACGTCGACTCCTTCGTCGAGGTCGAGGGCACCGAGACCAGGTGCACCGGCGCGCGCGGGCACCTCCGTCCGGGCGCCGACCGGTTCGTCGTCGTGGTCCCCACGGACTGCCTCGGGCGGCCGGCCTGGGTGCGGGCCGCGGTGTCGTACGGCGTCGTCGCCCCGGACGGCTTGGGTGTCGCGCTGGACGACGGCCTGCGGGACGGCAGTCGGCGCGACGGCGGCTACGGCCGCACGGGCTGGAGCCCGCGGATCGACGTCGACTGACCGAGCGCTCCCGCGTCGAAGTCGAGGTCGGGGTCGCCGGCGGCGGCGACGGCGGCCAGCAGGCCGGCGGCCCAGGCGGCGCGGGCGCGGTGCCACGCGTCGCCCTCCGGGCCGGACGGCGGCGGGCCGGCGCGGTCCACCACGGGCCCGGCGTAGGACGGGTCGGCCGTGGTCAGGTTGCCGGGGAAGGCGTCGATGCCGCCCTCGAGGATGTGGACGTCGCCCCGCCCGCCGAGCAGGCGGTCGGCCTCGGCGGCGATGAAGTCGGGCACCAGGTCGTCGTCGCCGACCAGCACCACCGGGCTACTCAGCCCGGGCAGCAGCGACGGCAGCTGCTCGCGGCGGGCGTGCACCGAGCCGCCGACGTGGCCGGCGGCGTAGGCCGCGGACGAGCGCAGGTCGACGACCGAGACCACCCGTGCGCGGAGCATCGCGGCCATCTCGTGGCCGGTGACCGCGTCGACGACCGGCACGTCGGGGACCGGAACCGGGACCGGCGCGGCGGCGCCGTCGTGCACGTGCACGTGCACCGGTCCGTCGTGCAGGTGGCGGAGCCGGGCGACCGTGGCGGCGCTGCGCAGGAGGTCGGCGTCGTCGACGATCACGACGTGCGCCCGCCGCACCGCGAGGTGCTCCTCGACGGCGCGCACCAGCCGGTCGCCCGGGACGTGGAGGCTGCCGGGCACGTGGCCCGCGGCGTGCTCCGCGGGGCCGCGCACGTCGACGACGTAGGTCGTCCGCGTCGGGTCGGCGACCAGCCGGGCGAGCCCGGCGGCGTCGACCCGCTCGACGCCGGCGGCCTCGAGCGTCTGTCGCGCCCGGGCGCGCACGTCGTCGACGCCGGCGCCGGCGTCGACGGAGGTCGTCCTGATCCACTCCCCCAGCGCCGTGCCCAGCACGTGGGTGCCGGCGTAGGTGCGACCGCCGCAGGCGCGCCAGGCGTCGAGCCCGCCCTCGAGCACGTGGACGCGCTCGTACCCGAGCCCGGCCAGGATCGCGGCGGCCTGGTCGTCGAGCGCGGGGTCGGAGGCCACGACGACGACGGTGCCGAGGCGCGGGACCAGGCCGCGCGCCCGGCGCTCGAGGTCGTGCAGGGGCGCGGGCGCGCTGCGGACCAGGTGGCCGGCGGCGCGCGCCACGGGGTCGCGCACGTCGAGGACGGCGACCTCCTCGTCGCCGTCCAGGAGCCGGCGCAGCCTGGCCGGCGTGACGGTGCCGACGTGGGTGCCGACGTGGGTGCCGGTGTGGGTGCCGGTGTCGCGGACCGTGGTGGTGGGCACCTCCGACCTCAGCCGTCGAGCGGGCGCAGCTCGTCGGCGTAGGACACCGAGAACCGCTTCATCACGCCGGACGGGGAGATCGAGTACTGGCCCATCCGCCACAGCGGCGGCGAGTAGGCGTGGATCGAGACCGAGCCGTCGACCGCGCCGCCCATCCGGTGGATGTGGTCGGGGCCGAAGCCGAACGCGCGGCCGGCGCGCACCGTGCGGGTGGTGGGCGTGCCGCCGAGACGGGGGCGGCTCTCGCTGACGGCGCCGCGGGTGACCGCGACCGCGCCGGCGGAGGTGTCGTGGTCGTGCCAGCCGGTGTCGTCGACGAGGTTCCAGCAGAGCAGCCAGACGTCGACGTCGGCGTCGCGGTGGAGCGAGACGTAGTGCCGGCCGCTCCCCGCGTCGTGGCGCACGTGCTGCTCCCACAGCTCGGGCCGGGAGGCGACCTCGCGCACCCAGGCGCGCAGCTCGTCCTCGTCCATGACCCGGCCGGGCAGGGCGGGCAGCTGGTCGGCGCTGAGCACGCTGGCGCTGCTGGTGGTGGTCGCCGGGGAAGGGGCGATCGTCATCGGGAGCCTCCGTTCATCAGGTGGTGCGGGTTGGCGGTGAGGAGCGCGTGCGAGAGGGCCTCGCCCATGCCGGGGCCGGTCGTGCTCGACGGGGCCGCGTACGGCAGGTCGGAGCCGTGCACGACGGCGTCGACGCCGACGACGCGGACCATCGCGTCGATGGCCCGCGGGCCGTAGGACGAGGTCTCGTAGTAGACGTGCCGGTCGACCGCCCCGAACGTGCCGCCGCGGGCGACGAGGCGCTCGTGGTGCAGCGGCGCGAGGCCGGCGAGCGCGACGAACGCGATCCGCAGGTCGGGCAGGAGCGCGCGGCCCGCGAGGTGCCAGGCGAACCAGGCGCTCGCCTGCTGGGCGGGGTACGACGTGAGCGCCGGCCACCAGCCCGGTACGTCTCCCGCACCGGCCGCTCCTGGCGGGGTGGGCGCCGGGCCGGGGTGCACGAGGACGGGCAGGCCGGCGTCCTCGACGACGGCGAGGACCGGCGCCAGCCGCTCGAGGCCGGCCGGGTCGAGCAGGGCGGTCGCCGGGACCTGGAGGCCGTGGACCTGGTCGCCCGCCAGGGTGGCGCGCAGGTCCACGAGGTCGGGCTCCACGAGGTTGACCGCGGCCCAGAGGCCGTGGCCGGCGCCGAGGTCGGCGGCCAGCCCGTGCCAGGCGTCGAGCAGCGGTGCCGCCTCCTCGGGCGGCAGGGTCTCGATGCCGAGCGGGCTCGACAGCGACACCAGCGCGAGGTCGACGTCGTCGCGCACCGACGGCGTGAGCACGGCCGGGTCGACGACGTACGGCGGCTCGCCGGCCAGGTGCAGCACATCGCCGGCGAGGTGGGGGGCCCGCGTGCGTCGGCGGAGCCCGTCGACCAGCGCGGCGGGCCACACGTGCTGGTGGCAGTCGACGCGGGTCATGGGCAGGACTATAACTGTAGTCAGAAACTATACTTAACGCCGCGCCGTACGGTGGCCCCATGGCCTCCACCCTCGCCTGCATCGGGCTCGACGTCGCCGACCTCGACGCCCTCGGCACCCTCCTCGAGTCGCTGCCCGCCGAGGTCGTCGGGCGCACCGACGACGACGTCGTCACCGTCAGCTACCCCGACCCGACCGGCGCGCGCGTGGTGATCAGCCGCCGCGACGGCGTCCCGCTCGACCTGGTGCCGTCCTACGCCGCCGATCCCGGCGCCCTTCTCGGCGAGGTGGTCGTGACCGAGTCCGGACTCACCCGCGCCGCCGTCCTCGACGACGACGGGCGCACCGTCACCCAGCTCCTGGTCGACCTCGAGCAGCACCGCCAGGCGCTGGTCGCCGCCGACCCCGCGCCGGTGCACGCCTCCGTCGTGGCCCTGGGCGTCGAGATGACCGTGCACGCCGACGCGGCGGCGTTCGCGGCCTCCGACGCCAGCCGGATCGGCGACGAGCCCGACGCCTCGCGGTGGGCGGCGGAGTCCTTCGTCTCGTACGGTCTGGTCCACGAGGGCCCCGACGCCGAGCCGACCGGGTTCCTGGCCGGCACGATCGTGCACAGCCTGAGCCACCGCCACAGCGTCTCGGGGCAGGAGTTCCACACGGTGCGGGTCCGGACCGTCGGCTTCGAGGCGACCGTCTGCCTCGCCGCCTCGGACCACCCGGTGCCGCCGCTGCCCGGCAACGTCGTCGCCGGGTCGTGCTACCTGGTCGCCGACGTGCCGTCGCTCTGGAACGTCGAGCCGCAGCGCAAGTGGTGGCAGCCGGCGCCCGAGTAGCGAGCGCTACTCCCCGCGCCGCAGCCGCTCGTCGAGCCAGAGCTTCATGCTGCCGGCGGCGCCGGCCAGGTCGTGGACGAGCTTGCCGAGCGCGTCCTGCGAGGACTCGAACGCGGCGGAGTACGACGTGGCCGCGTCCTTCGCAGCGTCGCTGACCTTGGCGCCGGCGTCGTCGTCGCGCCGGGCGTAGTCGCCGCCGAGGATGCCGGCGTAGGCACCGGAGTCGACCCAGCCGCGCAGCTCCGCGGCGCGGACGACGGCGAAGGGATGCGTCGTCTTCTCGACCAGCATCAGCTTGAGCACCGAGTCGCGCAGGTCGCCGGCCTCGAGGTACTCCTGGCCCTGCGCCATGAACGTCGACAGGTCGAGGTCGCCCATCAGTCCGCCGCTGGCCAGCTGCATGTGGGCGCGGATCGCGGCGGCGGGGTCCTGGGTGGCGAGCAGCCCGGCACGGTCGGCCGAGAGCTCCGACTTGCGGGCCCACTCGTAGAGGGCGGCCACGATCGCGCGCAGGCCGAGTCCGCCGAGCGGCACGGAGCCGAGGACGCCGGTCAGGTTGATCAGTCGCATCAGGAGCGTCCGGTAGACGGCGTGACCGCTGAGGGCGTGGCCGAGCTCGTGGCCGACGACGAAGCGCAGCTCGTCCTCCTCCAGCAGGTCGACCAGCGCGGAGTTGAGCACGATCACCGGCTTGTCGAGACCGATGGTGACCGCGTTCAGGGTCGGGTTCGCCTGCACGTACATCTCCGGGAGCGGGCCCTCGACGTCGAGGACCCGGGCCGCGTCGCGCAGCAGGTAGTGCAGCGCGGGGAACTGGCGCTCGTCGACGCGGACCGCCGTGCCGAGCAGCAGGAGCCGGGTCGTGCGCTCGTTGACCAGTCCCGAGACCGCCTTGAGGACGGTGTCGAAGCCCTTGAGCCGGCGCAGCGCCACGAGGGCGCCGCGGTCGGCCGGGTGCTCCCACGCACGCGAGCTGATTCCGGTCAGGGTCGCCCGCTGGCGGGCCGGCTGGGTCGTCACGGTGTCACTGTGACACGCGGCGCCACATCGTCACTGCGTCGTCGCGACGGGGATCCGCGTCGTCGCGACGGGGATCCGCGTCGTCACGACCGGGATCCGCGTCGCGGTCAGTGCACGTAGACCGAGACCTCGGTCGCCTTGACGCTGAACGCGACCCGGTCGCCCGGGACCAGCGCCAGCTCGGCGGCCGCCTGCGCGGTGACGTCGGCGCTGACCAGGTCGGAGCGGATCCGGATCAGGTCGCCGCGCGGCTCGACGTGGCTCACGGTCGCGTCGAGCACGTTGCGCGGGCTCCCGTGCGGCGGCTCGCGGTAGATCGACACCGCGGTGGGCCGGAACACCGCGAGCACGGAGTCACCCGGGGCCGGGGCCGGTCCCACGACGCGGCCCTGCACGACCGCGCCGGCGTCGAGGCGCACGGCGCCGTCGTCCCAGCGGCCGGCGAGCAGGTTGAGCCCGGCGAGCCGGGCCGCGAAAGCGCTGCGCGGTCGGGCGAGCACGTCGGCGCTGGCGCCGTCCTCGACCACCGCACCGTCCTCGACCACGACGACCCGGTCGGCCAGCAGCAGGGCGTCGAGGACGTCGTGGGTGACCAGGACGGTGGTCCGCTCGGCCAGCACCTCGCGCAGGGTGTGCCGCAGCGCGGGCCGGACGTCGACGTCGAGCGCGGCCATCGGCTCGTCGAGCAGGAGGAGGTGCGGGCGGGCGGCCAGGGCCCGGGCGACGGCGACCCGTTGCGCCTGGCCGCCCGACAGCCGGCTCGGCCGCCGCTCGCCGAGGTGACCGACCCCGACCCGATCCAGCCAGCCGGCGGCCTGCTCGCGGGACTCGCTGCGGGAGGCGCCGGAGCTCCGCGGTCCGAAGGCCACGTTGTCGAGCGCGCTCAGGTGGGGGAAGAGGAGTGGCTCCTGGGCCAGCAGCGCGACGCCCCGGCGGTGCGGCGCGACGTCGACCCGGGCCCGGCCGGCCCCGACGTCGGTGAGCGGTCGTCCGTCGAGCACGACCCGCCCCTCGTCCGGGCGCAGCAGCCCGGCGAGGACCGAGAGCACCGTCGACTTGCCCGCGCCGTTGGGACCGAGGATCGCCACGGTCTCGCCCGTCCCCACCGAGAAGGCCAGGTCGACGCCGCGCTCGGCGACCCGGGCCGACACCTCGAGGCTCACCGGGTGCTCCCCCGTCCCTGTCGGGCCAGCCCGATCACCACGACGGCGACCACGACCAGCACCAGCGCGAGCGCGACGGCGGCGTCGGGGTCGGTCACCCGCTCCTGGTAGATCAGCGAGGGCAGGGTCTGGGTGGTGCCCTGCAGACTGCCGGCGAAGGTGACCGTGGCACCGAACTCGCCGAGGGCCCGGGCGAAGGCGAGCACCGCCCCGGACAGCAGCCCCGGCAGCACCAGCGGCAGCGTGACCCGCCGGAAGACGGTGGACGGGCCGGCCCCGAGGGTGGCCGCGACGACCTCGTACCGCTGACCCGCCGTCCGCAGCGCGCCCTCGAGGCTGACGACCAGGAACGGCATCGACACGAAGGTCTGCGCCATCACGACCGCGGTCGAGGAGAACGCGATCTCGATCCCCCACGCGCTGAACGTCTCGCCGAGCAGGCCACGGCGACCGAACGTGTAGAGCAGCGCCAGCCCACCGACCACCGGCGGCAGCACCAGCGGGAGCAGCACCAGGGAGCGCAGCACGCCCTGGCCGCGGAACTCGGTGCGCGCCAGGACGACGGCCATCGGCACGCCGAGCAGCACGCACAGCACGGTGCTCACCGCCGACGTCCGCAGGCTCAGCCACAGCGCGGCCCGGGACGAGTCGGAGGTGATGAGCGGGACGAAGTTGGCCCAGTCGACCCGCGCCACGATCGCGACCAGCGGCAGCAGCACGAAGACCGCACCCAGGGCGGCGGGGACGAAGACCCAGCCGGGCAGACCCGTCGGGCGGGCGCGCGCCGTCACCACGCGGTCACCGGCTCATCACGCAGACATCATGGAGCAGGCGCGAACCCGGCGTCCCCGAGGACGCCTTGTCCGGCCTCGCCGAGCACCAGGTCGACGAACTCCTGGGCCAGGTCGCCCTCCTCGCTGTCGGCCAGCACCACGATCGGGTAGGTGTTGACGACCTCGGCGGCCTCGGGGAACTCGATGCCCTCGACCGCCTCGCCGGCCGCGATCACGTCGGTGACGTAGACGAGACCGGCGTCAGCCTCGCCCGAGGTCACCTTGCCGAGGACGTCGGTGACCGACTGCTCCTCGCTGACCGGGCTGAGGGTGATCCCGGTGTTCTCGGAGACCTTCTGCGTCGCGGCGCCGCACGGCACCTCGGGCGCGCAGACGACGAGCTTCACGTCGGCGCCCGCCAGGTCGGCGAAACCCGTGACCCCGGCCGGGTTCCCGGGCGGGACGACGATCTGCAGCGTGTTGGTGGCGAAGTCGACGGGGTCGCCGGCCTCGAGCCCGTCGGTGGTGATCTTGTCCATGTTGGGGAGGTCGGCGGAGGCGAAGACGTCGGCGTCCGCGCCCTCCTGGATCGCGGTCACCAGGTCGGAGGAGCCCGAGAAGTTCAGCTCGACGTCGACGCCGTCGTGCTCCTGCTCGAACACCTCCGCCACCTCCTCGAACGTCGCGGTGAGCGAGGCGGCGGCATAGACGTTCAGGGTCGTGCCCTCGTCGTCCCCACCGCACGCGGCGAGAGCGGGCGCCAGCAGGAACGCGGCGGCGAGCAGGGCGGTACGGCGCATCCGGGGTGCCTCTCGGTTGGACAGCTGCGGAGGTGGTTCAGGGGGTCTCGACCACGACGTTGGTGGACTTCACCGACGCGACGACCCGGGAGCCCGGCTCGAGCCCGAGCTCGTCGGCGGCCTCGGCGCTCATCAGCGACACCAGGCGGTAGGGCCCGCAGACCATGTCGACCTGCGCCATCACGACGTCCTTCTTGACCGCGACGACGATGCCCGCGAGCCGGTTGCGCGCGCTGACGTGCGCGGCCCGCGTGCTCTCACGGTCGGGGTCGTCGGCCAGCGAGACGGCCAGGGCCGCCAGGTCGGCCCCGGCGATCTCGGCGCGGCCGGTCGAGGTGTCGGCGACGACCCGGCCGGCGTCGATCCAGCGGCGCAGGGTGTCGTCGCTGACGCCGAGCAGGCCGGCGGCCTCGGAGACGCGGTACGTCGTCATGGCCCCACAGTAGCCGCACCTGCGGCAACTCGTCACCGAAAACTCCGCATCTGCGGTTCTGTTCGTCGTCGCCCGGGTCCGGGTCTAGGTTGACGGCGATGAGCACCGTCGCCGACCACGCCCTCTTCGGGCTCGGCCTGCTGGTGCTGTGCGGCTCCACCCTGGCCCTGGCGCGGTGGGCCCGCCTCGACCTGGGGTGGTTCCCCCTCTGGGCGCTGGTGCGTGCGACGGTCCAGCTGAGCGCGATCGCCCTCATCCTGAGCGGGGTGCTCGCCGCCCCGGCGACGGTGGCGGCGTTCCTCGTCCTCATGGTCTCCACCGCCTCGCTCACCGCCGCCGGTCGCCTCAAGGGGTTGCGGCACGGACGCCGGGTCGCCGTGCTCGGGGTCGTCGTCGGCTCGGCGGTCACCCTGGCGCTGGTGCTGGCGCTGGGCCTGGTCGACCTCGAGGCCCGCTACGTGGTCGCGGTCGCCGGCATCGTGATCGGCAACACCATGAGCGCCGCGACGCTCACCGGCCGGCACTTCCTCCACGACACCCGTCAGCGACGCGACGAGGTCGAGGCCTGGTTCGCGCTCGGCGCGAGCCCCAGCCAGGCCCACGACGAGATCGGACGCACCGCCGTGCGGGAGGCGCTGCTGCCCAACCTCGACCAGACGAAGTCCACCGGCCTGGTCACGCTGCCCGGGGCGTTCGTGGGTGCTCTCTTCGGCGGCGCCGACCCCGTGGAGGCGGCCCAGTTCCAGCTCGTCGTCCTGGCCGGGCTCGGCCTGGCGATGACCACGACCGGCGTCATCGTCGCGCGGCTGGCCGGCCGGACGCCGTACCTGCCCGAGCAGGACGGCTGAGGAACGCGATCCCCGTCGTGCGGGATCCCCGTCGTACGGGATCCCCGTCGTACGGGATCCCCGTCGTACGGGATCCCCGTCGTACGGGATCCCCGTCGTACGGGATCCCCGTCGTACGGGATCCCCGTCGTACGGGATCCCCGTCGTACGGGATCCCCGTCGTACGGGATCCCCGTCGTACGGGATCCCCGTCGTACGGGATCCCCGTCAGGCCTCGCGCATCGGCACCCGGACGTCACGTTCGACCGCGACCTCCACGGCGCGGTCGTAGCCGGCGTCGACGTGCCGGATGACGCCCATGCCGGGGTCGTTGGTGAGCACGCGCTCGATCTTGGCCGCCGCCAGCTCCGTCCCGTCGGCGACGCAGACCTGGCCGGCGTGCAGGGAGCGGCCCATGCCGACGCCGCCGCCGTGGTGGAAGGAGACCCACGTCGCGCCGGAGGCGGTGTTGACCAGGGCGTTGAGGATCGCCCAGTCGGCGATCGCGTCGGAGCCGTCGAGCATCGCCTCGGTCTCGCGGTACGGCGAGGCGACCGACCCGCAGTCGAGGTGGTCGCGACCGATCACGACGGGGGCCGAGAGCTCGCCGGAGGCGACCATCTCGTTGAACCTCAGCCCGGCGAGGTGGCGCTCGCCGTACCCGAGCCAGCAGATCCGGGCCGGCAGGCCCTGGAAGGCGACCCGCTCGCCGGCCATGGTGATCCACTTGTGCAGGCGCTCGTTCTGCGCCGACTCGTGGGCGGGGAAGAGCTCGAGGATCGCCCGGTCGGTGGCGGCGATGTCGGCCGGGTCGCCCGAGAGCGCCGCCCAGCGGAACGGCCCCCGGCCCTCGCAGAACAGGGGCCGGATGTAGGCCGGCACGAAGCCGGGGAACTCGAAGGCGCGGTCGTAGCCGCCCTTGCGGGCCTCGTCACGGATGGAGTTGCCGTAGTCGAAGACCTCGGCGCCCTTGTCCTGGAACTCCACCATCGCCCGCACGTGGGCGGCCATCGAGGCCTGCGCGTCCTTGGTGAAGCCGGCCGGGTCACGGTCGGCGGCGTCGGCCCAGTCGTCGACGCCGACGCCGACCGGGAGGTAGCTGAGCGGGTCGTGCGCCGACGTCTGGTCGGTGACGACGTCGATCGGGGCGTCCATCTCGAGCAGCAGCGGGAAGATCTCGGCGGCGTTGCCGAGCAGCCCGATCGACAGCGGCCGCCTGGCGTCGCGCGCGGCGACGGCGCGGGCGACGGCGTCCTCGACGGAGTCGGCCTGCTCGTCGAGGTAGCGGTGCTCGATGCGGCGGGTGATCCGCGCCTGGTCGACCTCGACGCAGATCGCCACGCCGTCGTTCATCGTGACGGCGAGCGGCTGCGCGCCGCCCATCCCGCCGAGGCCGGCGGTGAGCGTGATGGTGCCGGCCAGGGTGCCGCCGAACCGCTTGTCGGCGACCGCCGCGAAGGTCTCGAAGGTGCCCTGGAGGATCCCCTGCGTGCCGATGTAGATCCAGGAGCCGGCGGTCATCTGGCCGTACATCGTGAGGCCGAGGTCCTCGAGGCGCCGGAACTCCTCCCAGTTCGCCCAGTCGCCGACGAGGTTGGAGTTCGCGATCAGCACCCGCGGCGCCCACGCGTGGGTGCGCATGACGCCGACCGGGCGACCCGACTGCACCAGCATCGTCTCGTCGTCGCCCAGCGTCGTGAGCGTGCGGACCAGCGCGTCGTAGGAGGGCCAGTCGCGCGCGGCCTTGCCGGTGCCGCCGTAGACGACGAGGTCCTCGGGACGCTCGGCGTTCTCGGGGTCGAGGTTGTTCATCAGCATCCGCAGCGGCGCCTCGGTCTGCCACGAGCGCGCGGTCAGGTCGGTGCCGCGCACGGCGCGGATGGGCAGGCGGGGGTTGGCCGGGTTCACCGAGGGGGTCACTGGAGCTCTCCGATCACTTCTTCGACGGCGGTGACGACGGCGCCCGACGCGACCAGCGTGACCGCGGCCTCGATCTCGGGCGCCAGGTGGCGGTCGGGGCCGGGGCCCGCGACGCCGGACGAGCGGAGCAGGGCGACGACGGCGGCGGTGGCCGGCGACGGCACGAGCGGGGCGCGCAGGTCGAGCGCGCGGGCGGCGGTGAGCACCTCGACCGCGACGACGCGGGTCAGCCCGTCGACCGAGTGGCGCAGCTTCCGCGCCGCCGACCACCCCATCGACACGTGGTCCTCCTGCATCGCGCTCGACGGGATCGAGTCCACCGACGCCGGCACCGCGAGCCGCTTGAGCTCCGACACGATCGCCGCCTGCGTGTACTGCGCGATCATGTGGCCGCTGTCGACGCCCGGGTCGTCGGCGAGGAACGGCGGCAGCCCGTGGCTGCGGTTGCGGTCCAGGAACCGGTCGGTGCGCCGCTCGCTCATCGAGGCGACGTCGGCCGCGGCGATCGCGAGGAAGTCGAGCACGTAGCCGACGGGCGCGCCGTGGAAGTTGCCGTTCGACTCCACCCGCCCCTCGTCGGGCAGCACGACGGGGTTGTCGACGGCCGCGCAGAGCTCGCGGCCGGCGACGGTGGCGGCGTGCTCGAGGGTGTCGCGCGCGGCGCCGTGCACCTGCGGTGCGCAGCGCAGCGAGTAGGCGTCCTGGACGCGGTTGCAGTCGGGCCCCCGGTGCGAGGCGACCACCCCGGAGTCGGCCAGCAGCCGCACCAGGTTGGCCGCCGAGGCCGCCTGGCCCGGGTGCGGGCGCAGCGCCTGCAGCTCGGCCGCGAAGACCCGGTCGGTGCCGAGCTGGCCCTCCACCGACATCGCCGCGGCGACGTCGGCGGTGCGGAGCAGGCGGCGCAGGTCCTCGATCGCCAGGACCAGCATGCCGAGCATCCCGTCGGTGCCGTTGATGAGCGCCAGGCCCTCCTTGGCGGCGAGCTCGACGGGCTCGAGCCCGACCGCGGCGAGCGCCGTGGCGGCGTCGACCAGCGCACCGGACGCGTCGCGCACCGGCCCCTCGCCCATCAGCGCGAGCGCGCAGTGCGAGAGCGGCGCGAGGTCGCCCGAGCAGCCCAGCGAGCCGTGCTCGTGGACCACGGGCGTGATGCCGTGGGTGAGCAGCCCGGCCAGCAGCTGCGCGGTCTCCCGCCGGACGCCGGTGTGGCCGGTCGCCAGCGTCGAGAGCCGCAGCAGCATGAGCGCCCGCGTCACCTCCCGCTCCACCTCGGGCCCGGAGCCGGCCGCGTGCGACCGCACCAGCGAACGCTGCAGCTGCGCCCGCATCTCGGTCGGGATGTGACGGGTCGCGAGGGCCCCGAACCCGGTCGAGACGCCGTAGGCCGGGGTCGCCCCGGCCGCCAGCTCCTCGATCACCGCGCGCGCCCGGTCGATCGCGGTGAGCGCGTCCTCCCCGATCACGACCGGGGCCCCGCCACGGGCGACCGCGACGACGTCGGCGAAGGAGACGGGACCGGTGCCGACGACGACGGCGTCGAGGGCGGGGCGCGAGGAGGCAGTCACCCGCCCATCCAAACGCCTCCGCACCGCCACGGCCACCCCGCGCCCCGACGCCCGCGCCCCGACGCCCCGGCCGGCCCCACGCGTGCAATTGCCGAGCTTGGCTCGATTCTCGGCGGCGGAGTCGAGCCAGTCGCGGCAATTGCGGCGATGGGGCCAGTTCGCGCCGGCGGGCGGGGCCGGGTCGGGTGGGCTGACCTCGCACGGCAAGTTACCAGCGGGTAGGATCCATCTCACCCCGACGCAGTCCTGACGACCCCCGAGCCCGACCCCTAGGCTCGCAGCCGCCCCTGGGTGCACCGGGAGCACCCGAACGACTGGAGTCCCCCGCATGCAGATCGCCGCGATCGTCATCGCTCTCGCCCTGACGGCCGTCGCCGTCGTGTCCGTGACCCGGGCCGTGCGCCAGATGGTGGCGGTCATGAAGCAGGGCCAGCCCATCACGGGACGGACCGACCGGCCCGGCCGTCGCACGGCGACGATGTTCGTCGAGACCTTCGGCCACACCCGGATGCTGCAGTGGCACTGGGTCGGGATCATGCACTGGTTCGTCTACCTGGCCTTCATCGTCCTCAGCTCGGCCGTGCTCACCGGCTACTTCCAGCTCTTCGACCCCGAGTTCGCGCTGCCGCTCATCGGCCACTTCTTCCTGTTCGAGTGGCTCAGCGAGGGCATCGGCCTGCTCGGCACGGTCGGCATCGTCTTCCTCATCGTCTACCGCCAGATCAACCACCCGCGGCGCCAGGGCCGCGACAGCCGCTTCTACAAGTCGAACTTCTGGCAGGCCTACTTCGTCGAGGCGATGGCGCTGCTCGAGGGGTCCGCGATCCTGTTCATCCGCGGCGCGGAGTACAACCTCGGCCAGATCGCCAGCGACCACCCCGAGGACTTCGACCGGTTCCACTTCCCGATCAGCTCGTTCTTCGGCAACCTCTACCCCGACGGCGTCGAGGGCAACGAGGCGACGCTCGAGAACATCATCATCGCGATCGCCCTGTTCAAGATCGTGCTCGCGATGGTCTGGCTGCTCGTGATCTCCCGCAACCTCACCATGGGCGTCGCCTGGCACCGCTTCACCGCCTGGCCCAACATCTGGTTCAAGCGCGAGGGGTCGGGCCGCACGGCCCTCGGCGCCGTCAAGCAGCTGACGTCGGCCGGCAAGCCGATCAGCCTCGACGACATCGACGACCTCGACGAGGACTCCCCCCTCGGCGTCGGGACCGTCGAGGACTTCTCGTGGAAGGGCATCCTCGACTTCACGACCTGCACCGAGTGCGGCCGCTGCCAGTCGCAGTGCCCGGCCTGGAACACCGAGAAGCCGCTGTCGCCCAAGCTCCTCATCACCGCCCTGCGCGACCACGCCTACGCGAAGGCCGGGGCCACCGGCGACGACCGCGAGGACGCCGCCGCCCGCTCCCTGATCGGCAAGGCCGGCGAGGGCGACTGGTTCTACAACCCCGAGGGTGCCGACTTCGTCATCGACGAGGACGTCCTGTGGTCCTGCACCTCCTGCGGGGCCTGCGTGCAGCAGTGCCCGGTCGACATCGAGCACGTCGACCACATCATCGACATGCGCCGCCACCAGATCCTGGTGGAGTCGAACTTCCCCGCCGAGCTCAACGGGCTCTTCAAGGGCCTGGAGAACAAGGGCAACCCGTGGAACATGTCCGCCTCGGCGCGGATGGACTGGGCCAAGGGCCTCGACTTCGAGGTCAAGGTCGTCGGCGAGAGCATCGAGTCCCTCGACGAGGTCGACTGGCTCTTCTGGGTCGGCTGCGCCGGCGCCTACGAGGACCGCGCGAAGAAGACCACCCGCGCCGTGGCCGAGCTGCTCGACATGGCCGGTGTCTCGTTCGGCGTCCTCGGCAACGGCGAGACCTGCACCGGTGACCCGGCCCGCCGCGCCGGCAACGAGTTCGTCTTCCAGGGCCTCGCCACGCAGAACGCCGAGACCCTCAAGGAGTACAAGGTCAAGAAGGTCGTCTCGACCTGCGCGCACTGCTTCAACACGCTCAAGAACGAGTACCAGGAGTTCGGCGTCGAGCTCGAGGTCGTGCACCACACCCAGCTCCTCAACCGGCTGGTGCGCGAGGGCAGGCTGACGCCCGTCAGCGACGGTGCCGGCGCCCAGAAGCGCTCGATCACCTACCACGACCCCTGCTACATCGGCCGTCACAACGGCGTCTACACGCCGCCGCGCGAGCTGCTCCAGATCCTCCCGGGCGCGACCTACGTCGAGATGGAGCGCAACTCCGAGCGCTCCTTCTGCTGCGGCGCCGGCGGCGCGCGGATGTGGATGGAGGAGAACATCGGTGAGCGGATCAACGTCAACCGCACCACGGAGGCCATCGAGACCGGCGCCGACCAGATCGCCGTCGGCTGCCCGTTCTGCCGCGTGATGCTCTCCGACGGCCTCACCGCCGCGCAGGACAAGGGCAACGCCCGCGAGGAGGTCGAGGTCCTCGACGTCGCGCAGATGCTGCTCGCCTCGGTCAAGGGCGAGCAGGCCACCAAGCTCGCCCCCGGCGCCGGCGCAGCCGCGGCTGCCGCCGCGAACGGTGCCGCCCAGGACGTCGCGACCAAGGCCGAGCCCGAAGCGGGCGACGAGACCGACACCGCCGACACGATCACCAGCACCGAGGACGCCGGCCCCCTGGCCAAGGCGTCGGGCGGGTCGTCGCTCTTCGACGACCCGGAGGCGAAGGACGAGCCCGCCGCCACCGCGTCCGCCGACGCCACCCCCGCCGAGGAGGCGAGGGCCGCGACGCCGGCGTCGTCCGGCGGTTCGCTCTTCGACGTCGACGACGCCGCGGACGCCACGGGCACCGACGAGCCGGCCCAGGACGAGCCGACCACCGCGCCGGCGTCCGGCGGGTCGCTGTTCCACCTCGGCGGCGACGACCAGCCCGCCGCGAAGTCCGAGCCGGCAACGCCGGAGCCCGCAAAGGCCCCGGACGACGAGCTGAGCCCGACGACCGACCTCGGGTCGGGCGGCTCCCTCTTCGACCTCGGCAACGACGAGCCGGCCGCGAAGGCAGAGCCGGCTGCGAAGGCGGAGTCGGCTGCGAAGGTGGAGCCGGCTGCGAAGGCCGACCCGGAGCCGACCACCGAGCTCGGCGCGGGCGGCTCGCTCTTCGACGTCGCAGCCGACGAGCCGGCCGCCAAGGCCGCCGAGCCGGAGCCCGCGGAGGAGCCGACCGAGCCGGCGAAGCCCGCCGAGCAGCCGTCGGTCGACCTCGGGTCGGGCGGCTCCCTGTTCGACATCGCCGCACCCGAGCCGACGACCACCTCGGCACCCGCCGCCCCGGCGCCGGCCGAGCCGGAGCAGCAGCCGGCCGCGGCGGAGCCCGTGGTGGAGCAGCCCGCCGCGACCACGACGACCCGTGCGGCAGCCACGCCGGTCGCCGAGGTGCCGGAGGGCGGCTCGCTCTTCGACATCGTCGCTCCGGAGCCGGTCGCCGTCGCGGCGCCCGCCGAGCCTGCCGCTGCCCCGGAGCCCGAGCCGGAGCCGACCCCCGAGCCCGCCCCCGAGCCCACGCCCGAGCCCGAGCCCACGCCCGAGCCCGAGCCCGAGCCCACGCCCGAGCCCGAGCCCGAGCCGGCAGCGGACCCCACGCCGGCGGCGTCCGCGACGCGGACGGCCACGGTCCCGGGGTCCGAGATCCCGGAGGGCGGCTCGCTCTTCGACATCATCGCGCCCGAGCCGGTCGCCGTCGCCGCCGCACCCACCCCGACGGTCACCCCCGCGGCCGAGCCGGATGCTTCCGCCGAGCCGGCGCGGGAGACGAGCCCCGAGCCCGCCGAGGAGCCGACGGCCGCCGCCGAGCCCGAGCCCGAGTCGGAGGCGGAATCTGAGTCGGCACGGTCCGTCCGCGAGGGCGAGCCGGGCACGCTGTCCGGTGGCGCGGCGGTCAGCGCCGCCGCGACCGCGATCGCCTCCGACGAGCCCGAGCCCGAGCCCGCCGCCGCGGTGGCCGAGCCCGAGGTCCAGACCGAGCCCGAGGCCCAGGCCCAGGCCCAGGCGGAGCCTGAGGCCGAGCCCGACGTCGGGCCGGACCCGGAGCCCGAGGACGAGCCCCGGCCGACGAGCACGAGCAGCGGCGAGGCCCACCAGCCCCGCACGGACGTGGAGATCGGCGAGGGCTCGCTCTTCGACCTCTGAGCCCCGAGCTCGATCCCCTGATGACGGCGGCGGACCCGGAACCCGGGTGCGCCGCCGTCGCTGCGTCGGCGACACTGACGCGTGCTCGCCGACATCTGGCCCACCTACGGTCTCCGCGTCCGGACCGGACGCCTCTGCCTCCGCCTGCCCGACCTCGACGAGCTGGCCGCGCTGGCCGAGCTCGCCGGCCGCGGCGTGCACGGCCCGGAGGAGCGCCCGTTCCTGACGCCGTGGACCGACGGCACCCCCACCGAGCGGGCCGCGCGCGTGCTCCGCGGTCACTGGTCCCAGCTGCACGCGTGGCGACCCGAGGACTGGTCGCTGGGGCTCTGCGTCTTCCTCGACGACCGGCCGGTGGGCGCGGTGTCGCTGCGCGCCCGGGACTTCCGGGTCGTGCGCGAGGTGACGACGTCCTCGTGGCTCGGCGTCGAGCACCAGGGGGCCGGTCTCGGCACGGAGGCCCGGGTCGGGCTGCTGACGCTGGCCTTCGACCACCTCGGCGCCCTCGACGCCACCACCGAGGTCTTCCCCGACAACCGGGCGTCCCAGGGCGTCTCGCGCAGGCTCGGCTACCTGCCCGACGGGATCTCGCGCGACGCGCGCGGCGAGGAGGCGCTCGTCTCCGACCGGCTGCGCCTCACCGCGGCGCGCTGGGCCGGGCAGCAGCACCCCGACGTCACCGTCGAGGGCGTGGACGCCGCCCGGGCCATGTTCCTCGGCTGACGACCCGGACCGCCCGCGTCAGCGCTTCGGCGGGGTCAGGTCCTCGGGCGAGTCGACGTGCTCGGGCACGACGATCGGGCGCACCCGCGACCAGATCATGAACCCGGCGCCGACGGCGGCCAGCGCGAGGCCCGCCCACAGGTTGGCGTTGACGCCCGCGGAGTTCTCCCCGCCCTCGTCGCCCGAGACGAGCCGGGTGACGAGCAGGATGGCGCCGTAGACGAACAACAGCGCGCCGATGACGTTGCGGATGTCGAGCGCGCCCGCGGTGTGCTTCTTGGAGCCGGTCGGCTGAGCCATGGTCGCTCCTTCCCTAGAAGATGAAGTTGAGGACGACGACGAGACCCAGCGCGACGCCCGCGAGCGGCACGGTGCGCCGGTACCAGGGGTACCCCGCCTCGTTCTCGTCGACGAGCGTGTCCTTCGGCGTCTCGGAGTAGACCAGCCCGACGAGCTCGGACGCCGGCCGGGGCTTGGTCACCAGCGAGATCACGACGCTGAGCACGATGTCGACGGCGAAGGCGGCGCCGGCGGCCACGAACGAGGCGCCCTGACCGCTGAGCCCGATCACCCCGAGGCTGGCGCTGCCGAAGGCGTCCTCGCTGAGGAACGCCACCGCCACCGCCGAGAGGGTGCCGGCAACCAGGCCGATCCAGGCGGCGGTCGGCGTCATCCGCTTCCAGAACATGCCGAGGATGAACGTCGCGAACAGCGGCGCGTTGAAGAACCCGAACAGCGTCTGGAGGTAGTCCATGATGTTGTCGAAGTTGGCCGCCAGCCCGGCGGTGAAGATCGCGACCACGGTGGCGCCGATGGTGGCGAGGCGCCCGACCTTCAGGTAGTAGCCGTCGCTGCGGTCCTTGACGGCGTAGGACTGCCACAGGTCGTAGCTGAAGACGGTGTTGAACGCCGAGATGTTGGCCGCCATGCCGGCCATGAACGCCGCCAGCAGGCCGGCGATCGCGATGCCGAGCAGGCCGTTCGGCAGGACGTCGCGCATCAGGTAGAGCAGCGAGTCGTTGAACTTCACGCCGTCCCCGGACGCGCCGCCCGCCACCGTCTCGCCCGCCTTGGTCTGGACGATCTCGGCCACCGCGACGGCGGCGATCATGCCGGGCAGGATCGTGATGAAGGGGACCAGGATCTTTGGGAAGGCACCGATGATCGGGGTCTTGCGCGCCGAGGAGATCGAGTCGGAGGCCATCGCCCGCTGCACCTCGACGAAGTTCGTCGTCCAGTAGCCGAAGGAGAGCACGAAGCCGAGGCCGAGGACGATGCCGATGACCGACAGCACCTCGTTGTCGATGCCGGTCAGGTTGGTGCCGGGCCACGAGTTGAGCTGGGCGTCGGCGTCGGCGGCCGTCGGCGCCGCCTCGGTGATCTTGTCCTTCAGCCCGCTGTAGCCGCCGACCTGGTGCAGGCCGATCAGGGTCAGCGGCAGCAGGGCGGCCACGATCACGAAGAACTGCAGCACCTCGTTGTAGATCGCCGCGCTCAGCCCGCCGAGCGTGATGTAGGTGAGGACGACGACCGCGGCCACCACGAGGGAGATCCAGAGCTCCCACCCGAGCATCGCCTTGATGATGCTGGCGAGCAGGTAGAGGTTGATGCCGGCGATGAGCAGCTGCGCCACCGCGAAGGAGAGCGCGTTGACCAGGTGCGCCGCGGGACCGAAGCGCCGGAGCATGAACTCCGGCACCGAGCGGACCTTCGAGCCGTAGTAGAAGGGCATCATCACCACGCCGAGGAAGAGCATGGCCGGGATCGCGCCGATCCAGAAGTAGTGCAGCGTCGGCAGCCCGAACTCCGCGCCGTTGGCCGACATGCCCATGATCTCGACCGCGCCGAGGTTGGCCGAGACGAAGGCCAGGCCGGTCACCCAGGCCGGCAGCGACCTCCCGGACAGGAAGAAGTCGACCGAGTCGGAGACCTGACGGCGCGCCATCACCCCGATCCCGAGCACGAACGCGAAGTAGATGCCGACGATCAGGTAGTCGACGAAGTTCGCGTCGATGATCGTGGCCATCGGCAGCACCGAGGACATGTGGGTTCCCTCCCGGGGGGTCAGCAGAGCCTTCCGAACCTAGGACCGCCCGGCCGTGACGGCCTTCACCCCTACGGACGGGCGGAACCACCCGGCTGACACCACCTGACATCATCTGATGTCACTGTGACGTCAGAATGGGTTGACATGACATCACCGGCGATGTCAGAGTGGTGCGCATGGACATCACCCCCTACGTCGACCACCTCCGGCGCGACCTGCTGGCCGCGGCCGAGGGGGCCGGCGACGAGCTGCGCAACGCCGCCGAGCGGCTCAGCTTCGCGCTCGACCCCGCCGCCCGACTCGCGCTGATGGAGGCGATCAGCCAGGCCTGCGCCGAGATCACCGCCGAGATGCCGGCCGGCGGCGTCGACGTCCGGCTCGACGGCCGCGACCTCGCCTTCGTCGTCGACAGCGCCGCCGCCCAGCACCTCGCGGGCCCGCCCGCGCCGCCGGCACCGCCCACGCCGCCGCTGCCGCCGGCCCCGCCCGAGGAGGCCGAGGACGGCGGGATGGCGCGGATCACCCTGCGCCTGCCCGAGTCGGTCAAGGCTCGCGCCGAGGACGCCGCCGCCGGCGCCGGGCAGTCGCTCAACACGTGGCTGGTCAACGTCATCCGGTCCGCCACCCGGGGCCAGGGCGACGCCGCGATCAACGTCGACATCGACCTGTCGAGCCTGCCGTTCTTCGGCGGCGACGGCTTCCCCAACACCCGCGGCAACCGTGGGTCCAAGCGGATGAACGGCTGGGTCTGACCACTCGGTAGCACCCCGCCCAGCAGCACCCCGGGACCGGCAGCAGGCCGGCCCCGTGGACGAGCACACCCTCCACCACCCGAGCACGACCAGCCAGGGAGCAGCCACCATGAGCGAGCACCAGTTCGAGACCCACCAGCCCGTCGAGGTCTACGTCGAGATCGGCAAGGGCGCGGTCGAGGTCCACGCCACCGACACCGTCGAGACCCGGGTCACCCTCGACGGCCCCGACGCCGCCGAGACCCTCGTCGAGCTCGACGGCGACCGCCTGCGGATCATCGCCCCCCGCCAGCGCGGCGGGTTCCTCGGCGGCGAGCGCCGGCTCGACGTCGTCGTCACCGTCCCCGACGGCAGCGGCGTCGTCACCAAGCTCGGCAGCGCCGACCTGCACGTCACCGGCACCATCGGCACCTGCCACCTGCGGTCGGGCTCCGGCGACGTGCGCGTCCAGGACGTCGCCGGCGCGGGCCTGGTGGAGACCGGCTCGGGCGACATCACCCTGGTCTCGGTCACCGGGTCGCTGCGCGTCAAGAGCGGCTCCGGCGACGTCACGATCGGCACCGCGGGCAGCGACGCCGCGGTCTCGACCGGCTCGGGCGACGTCCAGATCCGCGAGTCGAACGGCGCCACGGCCGTCAAGACCGGCTCCGGCGACCTCCACATCGGCCAGGCCCGCACCGACGTCGGCCTCACGACCGGCTCCGGCGACCTCCAGATCGCCTCGGTCAGCGCCGGCCGGGTGCAGGTCAAGGGCGCCTCGGGCGACGTCCGCGTCGGCATCCCCGCCGGCGTCCCGGTGTGGACCGACGTCTCCACCGTCACCGGGCGCATCCACTCCACGCTCGAGGGCGCCGGCCAGCCCGAGGACGGCGCCGACTACGTCGAGCTGCGGGCCAAGACGGTCAGCGGCGACATCGTCCTCACCCAGCTCTGAGCCCGTCCCCGTCCCCCGTCCACGTCACCCACGAACCGGCCGCGCACCCGTCCCGGCCACGAGGAGCACCGCCATGAACAACGCCACCCAGCTGCTCGACTACGAGCTGCGCCGCAACCACTCCGCCGTCCTCGCGACCGGGCTCACCGGCCAGGACCGGGCCCGCACCGACCTCCTCAGCGCCCGCCGCCAGACCCGGCGCCGCCGGATGGCCCAGCGCGTGCGCGCCGTCGCCGACCGCCTCGACGCCTGAGTCCTCCCGGCGTCAGGACCGCATCGCGACGCCGTGGCGCCAGTAGCCCATGAAGGCCACCTGGTGGCGGTCGATGCCGAGGTCCTTGACCAGCGCGCGGCGCAGCCCGGTGACGATCTTCGACTCGCCGGCGATCCAGGCGTAGAGCCCGTCCCAGTCGTGACCGACGGGACCCGCGTGCTCGGCGACGTCCTCGCCGGACGACGAGTGCGTGGGGGTCTCCCACAGGTCGGGGTCGACCTCGTCGTCGGACACGTCGAGGTCGACCGGGCCGGCGCCGAGGTAGCCCAGCACGGCGACGTCCAGGGCCTCGCCGCGCGGCGCGCCGTCACGGGGCACCCAGTGCACGCTGATGCCGGGCGGGTGCTGCAGCGTCAGGACGTCGTCGCTGAACGGCACCTCCAGGAACGCGGCGCCCTGCGCGCCGACGTCGAGCTGCTCGAGGATCGCCGCGATCGCCGGGACGGCGGTCTCGTCGCCGACCAGGAGCAGCCGGCTGGCGTCCCCGGGCACGAACTCGATGCCGCCGTAGAGGTACCCGCGGCGCGGCGCCATCAGCACCAGCCGGTCACCGACGCGGGCGCGCGCACCCCAGGTGCCGCCGGGACCGCAGTCGCCGTCGTGGACGATGAAGTCGACGACCAGCCGGGTGTCGACGCCCTCGCCGCGCACCTCGCGGACCGTGTAGGTGCGCATGTGGCCACGCTCCGAGAGCGGCTTGGTCATCCAGGTCGCGTACCAGGAGTCGTCGGCCCCGGCGAAGGACGGCAGCGGGTGGTCGCCGTCGGCGAAGATCAGCTTGACCCGCTGGTCGTAGGAGCGGTCGTTCCGGTCGAGCTCGGCGAGCGCCGGCGACCCGAGCTCGACGCGCACGAAGCTCGGCGACACCCGCTCGACCGACACGCACTCCACCTCCTCGATCAGCATCGGGAGATCGGTGGTGGTGGTAGTCATGGTGGCCTCTCGAGTCAGGTTGACCTTACTTAGGGTCACCTTATCCGGAGCCGCCGGGATTTCCCCGGTCGGCCGGGGATCCCTGAACTTGGGGGGCGATATCCCGGCCCCCCAGTTCAGACTTCCCCGGTCGACCGGGGAAATCCCGGACGCCGGCCGACCCGGCTCAGATCGGCGTGCGGTGGAAGCTCTGGAACGACCGGGACGGCGTCGGGCCGCGCTGGCCCTGGTAGCGCGAGCCGTACTTCTCCGAGCCGTAGGGGTGCTCGGAGGGCGAGCTGAGCCGGAAGAAGCAGAACTGGCCGATCTTCATGCCGGGGTAGAGCTTGATCGGGAGGGTCGCCACGTTCGCGAGCTCGAGGGTCACGTGCCCGGAGAAGCCGGGGTCGACGAAGCCGGCGGTCGCGTGGGTGAGCAGGCCGAGCCGGCCGAGCGACGACTTGCCCTCCACCCGGGCGGCGATGTCGTCGGGCAGCGACACGACCTCGTAGGTCGAGCCGAGCACGAACTCGCCGGGGTGCAGGATGAACGGCTCGTCGCCCTGGGGCTCGACCACCCGGGTCAGGTCGGACTGGTCGGCGGCCGGGTCGATGTGGGGGTAGCGGTGGTTCTCGAAGACCCGGAAGTAGCGGTCGAGGCGCACGTCGACCGAGGACGGCTGCACCATCCCGGGGTCCCAGGGGTCGAGGCCGACCCGGCCCGCGTCGATCTCGGCCATGATGTCGCGATCTGACAGCAGCACGCTGGCACCCTACCGTCGGCGCGCCCGGGCCGGCCGAGCACAATCGCCGGGTGAGCACGCACCCCTACCGCCGCTACGTCGCGCTCGGCGACTCCTTCACCGAGGGCGTCGGCGACCTGCACCCGGGCCGGCCGAACGGCGTCCGCGGCTGGGCCGACCGGGTGGCCGAGGTGCTGGGGCACGACGAGCCCGCGTTCGGCTACGCCAACCTCGCCATCCGCGGGCGCAAGCTGCGCGCGATCATCGCCGAGCAGGTCGGCCCCGCCGTGGACCTCGAGCCCGACCTGGTCACCATCTACGCCGGCGGCAACGACATCCTGCGGCCCCAGGTCGACCTCGACGCCCTCGTCGCCGACTACGACGCCGCCCTCGGCCGGCTCGCCGCGACCGGCGCCCGCCTGCTCGTGTGGACGGCGTTCGACCCGGGTGGGTCGGCCACGTTCAAGTTGCTCCGCGGCCGGTTCGCGCTCTACAACGAGCTGGTGCGCGAGAGCGCCGACCGGCACGGCGCGAGCATCGTCGACTTCTGGCGGATGCGCGAGTACCGCGACTGGGGCCTCTGGGACCCCGACCGGCTGCACATGGGACCGGCCGGCCACCAGCGGATGGCGACCGCCGTCCTCGACGTGCTCGGGGTGCCGCACGAGCTCGCGCCGCTGGCCCCGACCCCGCTGGCGACGTCGGACCGCCGCGCCGACGTGCTGCGCCAGAACGCCGTCTGGGTGCGCACCTCGGCCGCGCCGTGGGTCCACCGCCGGCTGACCGGGCGCTCCTCGGGCGACGGCCTCGCGCCCCGCCACGGCACGTTCTCCCGACCTGTCGCCGACTGACCCGACCGGGGTGGGCTAGCATCGTCGCCGCAGCAGTGCGGATGTAGCTCAGTTGGTAGAGCGCGACCTTCCCAAGGTCGATGTCGCGAGTTCGAGTCTCGTCATCCGCTCGAGATCGCCGACACCTCGTGAGGAACGAACGAGGTGTCGCGGGCGATCGAAGGTCGAGCAAGCGACGCGCCCGAGGAACGAGGGCGCACAAGCGTGCCGAGACCCCCGCAGCCGGTCCGGGGAGAGCAACGGGGCCGCTCGTACCTGACGGTCGTCGGCCGCGACGGCCGACGTAGCCTCGACCCGTGCAGTTCCAAGGCTTCCCCGTCGCCGCGCTCGACTTCTACGACGACCTCGAGATGGACAACACCAAGTCCTTCTGGGAGGCCCACAAGGAGGTCTACGACGAGTCGGTGAAGAAGCCGTTCGCGGCTCTGTCGGCGGCGCTCGAGCCCGAGTTCGGGGCGGTGAAGATCTTCCGGCCCTACCGCGACGTCCGGTTCGCGAAGGACAAGACGCCGTACAAGACCCACCAGGGCGCGTTCGTCGCGGCCGGCCCGTCGATGGGCTGGTACGTCGAGCTGTCGCCGCGGGGCGTGCGCGTCGGCGCCGGCTTCTACGAGGCCAGCGGCGCCCGGCTGGGCGCGATCCGCGCCGCCGTCGCCGACGACAGGACCGGCCCGGCCCTGCGGCGCGTCGTCTCGAAGCTGGAGCGGTCCGGGTTCGAGCTCGGCGGCGACCGGCTCAAGACGACCCCGCGCGGCTTCGACGCCGACCACCCCCGCATCGACCTGCTGCGGCACCGGCAGATCATCCTCGGCCGGCCGTACGGGTTCGAGAAGGTCATCCACACCCCGGCGGTCCTCACGCTGATCCGCGACGACTGGCGCGCTCTGAAGCCCCTGGTGACCTGGCTCCAGCGCGCGGTCGCCGGCGTGCCCGAGGACCTCCGGGTCCGCTAGGACGCCGCCCCGTCGCGACCCCGCCCACCGGGTGCCGCGCGGACGACGTCCCGCGTTCACCTGCCGGCCACGACGGCGGGGGACGCTGCGCCCATGCCCCGCAAGCGTCAGGCGTTCGTCCACGTCGGCCTGGACGACGGGTCCGGCGACGTCGTCGGCACCGCGCTGGACTCCCACGCGCACGCGCTGCTCGATCTCGGCGTGCGTCGTCCGGCCGAGCCGGCCGAGGGCGACGGCACCTGGGCGGGCCTGCGCCGCGACGCCGGTCGCGGCCGGGACACCGTCGTCCTGAGCCGGCCGCTGCTCGCCGCCGCGCCCCCGGACCGCGCCCGGACCCTCGTCGCCGCGCTCGACGCCTTCGACGTGCACGTGGTGGTGACCGCCCGCGCCCCCGACGCCTGGACCATCCCCGGCGACCCCGGTCGCGACCTCGCGTCGGTCCTGGACCGCTGGGCGGCGGCCGTGCCCGACCCCGGCCGGCTGCACGTCATCGTCGGGTCCGACGGCGCCGGCACCTGGCGCTCGTTCGGCCGTGTCGTCGGGTTCGGGACGGCGTCGCTGCGGGTCGGTCCGGAGACTCCCTCGGTCACGTCGGGTCAGGACGTCGTCCCCGCGGCCCGGGCGGCCGACCTGCGCCGGCTCGCCGGCACGTGGGCCGACCTGCTGGCCTCCTCGCCGTACGACGTCGTCGGCGACCTCGCCGCCCTCGAGCCCGACCTCCGGTGCGCCGACTCCGTCGACGACCTCACCGCCGCCCTCGACCTCGCCCGCCACGAGGTCGAGCTGCTCCGCCGTCGCGCCGACGACCTCGAGCGGCAGCTGGCGAAGTCGGAGAAGAAGAAGCGCAAGCTGAAGCGCCGCCTCTCCGAGGTGGCGTAACCCGGAGGCTGAGCAAGCGAGCGCCAGCGAGCGCCGACGAAGCCCCCGGCCCCGCCACGCCGACCGCAGCCAGCGTCAGTGCGGCTGCCAGGCGTCCTCGTCGGCGGTGCGCGAGGTGACCGCCTTGGGCAGCTTGCCGTCGGCCAGCTGCTGGATGGAGACCTGCTCGAAGACGTCGCGCAGGGAGCGACGCGCCGCGATCCAGACGTGCTGGAGGACGTCGGCGGACTCGTTGTAGGTGACCGACTCCGGGCGCAGGCCGTAGACCGAGACGAGCGGACCGTCGACGGCGCGGATGACGTCGGCGACCGAGACGTCGGTGGCCGGGCGTCCCATCCGCCAGCCGCCCGACTGCCCGCGCTGCGACATCACGACGCCGGCGCGGCGCAGGTCGGCCAGGATCGCCTGGAGGAAGCCGTGCGGGATCTCCTGCAGCCGGCCGAGCTCCTCGGCGCTGACCGCCTTGCCGTCCTCGCGCCCGGCCATCTCGATGAGGGCACGCAGCGCGTAGTCGGACTTGGCGGAAACTCGCATAGGGCCAGTGTGTCAGATATGTCGGGTCGATCACTGGACATGGCACCCCCGGAAGCATCCGGTCTCCGCCCTGGTCGCCGCGCCGAACGCCGTGCCGCTCGTCCGGGACGCCCCTCGTCGACGTCACCCGGTTCTTGCACAGGCCGAGCCGGGCTCCTATCATCAAGTTACTGGTCGGTAGCCCGCACTGTTGAGCGGCGGGCAGGACCGAGCTCCACGACGAGATCAAGGAACGGTGAGCCCGTGAGCCACTACAAGAGCAACCTGCGCGACATCGAGTTCAACCTCTTCGAGGTGCTCGGTCGCGACGAGATCCTGGGCACCGGCCCGTTCGCCGACGTCGACGGTGAGTCGGCGCGCTCGATCCTGGCGGAGGTGGAGCGGCTCTCCCGCGAGGACCTCGCCGCGTCGTACGAGGACAGCGACCGCAACCCGCCGGTCTTCGACCCCGCCACGAACACCGCGCCGATCCCCGAGTCGTTCCAGAAGAGCTACCGCGCCTGGATGGACGCCGAGTTCTGGCGCCTGCAGATCAACGAGGACCTCGGCGGCACGCCGGCGCCCTCCTCGCTGGTGTGGGCCACGGCCGAGATGGTGCTCGGCGCCAACGCGCCGGTGTGGATGTACGCCGCCGGCCCCGCGTTCGCGCAGGTCGTGCACCGCAACGGCAACGACCGCGACAAGCGGATCGCCCAGATCATGGTCGAGCGCCAGTGGGGCTGCACCATGGTCCTCACCGAGCCCGACGCCGGCTCCGACGTCGGCGCCGGCCGCTCCCGCGCCACCGCCAACGCCGACGGCTCGTGGAACATTGAGGGCGTCAAGCGCTTCATCACCTCGGCCGAGCACGACATGAGCGAGAACATCATGCACCTCGTCCTCGCCCGCCCGGTGGGCGTCGAGGGCGTCGGCGGCCCGGGCACCAAGGGCCTCTCGCTGTTCCTGGTGCCCCACCACCACTTCGACCACGAGACCGGCGAGCTCACCGGCGAGCGCAACGGCGTCTACGTGACCAACGTCGAGCACAAGATGGGCATCAAGGTCTCCAACACCTGCGAGGTCACCTTCGGCGACTCCTCCGTCGGCAACGGAGAGCCCGCCCGCGGCTGGCTGCTCGGCGAGGTCCACCACGGCATCGCGCAGATGTTCCAGGTCATCGAGAACGCCCGGATGATGGTCGGCACCAAGGCCATCGCCACCCTCTCGACCGGCTACCTCAACGCCCTCGAGTACGCCAAGCAGCGCCAGCAGGGCGCCGACCTGACGCAGTCCGGCGACAAGACCGCGCCGCGCGTCACGATCACCCACCACCCCGACGTCCGCCGCTCGCTGATGGTGCAGAAGTCCTTCTCCGAGGCGATGCGCTCGCTGGTGCTCTACACCGCGACGTGGCAGGACCGGATCCAGCTCGCCGAGCACCACGGCGAGGGCCTGGGCGAGGACGCCAAGCTCGCGAACGCCGTCAACGACCTGCTGCTCCCGATCGTCAAGGGCTACGGCTCGGAGCGCTCGTGGGTGCTGCTCGGCACCGAGTCGCTGCAGACCTTCGGTGGCTCCGGCTTCCTGCAGGAGTACCCGCTGGAGCAGTACGTCCGCGACGCCAAGATCGACACCCTCTACGAGGGCACGACCGCGATCCAGGGCCAGGACTTCTTCTTCCGCAAGATCGTCAAGGACCAGGGCAGGGCGCTCGGCACCATCGCGGCCGAGATCCAGAAGTTCCTCGACGCCGAGGGCGGCAACGGCCGCCTCAAGAGCGAGCGCGCACTCCTGGCCACCGCCCTCGACGACGCCAACGCCATCGTCGGCCACATGATCAACGAGCTCATGTCGGCCCAGGACGACATCCGCAACATCTACAAGGTGGGGCTCAACACCACCCGCCTGCTGATGGTGCTCGGCGACGTCGTCTGCGCCTGGCTGCTGCTGCGCGGCGCCGACGTCGCCCTCGGCAAGCTCGGCGGCGAGGTCTCGCCGAAGGACAAGTCGTTCTACGAGGGCAAGGTCGCCGCGGCCCAGTTCTTCGCCCAGTACAACCTGCCGAAGATCTCCGCCGAGCGCGCCATCGCCGAGGCCACCGACCTCTCCCTGATGGACCTCGACGAGTCCGCGTTCTGACCCACCCGCACCACCAACCCCGCCGACCCGTCGCTGATCAGCGACGGGTCGGCGTCGTTGTCGCACTGACCCGTCGCTGATCAGCGACGGGTCAGCGTCCGGGGTGGTCAGCGAGCAGGTCGGAGCGCCGGCGCGGCGGCCGCCCGGACCGTCTCGGTCAGCCGGGCCAGGACGGGCGAGTCGAGCCGCCAGCGCTGCCAGTGCAGCGGGACGTCGACGCGGTCGCGGGCCGAGAGCAGCACCAGCGCGCCGGAGGCCAGGTCGGGGTCGAGCTGGGGTGCCGGGAGCAGCCCCCAGCCCAGGCCGCGGCGGACCGCCTCGTGGTAGTCGGTCGAGGTGGGCACGCGGTGCGCGACCGGCGGCGGGCCGAGGCCGCGCGCGGCCAGCAGCTCGTGCTGGAGCGCGTCCTTCTCGTTGAACACCACCACCGGCATCCGCGCCCAGTCGGCGCCGCGGCCGTGCCGCCAGCGCTCCGCGAACGCCGGGGACGCCGCCGGCCGGTAGCGCAGCGAGCCGAGCGGCTCCACCGCGCAGCCCTGCACCGCGACGGGGTCGGAGGTGACCGCGCCGAGCACGTCGCCGCGGCGCAGCAGGTCGGCCGAGAAGCCCTGGTCCTCCACGTGCAGCCGCAGCGCGACACCGTCCCAGCCGGCGACCTCACCGACGACGTCGCGGAACCA